>JBIQMK010000228.1:0-5373 GCA_044463365.1 Rhodanobacter sp. | reverse complement strand
AGGGTCTGGCGGATCGCGGTCCAGTCCAGTTCCACCGCGTCGCGGCCCAGGAGATCCTCGATCGCCACGTCCTTGATCTCGTTGAACTGCGCGCGACCGGCCACGACGTCATCCAGCCGCGGTACGGTGCGATACGGCAAATCGGTGGCATCGCACAGCGCGACCACGCGGCGCATCTCGTTGGTCGAGGCTTGGGGCATGGCGATCAGCAGCATGTCCACCGCCGCTTCCCGTGCCACGTCGGGCAACTGCTCGAGATCACCCAGCACGGGGTGGCCATTGATGCTGGCGCCACGCAAGTTCATGCGGTCGTCCACGAAGCCCACCACGGCGTAGCCGCTGTCGCGGCGCAGGTCACGTGACAGCACCTCGCCGGCACGGTCGGCGCCGACGATCAATACCCGTTTGATGGACACGCCGTGGCGCAAGTCGTCCCGGCTGTCTTTCCAGAACCGGTAGGTGAGTCGTGGCAAGCCCAACAAGCCAGCCAGGACCATCGGGTACATCAACAACACCGACCGCGGAACGCCCTCCAGCCGGCAGTAGAGGAACAGCGACAGCCCGATCGCCACGGCGCCCAGGAGCACCGCACGCAGGATATTCCACAGGTCGGGCAGGCTGGCAAAACGCCACACGCCCTTGTACAAGCCCGTCCAGCGGAAAATGAGGCCCTGCACCAGCAGCACGATGGGAAATTCGAACAGCATGAAGCTGACGATCTCGTCCGGCTTCAATGCATAGCGCAACAGTTTGCTGATCCACCAGGCCAGCGCCGTCGCGGCGAGGTCGTGCAGCACCACGGCGACACGCGGATGGATGAAGGCGGCCATCTTACGCAGCAGCATGGCGGCCTCCTGCGACAGGGCGCTGCAGGCAACGGCGCTTCAGGACCAGCCACAGCACCGCCGCAATCAGGTAGATCGCGACAGCGACCGGCAATGCGGCCTGCGGATGGCTCGCCATCCACCATGCAGCAGGCGCCGCTATCAACAGGTTCCAGCCCAGGTAGCGCATATCAACACCGGCGTGTGACACGCCGCTGCGCACCATCCATTGATAAAGATGTTCACGGTGAGCGCTATGCCACGAGCGTCCGCCCGTCATTCTCGTGATGAGGGTCAGGCTGGCATCGGTGACGAACGCCGACGAGAGCACCAGTGTCACCCATGCCAGCGACGGTTCGACGCGCCACAGCAGGACGGAAAAAACAAACACGAGCAATCCCGCGCTGCCGCTGCCGACGTCACCCATGAAAATGCGCGCAGGCGACCGGTTGTAGAGCCAGAAACCCATGCCGGCCGTCATGACCGTACCCGTCCCGATCGCCAGGGCCGGCTCGCGGACGGACCAGGCCAGGCAACCGAGGGCGCCCGCCACGAAAACGATTTGCTGCGCAAGCAGGCCATCGATGCCATCCATGAAGTTGTGCAAGTTGATGCTCCACATACCCGCCAGCAGCAATAACGGGAACCAGTACCACGACAAGTTTGTAGCGATCAGCGTGAAGGAAAACAAAACGACGGCCGCCGCCTGTGCTCCCAACCGCGGCCACACCGGCAGCGGATGGTGGTCATCCCACCATCCGACCAGTGCGACGAGAAACAACGCCACCATCACACCCGCGACAACCACCGCAGACATCGGTCTGGGTGACGTCAACAGCGCTCCGGAAGCGCAGATGAACACGGCCATCACCAGGCCGATGCCACCGCCGCGGGGTGTCGGCACACGATGGGACCGGCGTTGGCCGGGCTGATCGAACATGCCGCGCCGGCGCGCGTAAAAAATGGCGCCCCCCACCAGCAGCCACGCCAGAACGAATGACGCTACCAACCATCCCGCTGCCAACCCTGGCACGACAAATCCATGCTCATTCATTGGCAACCCCGTGGATGGGGCGGATGGTGCTCCAGTTCTTGCAACTGGGGCATTGCCAGTGATGGGCCTTGGCGCCGAAACCGCAACGGCTGCAACGATACATCGCCTGCCCTTCCAGCAGCTTGCGCATGAGCTCGCGCAGTATCTGGAAATTCTCCCTCGCCTCACCGTCGATCTTGTCCATGGTGGCATCGATCAGGGTCATCAGCCCGCGTACCGATGGCCGCTGTCGCAATTGCGAGGTGAGAAACTCCACCGCCTGCCGGTCGCCATCACGCTGTCGATACAGGTTCGTCAGCGCCAGCACGGGCGAGACGCCATGATAGCGGTCGAGCAGACCGCGCAGAAAATGCTCCGCGCGCCCCATCTGCCCGGACCGTTCATAGCTGTCGAGCAGCGGCGGCAGGATATCCGGTACGAAGGCGACGTCCGCATCGACCGCGGCTTCATAGGCTTCCACCGCCGCGTCATACGCGCCGTCTTCCGAATTCAGCCGACCGGTCAGCATGTACGCCCGCACGCATTGCGGCTGGCTGCCAAATGCCTGGGCCAGGTAATCCCGCGCCTCGCTCCTCGCGCCATGCTGACGCGAACGCTCGGCGAGCTCGCAATAGAACTGCGCCATCATCGGCGTCTCGTCCTCGCCCGTCATGGCCTCCAGGCGGCGCGCGTGTTCGATGGCCTTGTGCCAATCGCGCTCGTGCTGGTAAATCGCGATGAGATGACGCAGCGCCGAAGGTGCATGAGCGTCCATGGCCACCAGGTCGCGAAACAGCGCCTCGGCGCGATCGAGCAGCCCGGCGCGCATGTAATCCTCGCCCAGTTCGAGCAGGGCCACCGTCTTCATGGCGTCGTTCAGTCCGGGGCGCGACACCAGGTGCTGATGCAGGCGAATGGCCCGGTCCACCTCGCCGCGGCGGCGAAACAGATTGCCGAGCGCCAGGTGGGTTTCCACCGTATCGCGGTTGTATTCGGCGAGTTTGAGGAAAACTTCGATCGCCTTGTCCTGCTCTTCGTTGAGCAGGTAGTTCAGGCCACGAAAATAATCGGACGAGAGTTCGCTGACCCTCGCACCCGAGCGGCGTACGCCCGCGCGGCGGGAGGTCCACCAACCCAGCGCGAAAGCCGCCGGCACCGCCATGGCCAACAGATACAGGAAGCTCATGCGCCAGCCGCTGGCTTCTTGCTTGCCTTGCGTTGTTGGCGACGATGGCCGGTGCTCACGCCAAACCAGGCGGTGAGACCGCCGAGCAGCCAACCGATGACCAGACTCCCCAGCAAGCCGGCTCCCTTGGGCAGCTGGATGCGCGCAAAACCCAGGTCGTAACCGACGAGGTCGGCGTTCAACGCCCCCAGCAGAACGCCAGCAGCGAGGAAGGCCTTGAGGAGGAGCAATACGAGCAATCGCATGGCGGGACTTTACCTGATTGACCGACGTCGGCACAGCTTCGACCCCATGCAGCGATCAGGGGCGGGTCAGCAAAAGCTGCGAGTGGATAGCCCTCAAAAAGAAAGGCAGGAACGACACCTGTCGCCTGCCTCGATGAACCGGTGGTCGGGCTTCAGGCCGTCGCGCTTTCCAGTTGCAGGTTGACGCGTTCGCGCAATTCCTTGCCGGGCTTGAAGTGCGGCACATGCTTGCCGGGGAGCGCGACCGCCTCACCGGTCTTGGGATTGCGGCCCATCCTGGGCGGACGGTAATGCAGCGCGAAACTGCCAAAACCGCGTACTTCGATGCGTTCGCCATGGGCCAGCGCGTGGCTCATCTGCTCGATCACGCTCTTTACGGCCATCTCCACGTCCGCGAACGCAAGATGGGTCTGGCGTCTCGCCAGCGCTTCGATCAATTCGGATTTGGTCATGGTCCCCAATGTCCGTGACATGAAACAGCGGGGCGGCGTGATGCCGCCCCGCGTCAACTCGGTAAGTCGCTACCGATCAATCGGCCTTGTTGAACTGCTCTTTGAGCAAGGCGCCAAGCTTGGTCGTGCCGGTGGAGGCGGAGGCGTAGTCGACAACCGACTCGGGCGCATCTTCCTCGTCCTTGGCGCGAATCGAGAGCGCCAGCTGGCGGCCCTTGCGATCCATGCCGGTGAACTTGGCTTCGACCTTGTCGCCCACCTTCAGGTGCTGGGTGGCGTCGTCGATGCGCTCCTTGGCGATGTCGTTGGCGCGCAGGTAGCCCTCGACGCCCTCGCCCAGGTCGATCACGGCGCCCTTGGCGTCCACTTCCTTGACGGTGCCGTTGACGATCGTGCCGCGCGGGTTCGCCGCCATGAACTGACCGAACGGATCCTGCTCCATCTGCTTGATGCCCAGCGAGATGCGCTCGCGTTCCGGGTCGACGGCCAGTACCACGGCCTCGATCTCCTCGCCCTTCTTGAAGTCGCGCACGAGATCTTCGCCGGACACCTGCCAGGAAATATCGGACAGGTGCACCAGGCCGTCGATGCCGCCCTCCAGGCCAATGAACACGCCGAAGTCGGTGATCGACTTGATCTGGCCGGACACCTTGTCGCCCTTCTTGTGCATGGCGGCGAAGGCTTCCCACGGGTTCGAGCGGGTCTGCTTGATACCCAGCGAGATGCGGCGACGCTCCTCGTCCACGTCCAGCACGGTGACTTCGGTTTCGTCACCGACCTGAACCACCTTGGCCGGGTTGACGTTCTTGTTGGTCCAGTCCATCTCGGACACGTGCACCAGGCCTTCCACGCCCGGCTCGATCTCGACGAAGCAGCCGTAATCGGTGACGTTGGAAACCTTGCCGAACAGGCGGCTGCCGACCGGGTAGCGGCGGGCGATGGCGACCCACGGATCGTCGCCCAGCTGCTTCAGGCCCAGCGAAACGCGGTTGCGCTCCTTGTCGTACTTCAGCACGCGCACGTCCAGCTCGTCGCCGACGTTGACGACTTCGGACGGATGACGCACGCGCTTCCACGCCATGTCGGTGATGTGCAGCAGGCCGTCGATGCCGCCCAGGTCCACGAACGCGCCGTAGTCGGTGAGGTTCTTGACGGTGCCCTTGACCACGGCGCCCTCGGTCAGGCGCTCGAGCAGCTTCTCGCGCTCCTCGGAGAACTCGGTCTCGACGACGGCGCGGCGGCTGACCACCACGTTGTTGCGCTTGCGGTCCAGCTTGATGATCTTGAACTCGAGTTCCTTGCCCTCGAGGTAGACCGGGTCGCGCACCGGACGCACGTCGACCAGCGAGCCCGGCAGGAACGCGCGGACATCCTTGATGTCGACGGTGAAGCCGCCCTTGACCTTGCCGGAGATCATGCCGACGATGGTCTCTTCCTTGTCGAACGCCTGTTCCAGGTCGTCCCACACCATCGAGCGCTTGGCCTTCTCGCGCGACAGCTTGGTTTCGCCGAACCCGTCTTCCAATGCTTCGAGGGCTACCTTCACCTCGTCGCCTACCTGCACCTCCAGCACGCCCTGCTCGTCCTTGAACTGCTCGATCGGGACGATGCCTTCGCTCTTGAGGCCCGCATT
>JBIQMK010000227.1:0-5376 GCA_044463365.1 Rhodanobacter sp. | reverse complement strand
ACTACCGCTGGGTGCCGTGGGAGGAAATATCGCGACAACTGCCGCTGGCCGTGGTGGCGGGCGAAGACCAGCGGTTTCCCTACCACCACGGTTTCGATTTCGATGCCATCCAGAGCGCGCTGGATGCCCACGACGATGGCAAGCGGCTGCGTGGCGCCAGCACGATCAGCCAGCAAACCGCGAAAAACCTGTTCCTGTGGAACGGTCGCAGTTTCGTGCGCAAGGGGCTCGAAGCTTATTTCACCGCCTTGATCGAGCTGACCTGGCCCAAACAGCGCATCCTCGAGGTGTACGTGAACATCGCCGAATTCGGCAACGGCATCTACGGCGCGGGCGCTGCCAGCTCGGCGTTTTTCCATGTGCCACCCGCCCGGCTCACCGCGGCGCAAGCCGCCCGGTTGGCGGCGGTGCTGCCCAACCCGCGGCGCTTGCATGCCGATCGACCCAGCGCATACGTGCTGCGTCGCATGCAGTGGATACAACAGCAGATGCGCCAACTGGGCGGCCCCGACTACGTCGATGGCAATGCGCCGAAACGGCCGCCGCGCTGAGTTCACACAAACGCCACACGCAACATTCCGGGCGACGTTAGACTCAGCCCATCCGGTCCGCCGGGACCGGCAGGAGAGACCTCATGCGCCAGGCCAAACATCTGCTTGAAAGCAAGGGCAGCACCATCTTTTCCATCGAACCCGACGCGCCCGTACTCGAGGCGATCAAACGCATGGCCGAACACCGCATCGGCGCCTTGCTGGTGATGCGCGGCACCACGTTGGTCGGCGTGATGTCCGAGCGCGACTACGCGCGCAAGATCCTGCTGCAAGGGCGTTCGTCATCGCAGACGGCGGTGGCGGACATCATGAGCCCGAGCCCGATCACGGTCAGCCCGGACACGGATGTGTTCGACTGCATGCGCCTGTGCACCGACAGTCGCATCCGCCACCTGCCGGTGGTTGAGGGCGAGCAGGTCGTGGGCGTGATTTCGATCGGCGACCTGGTGAAAGCCGTGATCGACGCGCAGGCAGAGGAAATCGAACACCTGCAGCGCTATATCACCAGCTGATCGGGAGCCGGAACCATGGCGACCGGGCTCAAACCGGCTGCGTGTCGCTGTTGTCGCGTCCGGCGGGATCTTCCGGGGCCAGGTCGGGGGACCAGCCCGCCCGACGCGCCACCACGGTCGCCATGGCCGCGACTCCGGTACCGAGCAGGGCCAGGCCACCGACACCCCAACCGAGCATGCGCAAGCCACTCACGGCACTGGTCACCAGCACATCCCCGAACCGCCACACCGCCGTCTCGACGAAGTTCTTGCCCTTGTACCGCGTCTCTCGCGGGACGCGCGTATACAACGCGTCCACCGCCGGCTTCGTCATGCCGTAGGCGAAGCCACGGGTGATCACCAGCATCGCCGCCAGCATCGGCACGGCCATGCCGAACAACACCAGCGAACCGCCACCGATCCACGCCACGCTGGCCAGCAACACCACGTTCACCACCGTGGGCACCACCAATCCCCAGCCTGCGCCGCGGCGGATCAGCAACCAGCGCGTGAGCGTCAATTGCATCGACGCACCCAGCAGATTGGTGGCCAGATCCAGATCGTTGTAGAACGCGGTGCGCGCCACCGCATCGGAGAAATGGGCCTTGGCGTAGTCAGCCACCATCGCATACGCCAAGGTGCCGATACCGTCGCCAAACAGCATCAGCAAGGCCATGTAGCGCAGGAACGGCCGCGACCAGAGCTCCTTGAGGCCAGCCCACAGCGAACCACCGATGGCCATGTTGCCCGGATCCCCCGGCAGGCGATCGCGCTGGGCCGACAAGCGCAGCAGCAACGCCAGGGCGATACCCAGCGCCAGCGCCGACACCAGCAGCAGCGGCGCCACGCCGATCCATTGCACCAGCAACTTGGTCACCAGCGGCCCGAAAACCGCACCCGCCATGCCGCCCAGCGCAATCAGGGAAAACACCCGACGCGCCTGGCCGCTGTCGAAGATGTCGGCCATGAAACTCCAGAACAGCGACACCACGAACAGGTTGAACACGCTGGCCCAGACGTAGAACACCAGCCCCAGCGCGTGCGCGCCGATCTGTTCCTGCGCCAGAAAGGCCGGCACGAAGGCGAGCAGGCACAGGGTGAAGAAGCTGTAGCTCCAGCCCAGCAGGTGGCGCCGCTGGAAACGCGCCACCAGCATGCCGAACACCGGCGTCAGCAACAGCATCACCAGGAACACGACGATGTAGATCAGCGGCAGCGAGGCCGAACCCAGCGCGCCGATCAACTGGTCCCTGACCGGACGGATGATGTAGTACGACGTCATCACGAAAAAGAACGCCAACGCGGACAGTGCCGGCGCGATGGTCGAGTCGACGACGGGTTGACGGGGCAAACTCACGGAGACATCCGGCGTGGGGCGCGGCAAGCCTAGCATGCCGCTCGGCCCGGCCTGTGCGATGCGAAACCGGCGGTGTCAGTGCCGGCGACGGCGCTTGCGGACGGCATCGCGTCCGGGTCGCGTTCCTACAGCGGCAGCGGGCAATGCAGGCTGGCGCAGATCACGCGCAGCAGCTCGGCTTCGGCGGTGGTGATGGTGTCGTCGGCACGGATCGCGCTGACCAGGCCTTGTATCAGCAGCTCCTTGGCCGGCGGCGTCAGCTCATCCAGTTCATTCAGTGCCTGTTCGAACGGTGCCTGCCAGGCCACGGGTGGCGCCTGCCAGACCAACGCCTCGTTGGGAAAGCACGCCTGCATCGCCAGCAACCAGGCACGCCGCGCCGCGTCTTCATCGGTATGGCCGTGAGTCGCTACCACGGCACACACCAGCGCCACGCTGTCGCGGCGCGCCGGCAGTTTCTTCACGCCGTCCAGCGGCGTCCGGCGCGGACGGCGCGCCTCCAGCAATTGCAACCGCAAAAGCCGGCTCAGGCAGTACTCGTTCAGATCGACCCGACCGTCGGCGCGCACCAGCGCACTCAATGTATCCAGCAAGGTCTTCTGACGTCCGTCGGAAAGCTGCTTCAATGCGGGAAACGCCAACGCTGCCAGCGGCAGGCGTGACTCCGGCGCCAGCGACTCCACGTCGTTCACCAGCGCGGCGACGGCGGCGAGCACGTCATCGCCGAAGGCGTCGGCCACTCGCCGTTGCTGCAGATTGCGGATATCGGCCTGCGCGCAAATCGCCAGGGCGAGCACGACCGCCAGCGCCGATTCCGGCTGCTGCACGGCGGCCGCCAGCGTGGGTGGAAGATTTCGCCGCACCGCCTCGGCGCGCTGGAAACCCCGATGACCGGCCGCCAGCGATGCCCCGACCACCGGCAACGGCGGCACCCCGACGCCGGTTGGGCCGCCAGCGCGCGTCGGCGCCGCAGTCGCCAGAGGCGGAGCGGTGGCCGCTTCCATCGTGGTTGCCAATCGGCTCAGCTCCTCCTCACGGAAACCGGGCTGCAGTGCCCTGATCCGTTCGAGCAACGGCGGGTGCGTGGCGAACAAGGCATTGAACCGGCCCGCTTCGCCAAACAGCATGTGCGCCACTTCCTGCCTGTTGGCCGCCTGCAGGGAGGAGCCCTCGGCGAGTACGGCGATCTTTTTCAGCGCGCCGGCAATGCCGTCGGTTTGCCGGGTGAACTGCACGGCCGAAGCATCCGCCAGCGACTCGCGCGAACGCGCCACCGCCGCCTGGATCAGGCGCGCGAAGAAATAGCCGATGTAGCCCACCACGATCAGCGCCAGCCCGATCATCCAGACCTGGTTGCCGCCACCGTCGCGGCGACTGCTGCGCCCGCCGCCGAACCAGATCACGCGCTGGCCCACGATGGCCAGGACCATGATGCCGAACAGCAAGCCCATGAGGCGGATGTTGAGCCGCATGTCGCCGTTCAACACGTGACTGAACTCGTGCGCAATGACGCCTTGCAACTCATCGCGGTTCAATTGCTCCAGGCAACCACGGGTCACGCATATCGCCGCGTCGGAGGCCGAGTAGCCGGCGGCGAACGCGTTGATGCCGGGCTCGTCGGGCATCAGGTAGATGTCCGGCACCGGCACGCCCGCGGCGATCGCCACCTCTTCGATCACGTTGCGCAGCTGGCGCAGCACCGGGTCGCGCGTATCCGGCGGCACCGGCACGGCACCGAGGCTTTCGGCCACCTTCCTGCCGCCGCCAGCCAGGCTCATGATGCGGAACAGCGAGCTGAGGCCGATACCCGCCAGCACCACCAACGTGGTCGTGGCCAGCAGCGGCAGGTTTGACGGCGCCGAACCACCCTCGACCGGACGCTGCCCCATGGCGAGCCACACCACCGCGTCGATCGCCGCCACGATGGCGACCACCGCCAGCGCGAACAGCACGACCAGCCGTCGGCTGCTGCCGCGCACGCGCGCCTGTTGCGCAAAGAAATCCATGGACACTCCGTTCAACGCACGCCACGGCGATGCCGTGCGTGGCGACGATCAGCTGAAGGAAACCTTCGGCACCTCGCGCACGGCCGGGTCTTCGATCTTCAGCGACTCGGCAGCCACAAAGCCGAAACTGTTCGCCACCACCGACGAGGGAAACACCTCGCGCTTGTTGTTGTAGCTGAGCACCGAATCGTTATAGGCCTGCCGCGCGAACGCCACGCGGTTTTCCGTGGAGGTCAGTTCCTCGGACAACTGCATCATCGTCTGGTTGGCCTTCAGGTCGGGGTACGCCTCCTGCAGCGCGAACAGATGCCCCAGGGTCTGCGTCAGCGCGTTCTCGCTGCCGGCCAGTTGCTGCATCGCGGCGGGATCGCCGGGATTGGCCTTGGCGCCGGCCAGGCCGCTCACGGCCGCGTTGCGCGCCTGCACCACGGCCTCAAGCGTTCCGCGTTCGTGGGCGAGGTAGCCCTTGGCCGTTTCCACGAGATTGGGAATCAGATCGTGACGACGCGTAAGCTGTACGTCTATCTGCGCGAAAGCGTTCTTGTAGTTGTTGCGCGCGGTCACCAGTCCGTTGTAGATCGCCACGAAGTACAAGACAATCAAAACGATCAGCACCAGCACAATGATCAGGCCCATCGGTTTCGCCTCCTCTCCCCAGCACGTCTCCGCGCCGCAACGAAATCAGAATAACATGTCGTTTCGAAAGATATTTTTGGTCGCTGCCGGCGCATTCTCGCTGGCTTGCGCGCCGCTTCGCACCAGCAACGCCACCCCCGTCGCCCCGGTTCCGAGCGCGCCCTCGCAGGGCGTGCAGAAGCTGCCGCCGGAGCGCATCAAGGCCACGCTCGACAACTACCGCCAATGGCTGAAGACGCTGGGCGAGCGCGACGCCGTGGCCGGCTTGGCCACGGCCGTCGTGAGCGGCGACAAGGTGGTGTTCGAGCAAACTGTCGGTTACGCCGACGCCGCGA
>JBIQMK010000226.1:0-5444 GCA_044463365.1 Rhodanobacter sp. | reverse complement strand
ACTCGCGGGTGGTGCTGACGTCGACCTTCAGGCGCGGGTCGCTGGACAGCGCGGCCTTGAACGTGTCGAACGCCTGCGGCGATGTCAGCCGCACGGTCACCGACTGCGCACTGCTGCCGCGGCGGTAGGCCGAGGCCACCGTCTGCGCATCACCCCACAGCTCCGAGTCGTGCGAATCGCCCGACGCGAACTCGCCCACGATGGACCATTCCTGTCCGGCCAGGCGCAGCCGGCTGCCCACGTCCAGCCCCGCGAACTGGCGCATCGCGCCCTGGCCCACCACCAGCTCGCGCAGGCCGGGCTTGAAGCGGCGGCCCTGCACGATCTTCACGTTGGGCCGCAGGATCCACGCCTCGTCGCCCACGCCGCGGATCGGCACGTTCGCCTCCACGCTGGGGTCGTTGCGCTTGGGCAGGTTGGCGACCACCGACTGCTCGGCCGAGGCCACCGGCTTGCCGTCGGCGCTGCGCGCCACGCCCGGCGCCTGGATGATGACGTTGACGCTGTCGCGGTCGAGCACCGAGTTCAGCTCGGCGTTGGAGCCGCCGCGCAGCACGATTGCGGTGTCGTCCGAGCCGGTCTGCTGCAAGGTGCTCTGGAAACCCTCGCCCATCGCCAGCATCGCCACCAGCACGCCGACCACACCGGCAATGCCGACCACCACCACCAGCGAGGCGCCGATGCGCTGGCGCAAGGTGCTGATGCCCACGCTGGTGATCGAGAGGGTTTGCCGACCGCGCCGGGTCAGCACCAGCCACAGCGCCAGCACCACCACCAGCGCCAGCACGGCGGTCCACGGCAGGCGCGACCAGACCAGCAGGCCCGCGATCACGATGACGACCAGGCCGAGGCCGCGCAGGAAAGACTTGAATGTGCGCATATCCGATTCTCCTCAGCGACCGGCCAGTGCATCGACGATGTTCAAGCGCATCGCCCGCCACGCCGGCAACGCGCCCACCACCAGCCCGATCAGCACCATCAAGCCCACGCCCATCGCCCAGCTGCCGGCACCCACCGGCGGCAGGTCGATCATGCCGCCGCTGCCCTTGCCGACGGCCGGTGCCAGCACGGCGGCCAGGCCCAGCCCGATCACGCCGCCGATCAGCAACAGCAGCACCGATTCGGCCAGCACCAGGGCCAGCACGCTGCGGCTGGAGAAGCCGATCGTCTTCAGCACCGCCAGTTCCGACGTGCGTTCGCGCACCGCCTGCGCCATGGTGTTGGCGGTCAGCAGGATCAGGGTGAAGAACACCGCGCCCATGATCGAGCCCACGATCAGGCCGATGTCGCCCAGCTGCTTGGCGAACGAGGCGCTGAAGGCCTGCTCGGTCTGCGTCTTGGTTTCATGGTCGGAGTTGGCCGACAGCGCGTCGATCGCATGCGCCACGCGGTCGCCCAGCGCGGGGTCGGTGAGCCGGTCGACGTACCAGCCGACCGTGCCGTTGCCGAACGCGTTGGCCTCGTCGAAATATTTCCAGTGCAGCATGAACAACTGGTCCATGCCGTTGGCCGCGTCCTTGTCCACCGTGTAGATGCCCTCGATGTCGAAGGTCCAGGTCTTCGAGCCGTTTTTCAGCGGGAAGATCGTCGACTGCAGCGGGATCTTGTCGCCCACCTTCCAGCCATACTTCTGCGCCAGCTTGTCGCCGATCACCGCACCGGTGCGGTTGCCGTCGAACGCTTTGCGCTGCTCGGGTGGCAGGTGGATCTCCGGATACAGATCGAGGTAGTTCGGGCTCACCGCATAGCTGAAGACGAAGTTCTTCGGGTCCTGGTAGATGCCGCCGAACCAGTTCGCGTGGCCCACGTCGCGCACGCCCGGAATCGCGGCGATGCGCGTCCCAAGCGATTCGGGCAGGGGCTGGATGATCGAATAGCGCGACGAGGTGACCAGCCGGTCCACGCCGGCGATGCCCTGGCTGCCGGCGTCGAATGCGGTACGCACCGCGTCGAGCATGCCGAACAGCAGGAACGCGGCCACGATCGACACCAGCGTCAGCACGGTGCGGGTCTTGCGCCGGAACAGCGCGGCCCAGATCAGGTGCAGGTATTTCATGACCGCCTCCTCACGCCGTGGCCGATTCGACGAGCGTGCCCTTGTCCAGATGCAGCGTATGGCTGGCGTATTCCGCCGCCTTCGGGTCATGGGTGACCATCACGATGGTCTTGCCGTGGTCGCGGTTGAGCTGCTGCAGCAGGCCCAGCACATCCTCGGCGGACTGGCGATCCAGGTCGCCGGTAGGCTCGTCGCAGACCAGCAGCGCCGGGTCGGAGACGATCGCGCGGGCGATCGCCACACGCTGCTGCTGGCCACCCGACAGTTCGCTGGGCTTGTGGCCGGCGCGATCGGCCAGGCCCACCAGTTGCAGCGCGATCGAGGCATTCTTCTTGCGCTGCGCGGCCGACAGTTTGGTCAGCAGCAGCGGCAACTCCACATTGCGCTGCGCCGACAGCATCGGCATCAGGTTGTAGAACTGGAAGATGAAACCGACATTCGACGCACGCCATTTCGCCAGCGCGCCGCCGCCGAGCTGGTCGATGCGCTGGCCGCCCACGCTGATGCTGCCGGCGCTGGGCGTGTCCAGGCCGCCGATCAGGTTGAGCAAGGTGGTCTTGCCCGAGCCTGACGGGCCCATCAGGGCCAGGAAATCGCCCTCGGCGATGTCCAGGTTGACGTGGTGCAGCACTTCGACTTTCTGCTTGCCACGGGTGTAGCTCTTGGCGAGGTTCTGGATTTCGATCAGCGTGGCCATATCAACTCTCCAATCCCATCAAATGTTGCAGGAGCGACTTCAGTCGCGATGCCCTACCAGCGGTCGCGGCTGAAGCCGCTCCTGCAGGAAGGGACGGAATTACGGTTTCGCTATCTGGACGTCCGACCCATCTTTCAATTCAGACGGCGGCGATACCACCACGCTTTCGCCCGCACTCACCGCGGCGGGCAGCAGGCGCAGGTCGCCGTAAGTCTGCGCGGCCGGCGTCACCGTGCGCTGATGCACCTGCTCGCCGTCGAGCACGAACACCACGCTGCGGCCGTCGCGCTGCACGATCGCCGTGGCCGGCACCAGCACGCCCTGCGGCGGAGCAGCACCCGTTTTCGCCTTTTCTTCCAGGAACGACACCCGTGCGCCCATGTCCGGCACCACGCGCGTGTCCTTCTGCTCCAGCGCCACGCGCACCTTGATGGTGGCCTTGCCGCGGTCGGCGGTGGGCACGATGGCGACCACGTGGGCGGGGATCTTCCAGTCCGGATACGCGTCCAGCACCGCTTCGGCCGGCATGCCCGGCTTGACCCGACCGATGTAGGCCTCGTTGACGTCGACGTCGATTTCCAGCGAATCCATGTCCACGATGGTGCCCACGCCGGTACGGGTGAAGCCGCCGCCGGCGGACAGCGGCGAGATGATTTCGCCGACCTGCGCGTCCTTGGTGGTGACCACGCCGCTGAACGGCGCGCGCACCACGGTGTAGTCGAAATTCACCTTCGCCACCGCCGCCTGGGCGTCGGCGGCGTGCGCCTGCTGGCGTTGCGCGGCGAGCTGGGCGCGCAGGGCGTCGACCTGGGTCTGCGCCTGCTCGGCGCTTTGCCGCGACACCAGCCCTCGCGCGACCAGCTGATTGAGGCGCTTCGCATCATGCACCGCCTGGTCGAGCTGCGACTGGTACTGCGTCACCAGCGCATGCGCCGCATCGGCCTGCGCCTTCACCGCGGCCAGCGTGGCCTTGTAGCCGCTGTCGTCCAGCCGCGCCAGCACCTGGCCCTTGGTGACACGATCGCCCTCCTCGATCAGCACCGCGGTGAGCGTGCCGGTGATCTGCGCCGACACGGTGGCCTGGCGCCGCGCGGTGACGTAGCCGGTGGCCTGCAGCACCGCGCCGGATTCACCCGCCGCGGCGGGCGCCACGGCGGTGGCGGTTTTCACCGGCAGCGGGCGCTGGCCCAGCCACAGCCAAGCGGCGCCGCCAAGCAAGGCGAGCAACACCAGCACGCCGGCGGCGATCCACGGCCAGCGGCCGGGGCCGCTGTCGTGCGCCTCGCGCTGGTTGCGATCGATGCGCAGCTCCTTCAACAGCTCGGCGTTGTCCACCCTCACTCCCCGACCGGTTTGCCCGGTGTGCGATACATGCAAGATTGATCGATCGACCGCGGCGTGGTCAGGGTGCGGCATCAGCCATCGTCGATGACAGCTGTCACCCCAGCCCGGCCACCCGCCCACTGCGGTTTGCTACGCTTGGCGGATGACCTACATCATCGATCCGCCCGCCATTCCCAGCCTGCCCGTCACCGGCAGCGACCAGCGCTTCGCCGTCCGCCGCGTATTCTGCATCGGCCGCAATTATGCCGACCATGCGGCCGAAATGGGCAGCACGGTGGACCTGGAACAGCCGATGTTTTTCTGCAAGCCGGCCGACGCCGTGGTCAGCGATGGCGCCGACGTGCCGTATCCGTCGGTGACGACGTCACTGCACCACGAGGTGGAAATGGTGGTGGCGCTCGCTGGCGGCGGTACCGACATCGCCGTCGAGAACGCCTCCGGGCTGATCTTCGGCTATGGCGTCGGGCTGGACCTGACCCGCCGCGACCTGCAGGCGCGGGCCAAGGAGAAAGGCCACCCGTGGGATGTGGCCAAGGCGTTCGACCATTCCGCGCCGGTGTCCGCGCTGCACCGCGCCTCGGACGTCACACCGGGGCGGGACACCGTGCTGCGGCTGGAGGTCAACGGTGAACAGCGCCAACGGACCACGCTGGACCACATGATGCACGGCGTGCCCCAGATCATCGCCGCGCTGTCGCGGCTGTTCGAGCTGAAGGCCGGCGACCTGATCTTCACCGGCACGCCGGCCGGCGTGGCCGCACTGCAACGCGGCGACCGCTTTCATGCCGAACTGGTGGGCGTGGCCGAACTGGACGGCCGGATCGTCTGATTTCATGGCCAAGGCAGCGGGCGTTCCCCTGTCCGTGCGCACGACCAGGCGTTAAAGTCGCGCTGCCATTCGGCTGGACATGGGAGTACCTCAGCATGAGCATGCTTAGTGAGTTCAAGACGTTCGCCATGCGCGGCAACGTCATCGACCTGGCGGTCGGCGTGGTGATCGGCGGCGCGTTCGGCAAGATCGTCACCTCGCTGGTGGATCAGATCATCATGCCGCCGATCGGCTGGGTCACCGGCGGCATCGATTTCAGCGATCTCAAATGGGTGCTGCGACCGGCCGACGTGTCCGACCCCGCGCACAAGGTGGCCGAGGTGGCGATCCAGTACGGCGCGTTCATCAATACGCTGATCCAGTTCCTGATCATCGCGTTCGCGATCTTCCTGATGGTCAAGGGCGTCAACAGGCTCAGCCGCAAGCAGGAAGAAGCCCCTGCCGCGCCGCCGGCCGACGTGGTCCTGCTGACCGAAATCCGCGACCTGCTGAAGAACCGGCAGTAATTCCATCTTTTC
>JBIQMK010000225.1:0-5464 GCA_044463365.1 Rhodanobacter sp. | reverse complement strand
GCCGCCTGCTGCAGCTGGAACGGATCCATGCCGCTGGCATACAGCGCGCCGACCCCGCTGCCGGCGCTGGTGCCGGCTACCACGTCAGGATGGATGCCGCTGGCTTCCAGCATCTTGATCACGCCGATGTGCGAAAACCCGCGCGCCGCGCCACCACCAAGCGCCAGCCCGATCTTCAGCTTCACCGGAGCGGGGGCGGCCAGTGCGGGTGGAATGTCAGGCTTGCGCGATGCGAAACAGGCGCTAAGGGCGAGCGAAGCCAGCACGGGCAACAAGAAGCGGGTGCGATAAAACAACATGGTTCGGCCAGAAGGTGGCAGTACGACGAGTGTAGGGCACAACAATCGTGCCGAAAAATTGCCCGCGCGCGCGATGCGGCCAGCTTGCACCCACTCCCGGGCAGGCGATACTGACCCTCCCCACGACGCGCAGGGGCCCCACCTGCCGTCTACCCGAGCCGGAGTCGCCGTGGCAACGCACACCCAACTGACCGCCCAATGGCACGACTGGATCGTCGAAAACCTGGCCCGCGGCTGCGCCGTGCAGGCGCTGGTGGAAGACATGTGCCGCAGCGGCTTCGACGCCACCTTTGCCCATGCCGCGGTGGAAGCCCTGGCCCGAGGCGAGCAGCCGCCCGCCGCTGCACCGCCGAGAACGCAAACCACCGCCTATGTCGCGGACGCGCCGCGACTGCCCGCGGGCAATGTCATCCCCACCCACGACCGCGACGTCCGCGTGCTGCTGCGCGTGGCGGCGCCCACCATCGCCGTGCTCGACCAGGTGCTCAGCGACGAGGAATGCGACGAGCTGATCCGCCGCTCCGCCGACAAGCTGCAGCGCTCGACCACGGTCGATCCGGTCAACGGCGGCTACGAGGTGATCGCCGCGCGCAGCAGCGAGGGCACCTTCTTTCCCGTCAACGCGGACGACTTCATCGCACGGCTCGATCGCCGCATTGCCGAACTGATGAACTGCCCGGTGGAAAACGGCGAAGGGCTGCAGGTGCTGCACTACGGCGAAGGCGGCGAATACCAGCCGCATTTCGACTACTTCTCGCCCGGCGACCCCGGCAGCGAGGCGCAGATGGTGGTTGGCGGCCAGCGCGTGTCCACCTTGCTGATCTACCTCAACGACGTGGCGCAGGGCGGCGCCACCGTGTTCCCCACGCTGGGCCTGCGGGTGCTGCCGAAGAAAGGTATGGCCGTCTATTTCGAATACAGCAACCGCGCCGGCCAGGTCGACCCGCTGACCCTGCACGGCGGCGAGCCGGTGGAAAATGGCGAGAAGTGGATCATCACCAAGTGGATGCGCCAGCGCAGCTACGGGTTGGCGGCGCCAGCCGAGCCTTGATTCCCCTCCCCCGCAAGCGGCGGGAAAAAACAACATGTCGCCGCAGGATCCCTCGCGAGCATCCCTGCTGACACGACGTTGGCAGTAGCGCCAGCCCATCCTGTCACTCCAGCAGAGGAGGGCGAGGGTATGCGCGATACGGTTTACTTCCTGGTGTTCGAGGGTTTTGCCGACTGGCAGGCGGCGCTGGCGCTGTGCGAGATCCGTCGCCCCGGCGACTGGCGCGTGCAGACCGTGGGCTTCTCGTCCGCGGCGGTGGTGTCGATGGGCGGCCTCACGGTGCTGCCCGACCTGACATTGGCGCAGATCGATGGGGAACGCGCCGCGTTGCTGGTGGTGCCTGGCGGCCACCTGTGGCAGCGCGACGACGGCGCCGAGGCGTTGGCGTCGATCCGCCGTGTCCACGAGGCCGGCGCGCCGGTGGCCGCGATCGACAGTGGCGTGCTGGCGCTGGCGCGCTGCGGCCTGCTCGACCACTGCCGCCATACCGGCAACTGGCCCGGCCACATCGACGGCCATGTGCCGACGTACGCCGGCGCTGCGCAATACGACGCCGGCGTGCTGGCGGTGAGCGACGGCGGCGTCATCACCGCCAGCCACCTGGGCAGCGTGGAGTTTGCGCGCGAGGTGATCCGCACGCTGGATCTCTACAGCGCCAGCGACCGCGAGCTCTGGTATCGCCTGTTCAAGCACGCGCAGATGCCGCCGTGGTGCGTGGGCGACACCGCGGCCGCGGCTTGAGGACGTCATCGTGAAGCCGGTCCTTCACCATCTGCTGGCGGCTTACCAGCCGCTGAGGCAACGTGGCCTGTTGCTGGAGGGCCGGCCATCCTCCGGCCACGTGCCGAGGTTCGCCAGGCGCCGCCAGCGCGCCACGCTGGTGGCGCTGACCGCCCTGCGGCACCTTCTTTTCCGTCCGGGAGACCCATCATGACCAAGACCTTTCACGGCAGCTGCCATTGCGGCGCGATACGTTTCGAGGCCGATATCGACCTGGCCGCAGGCACCACGCGCTGCAACTGCTCGATCTGCACCAAGACGCGCTACTGGGGCACCATCGTGCGGCCCGATGCGTTCCGCCTGCTGGCGGGCGAGGAGGCGTTGTCCGATTACCAGTTCAACACGCACAGCGTGCATCACCTGTTCTGCAAGCACTGTGGCGTGCGGCCGTTCGGCCGCGGCCATATCGAGGCGCTCGGTGGCGACTATGTATCCATCAACGTGGCCTGCCTCGACGACGCCACGCCGCAGGAGTTGATCGATGCGCCGCTGCGCTTCGCCGATGGCCGCCACAACAACTGGATGTCGACACCGGCCGAAACGCGGCACCTCTGAAACACCTTCGTCAACAGGAGAGCGTCATGAGCAAGCCACGCGTCACCTTCTTCCACGCGCCGCAAAGCCGTTCCGCCGGCACCCGCGCCCTGCTTGAGGAGCTCGGTGCCGACTACGAGTTGCATGTGCTCAACCTGAAAGAGGGCGAGCAACGCCAGAGCGCGTATCTGGCGATCAACCCGATGGGCAAGGTGCCGGCAATCCACCACAACGGCGCGCTGGTCACCGAGCAACCGGCGGTGTTCATCTACCTGGGCGATCTCTACGCCGACGCCGGGCTGGCGCCGCCCATCGGCGATCCGCTGCGTGGGCCGTACCTGCGCTGGCTGGTGTTCTACGGCTCCTGCTTCGAGCCGGCGGTGACCGACAAGTCCCTGCAACGCGAGCCGGCATCGCCATCCACCTGCGGCTACGGCGATTACGACACCATGCTGAAGACCCTCACCGACCAGCTGGAAAAAGGCCCCTGGCTGCTGGGCGACACGTTCAGCACCGCCGACGTGCTGTGGGGCACCGCGCTGAACTGGACCACCATGTTCAAACTGGTGCCGGAGTTGCCGGTGATCCGCGCCTACATCGACCGCGTGTTGGCACGTCCGGGCGTGCAGCGCGCCGCGGCGCTGGACGCCGAGTTGGTCGCGGCGCAGTCGGCGTAGGCACAGCTGGAACAAGAGACATGGTTGCCGGGAGCGTTCCCTCCCTCTCCCCGAACGGCAACGCCGTTGGGGGAGAGGGTTGGGGTGAGGGGGCGCTTCGTGCAGAAGCCCCCCTCACCCAACCCTCTCCCCCGGCGGTGCCGGAGGAGAGGGCTTCAACGACCGCTCCCGGCGACGTTCGACGCTTTCCCCCACCGCCGGTCTCGGCGATGATGGAGAAATGCGTCGTGCCGACCGCCTGTTCCTCATCATCCACGCCCTGCGCGGTCGCCGCACCGCGCTGCAGGCGCGCCAGCTGGCCGAGACGCTGGACGTGTCGGTGCGCACCGTCTACCGCGACGTGGCCGACCTGCAGCTGTCCGGCGTGCCGATCGAGGGCGAGGCCGGCGTGGGCTACGTGTTGCGCAAGGGCTCGGACATCCCGCCGCTGATGTTCAACGCCGACGAGCTCGAATCGCTGGTGGTGGGCACGCGCTTCGTGCGCGCCTTTGCCGGCGCGCGGCTGGCCGCGGGAGCGCAGGCCGCGCTGCTGAAGATCGAAGCGGTGCTGCCGCCGGACCTGCGCGAGCGCTCCACCCGTACGCGCATTTTCGCGCCCACCTGGCGCGACGAGAAAACCGTGGCCTTCGCCGATCGCATCGACCGCCTGCACGCGGCCATCGGCGGCAATCGCGTACTCGAGCTGGGTTACCGCGACGAGGCCGGCAATTCCAGCACGCGGCAGATCGAGCCGCTGTGCCTGGCGTTCTGGGGCGGCAAATGGACCCTGGGCGCATGGTGCCGCCTGCGCGACAGCTTCCGCAATTTCCGCCCCGACCGGATCGACGATTTCCGCGAAACCGGCGAGCTGTTCGACGAAGTCACCGGCCGCAATCTGGACGCCTACCTGCAGGCGATGCGCAGCCACTACACCGTCGTCGAGTAGCCCGTATCGGTGATGCCGGATTCGGCCGTATCGGTCTCCACGATCGCCGGCCCATCCATCCGCACATGCAGGCAACGCTTTCGGTGCGATGATCGGCGGACATTTTCTGTGGAGACCGTGATGAACCGTTGCTGCCGTTATCTGCTGCTGGCTGGTCTGGCCTGCAGCGCGCTGGCGCATGCCGGCACGGCCGACGACCGCTTTCGCGCCATCTACCAGCAGGAATGGGCGTGGCGCACCGGGCAGGCCGGCATCATCGCGTCGGGCGAATCGCAGCCCAACAACGGCCGGCTCGATACGGTCGACGCGGCCAGCCAGCAGCAGCGGCTGGAATACTGGCGGAACGTGCTCAAGCAACTGGACGGCGTCGACGCGGCCGCGCTGTCGCGCGCCGATCAGGTGAACTACGCGATCTACCGCAACCAGATCGCCAACTTCGTCGCCAACCAGCGCTTCCGGAACTGGCAGATGCCGTTCAACAGCGACTCGGCGTTCTGGTCGGACATCGGCTACGACCTGGGCAGCGACAAGCTGCGCACGGCGGACGATTACCGCAACTACCTCGACCGGCTGGGCGAAATCCCGGCCTACTTCGACCAGCAGATCGCGAACATGCGGGCGGGGCTCAAGCGCGGCTTTTCGGTGCCGCGCGCCGTGCTTGACGGGCGCGACGCGTCGATCGCCGCCGTGGCCGAGCTGACCGATCCCACCCAGGCCAGCCTCTACGCGCCGTTCCTGCACCTGCCGGCCACGCTGCCGGCCGACCAGGCGCAGGCGCTGCAGGGCAAGGCGCTGCAGCGCATCCGCGACGACGTGATCCCCGCCTACGCCAAACTGCTGGCGTTTTTCCGCAATGAATACGTGCCGCAGGCGCGCACCACGCTGGCGGCCGAGGCGCTGCCCGACGGCAAGGCGTTCTATCGCCAGCAGATCCACGAATACACCACGCTCGACATCAGCCCCGACGCAATCCACCAGATCGGGTTGGACCAGGTGGCGAAGCTGCACGCGCAGATGCTGCAGGTGATGAAGGAAAGCGGCTTCCAGGGCGATTTCCCCGCGTTCCTGCACTTCCTGCGCACCGATCCGCGCTTCTACGCCAGGACGCCCGACGAGTTGCTGATGCGCAGCGCCTGGGTGGCCAAGGAAGTGGATGGCCAATTGCCGCGGCTGTTCGGCCACCTGCCGCGCGCGCGCT
>JBIQMK010000224.1:0-5479 GCA_044463365.1 Rhodanobacter sp. | reverse complement strand
CGCTCGGAGAGAAAGCCGTAGCCCGGATGGATCGCCTGGGCGTCGGTGATTTCCGCCGCCGCGATGATCCGCGGAATGTTGAGGTAGCTGTCCGCCGATGGTCCCGGTCCGATGCAGATGCTTTCATCCGCCAGGCCTACGTGCTTCAAGTTGCGGTCGACGGTGGAATGCACGGCCACGGTCTTGATGCCGAGGCTGTGGCAGGCGCGCAACACGCGCAGCGCAATTTCGCCGCGGTTGGCGATGACGACTTTTTCTAGCATGCCGGTGGCCCTCAGGCGATCACGAACATCGGTTCGTCGAACTCAACCGGTTGCCCGTTCTCGATCAGGATGGCCTTGACCGTGCCGGAGACCTCGGCCTCGATCTGGTTGAACATCTTCATCGCCTCGATCACGCCCAGCGTGTCGCCGGCCTTGACCTGCTGACCCACCTTGACGAACGGGGGCGTGCCCGGTGAGGCCGATGCGTAGAACGTGCCGACCATCGGCGCCTTCACCACCGTGCCGGCGGGCAGGCTGTCGGCGACCGGTGCCTCGGCGACCGGCGCGGCCGGTGCTGCCGGAGCCGCCGCTGCGACGGCTACCGGCGCCACCGGCGCGGCCGCGGCGGCGACGGGCGCGGTGCCGTTGGGGACGCGCGAGAGGCGCACCACTTCCTCGCCTTCCTTGATCTCCAGCTCGGCGAGGTTGGATTCCTCCAGCAAGTCGATCAGCTTCTTGATTTTGCGCAAATCCATCGGATCAGCCCTTGAGTTTCAGTGGACGCCACCGTGGTGGCTGGGAAAGTTGACGGCCCGGGTCAGGCGTCCGCGGCGGGCTGCAGTCGGCCGATCGCCGCCTCCAGCGCCAGGCGGTAGCTGTCGCCACCGAAGCCGCAGATCACGCCAATGGCCAGGTCCGACAGATACGAGTGATGGCGGAATGGCTCGCGTGCATGCACGTTGGACAGGTGCACCTCGATGAACGGCACCGCCACCGCGGCCAAGGCGTCGCGCAGGGCGATGCTGGTATGGGTGAACGCCGCGGGGTTGAACAGGATCAGCGCGGTGCCATCGTCGCGCGCCTGCTGGATGCGACCGACCAGCTCATGTTCCGCGTTGGACTGGAACCAGACCAGTTCGTGGCCGGCCGCCTGCGCCTGCGCCGCCAGCTGGGCGTTGATGTCGACCAGAGTCAGGTGCCCGTAGATATGCGGCTCGCGCGAGCCCAGCAGGTTGAGATTGGGCCCATGGAGAACCAGGATCTTTGCCACACGCCACCTGACTGCTTGCGTCCGGACGACCCGGAATGCCGCGCAGTGTGCGCGCCGGCATCAAAGTTGTCCAGTTCGGCGCAGATCGGCGATGTTTGAAGAAGAAGTCCCGCTCCCGGCGACGTCGACGATACGCAATCGTACGTTTGGCCGCCTCAATCCGCCCGCGGCGCCAGCCATTGCTGCAGCTGGGCATCGTCCAGCGGGCCGGCATGCTGGGCCACTACGCGGCCATCGGCGCCGATCAGCACGCTGTAGGGCAACACGTCGCCAACATCACCGAACCGGTAGGCCGAGCTCGGGTGTGACAGCTGCCCCAGCACGATCGGGTAGCTCACCGGGTGGGCGGCCAGGAACGCGCGGACGGGCACCGGCTGGTCCATCGCGACGCCGATCACGGTCACGCCGCCGGCGCCGTGGCGCTGCTGGGCGCGATCCAGCGCCGGCATTTCCTCGCGGCAGGGGAGGCACCAGCTGGCCCAGAAATTCAGCACGATCGGGTGGCCGCGGTAGCTGGCCAGATCGTGCATTTTGCCGCCGAGATCGCGCAGCTTGAGCGCGGGCGCCGGTTGTCCGACCAGGGGCGTGGACGCCGGCGGCGCGACGGCCTGGCGCTGCCAGTAGCCGCCCACGCCGGCTGCCAGCACGGCCATCCCCAGGATGATCCAGTTGCTGCGACTGAAGATCACTTCGCCGCCTCCGTCAGTGCCTGCTCCACCATCGAGGATGTCAGCACGGTGGAAAGCTGGCGGCCCGGCCCGCCGTTGCTCGGAAACACTACATAAAGCGGCACGCCGGGCGAGTTGTACTGCTGCAGGAAGGCGCTGATCACCGGGTTGACGTCGGTCCAGTCGCCTTTCATGTAGACCGCGCCGGTGCGCCGCAGCAGCGCGCGGAACGCGGCGGTATTGAGCACCGTGTGTTCGTTCGCCTTGCAGGTGACGCACCAGTCGGCGGTCATGTCGACGAACACCGGCGTGCCGGCGGCGCGCAGCGCGGCCAGCTTTTCGGGGCTGTACGCCACCACGCCTTCCTCGGCCGCTGCATTGGCTGCCGCGGGCGGCACGTGGGCCAACAGGTAAAGTGGCGCCAGCGTGGCCAGTGCCAGCGGCAACACCCACGCGCGCCCGGCGATACCGCGCGAACGGCTGCGCTCGAACCACCACAAGGTCATCGCCAGCAGCACCATCGCCACCAGCACCAGGCCCACCGCGTCCGCGCCGCGCTGGTTGGCCAGTACCCACACCAGCCACGCGGCGGTGAGGTACATCGGAAACGCCAGCACCTGTTTCAGGGTTTCCATCCAGCAGCCGGGGCGCGGCAGCAAGCGGCCCAATGCGGGCACGAAACCGATCGCCAGGAACGGCAAGGCCAAACCCACGCCCAGCGCCAGGAACACCCCCAGCGCCGACAGCATCGGCGCGGCAAACGCATACGCCAGCGCGCTACCCATGAACGGCGCGGTGCAGGGGCTGGCCACTACCACGGCCAGCACGCCGGTGAAGAAATCGCCGGCCGGACCGGAGCGCGACGCCAGCCCGGCGCCGGTATTGCCCAGCGAGGCGCCAAACTGCACCAGGCCGGACAGCGACAGCCCCACCGCCAGCATCACGCAGGCCAGCACGCCCACCAGCAGCGGCTGCTGCAATTGCGACCCCCAACCCAGCGAGTGGCCGGCAGCACGCAAGGCCAGGATGCCCAGGCCCAGCGCGGCGAAACTGCACAGCACGCCTGTGGTATAGAACAAGGCATGCCGCCGTGCCGCCGCCCGGCTCTCGCCGCTTTCCAGCACGCTGACCGCCTTGATCGACAGCACCGGCAACACGCACGGCATCAGGTTCAGCACCAGTCCGCCCGCCAGCGCCAGTGCCAATGCGGCAAACAGGCCGGTTCGCATCGGGGAGGAGGGTGTGGCATCGACAGGTGCCGATGCGGCAGTCGTGGCGCCGCCACCCAGGTCGACCGTGACCGTACGGGTCATCGGCGGATAGCAAAGCCCGCCGTCCTGGCAGCCCTGGAACGTGGCCTGCACGGTCAACTGCTTGCGGCCGGCCAAATCGCCATCCACCGCCACCGGCACATCGACCTGGTCGAAATAGACCACGACGTTGCCGAACTGCGGATCGGCGTGCATGACGCCGTCGGGCCATTCGGGCGGCCGCAAGCGCAGGCCGTCGGCATCGGTCAGCTTCAGCGTGGTGCGGTCGCGATACAGGTAATAGCCCTTGGGCATCGACCAGCGCAGCAGCAGGTGGCCGGGGTCCGGTGCCGCGGCTTCGAAGCGGAACGCCTCCTCCTCGGGCAGCGGTGCGGCAGCCATGCCCGCCGGCGCGCTGGCGCCGCGGCTGCCTAGCCCGGTCAATGCCGCGCCCAGGCTTTGCCCGGCCGGCGGGGACGCGACGGCATTGGCTGGCAGCGGCAGGTCCAGGTGTTCGGTGTGGGGCGGATAGCAGATCTTCGGATCGACCTCGTGGCAACCCTGGTACTGCACATCCAGCTTCAGGCGCGTGGTGCCGCCGGCCACGGTGTACGGCACCGTGGCGTCGACGCGGTGGTGATAGGTCTCCACATCGCCGAGGTATTCGTCGTGGTGTTTTTCGCCATCGGGCAGCTGTGCCGTGCCCAGGGTGATGCCGGGGCCGGCGTTGAACTTCATGCGGCCGCGGTAGAGGTAATAGTCCGGTGCGATGGTCCAGTGCAGCTTCAGCACGCCGGGCGTGGAGGTGTCGGCGCTCAACTTGTACGCCTCGGTCACCGGCAGCAGGTTGTCTTCCTGCGCCAGCGCGGGCAGGGCAGCGAACAACAGGCCCAGCAATACCGCCAGCAAGGCCGGCAGCCGTTGGAGAGGTCGGAAACGCATCGCTTGCATCACAACTCCGGCCCGTGGGACGCGAAAAGGTTGCCGGCAACGTCCGGCGCACGAGGACACGACATTATGCCCCGCTCCCCACGGCGGAGCCGGGCGTGCGGCGTTTTGTGCGGCGCGGCCGCGGTGGTCCGCGCCTCAATCCGCGCTCTGCGCGCGCACCCAATCAAGGTAGGCGTCATGGCCCTGCGCGACGGGTACGGCGATCAGCTCCGGCAGGTCATACGGGTGCAGTTGCAGCAGCCGTGCCTTCAGCGCCTCGAAACGTGCGGCGGTGGTTTTGATCAGCAGCAACTGTTCGTCGTCGGTGACCACCTTGCCCTGCCAGCGATAGGTGGAGCGGATACCGGGCAGGCGATTGACGCAGGCGGCCAGCCGTTCGCCCACCAGCGTGTCGGCGAGTGACTCGGCGCTGGCCGTGTCGGGGCAACTGCAATAACAAAGCAGGACGGTTTCGGGCATTCCTCCAGCCTAGCTTGCATCCGATCCCGCCGGGAGGCCTTGAAACCGGCCCCGGTTCACCCAATTAGCTGTCGGGTCGCCCGATCAAACCGCTTGCAGCGGCGTTCTGTACCGCTAAAATTGGCACTCATGTATCCCGAGTGCTAACAAAGCCGGCGATACGGGTCTTCAAGGCTTCGTTCCACCTCAACCGTTTGGAGTCATCCATGAGCACACTGCGTCCGTTGCACGATCGCGTCATCGTCAAGCGTCTGGAAGAGGAGCGCGTCTCCGCCGGCGGCATCGTCATCCCCGACAGCGCCACCGAAAAGCCCACCCGCGGCAAGGTCGTCGCTGCTGGCACCGGCCTGATCCTGAGCGACGGCAAGGTGCGCCCAATGTCGCTGAAGGCTGGCGACACCGTGCTGTTCGGCAAGTACGCCGGCCAGGAAATCAAGATCGACGGCGAGGATCTGGTCTTCCTGAAGGAAGACGACATCGTGGCTGTCATCGAAGGCTGAAGCCTTCGGGGAATCGGGAATGGGGAATAGGGAATAGCAAAGGCGCGCCGCCGCGCCGCTCCCTCGTCCCCTCCCGATTCCGCGCTCTCGCCCTTCCGATTCCCTATTCCCAATTCCCTATTCCCGGAGATTCAAAAATGGCAGCTAAAGAAGTCCGATTTGGCGAAGACGCCCGCGCCCGCATGCTGAAAGGCGTCAACACCCTGGCCAACGCGGTCAAGGTGACCTTGGGTCCCAAGGGCCGCAATGTCGTGCTCGAGAAGAGCTTCGGCGCCCCCACGATCACCAAGGACGGCGTGTCCGTCGCCAAGGAGATCGAGCTGGGCGACAAGTACGAGAACCTGGGCGCGCAGATCGTCAAGGAAGCCGCTTCCAAGACCTCCGACGTGGCCGGTGA
>JBIQMK010000223.1:0-5486 GCA_044463365.1 Rhodanobacter sp. | reverse complement strand
ATTTGCTGAATCGCTGAACTCCGCGGGTCGTCCGCCGCAAAAAAAGGGAGCCGCGAAGGCTCCCTTTTTTGCCACGTTACCGTGGCGCTACATCACCGTGGCCATTTGCCTCACTGACCCGCCGATGCGTTCACCGTCAGGCCACTGGCATCCACGCCCTTGACGCCCTTGACCGACTTGGCCACGCGCACCGCGTCGAGTTTTTCCTGCGCCGAACCGACGGTGCCGCTGAGGGTAACCATGCCGTCGACGGTGGTGACCGACACATCGGTCGCCTTTACGGCCTTGCTGGTGCCGAACTCGGATTTCACCTTGGTGGTGATCCAGGCATCGGCAGCCTTGTCCGGCACGGTCTGGTTGCTGCGCTGCATCGAGTCGTTGGCGCTCGCATCCTGCGCCGCGACCTGGCTGAGCGGAATCAGCGCGAACGCAGCGGTCAGGCCAGCGGCCAACACGGTACGGCGGATCATGGACTGGTTACGCATGGGCTCTCTCCTGTGGTGGGGGAATCTGTCGGTACGACAGCCGGTCGCCAACATTCCCGGCGTCCGTGGCGCACATGGCAACAGCTGCACCGTGAATCTGGCGTGGCGACGAAAAGCCCCGGTTCAGCCCGCAATCACCGACGCGAGAAGAGCGTTACGTGCGTGTTTTGGTGCCGTGACGAGATCAGTTGCGCGATTGCAACTTCGACAGCAGGCGCAGCAGTTCCAGATACAGCCACACCAGCGTGACCACCAGCGCGAACGCGCCGTACCACTCCATGTACTTGGGTGCACCCGACCTGGCGCCGGACTCGATCAGGTCGAAATCGAGCACGAGGTTCAGCGCGGCGATGATCACCACCACCACGCTGAAGCCGATGCCCAGGCCGCTGTTGCCGCTGATGAAACCCATCGAGTGGCCGAAAAGGCCCATCACGAAATTGGCAAGGTACAGAAGAAGCACGCCACCGGTGGCGGCGACCACGCCCAGCTTGAATTTCTCGGTGGCGCGGATCAGCCCGCTGCGGTACGCCAGCAGCAGCGCCGCCATGGTGCCGAAGGTGAGGCCGACGGCCTGCATCACGATGCCGGGATAGCGCACTTCGAAAATGGCCGACAGTGCGCCGATGAAGACGCCTTCCACCAACGCATACATCGGTGCGGTGACCGGTGACCAGGTTTTCTTGAAGGCGGTGACTAGGGCCAGGACCAGCCCGCCGATCGCGCCACCGAGAATCAGCGGATAAAGCGCTGGCGCACTCTCCGGGCCGCTGAAATGGCTCCAGCTGTACATCGCCCCGACCAGCACCAGGATCAGCAGCAGGCCGGTCTTGTTGACCGTGCCGTTGATCGTCATGGTGCTGTCGTCATGGGCAACCAGAGCGCCGCTGGCTGCGTCCAGGAAGGTGTTCTTGTTGATGGCCGGATTGCCGCTTTGCATGATGAGCTCCTGATGAGGTAGTGCTCATCTTAGAGCCTGCGGCGCGGAAGTCGACCGTGGACCGCACCGGCGCCCGAGGCGGCGCCGGTTGGCGGGAGAGGGCTATTTCAAGGCGGTCTGGCTGGTGATCACCATGCCGTCATCGTCGACGTGCATTTCCGCGTCGATGCTGTCGATGCGTTCGGCCTGGACCTTCATCAACGCGAACTGCGCCTTGGAACGTGCCGCATTGGCGGCGGCCTCCGTCGTCGCGTCATCGCTGTCGACGCCCAAGGGGGAATCGTCGCCGCGGCTGATGGTCGCCGTGGCGGCGGCCAGGCTGTCGGCCTTGTCTTCCATCAGCTGCAGCCAGCTCAGGTACATGGCGCCGTTCAGATGCATCCGCAGCATGCGTCCGGCGTCGCCCACCGGCGTATTCAGCGTTTCGGTGAGCTTGGCGTCCTCGCCGGGGCCGATGCCGATGGCCAGCGCATGCTGGCTCATGGCCAGCCACGCCGGCTGCCCGATCATTTTCGCCAGATCCTGCGGCAGCGACACCGGCTTGCCGTCCGCGGCGAGTTTCAGGCGCGCCAGCGATGGCACCATCATCCGGCCGGTGGCGAACAGGCCGGCGGGGTTGGACGTGGCCAGCACGATGCGTCCGCTGAAGGTCGGCAGCGAGGTGTCTTTGGCGGCCACCAGCGTATCCAGCGCCACCCGCAGACCCAGCATGTCGCCGAACGGCGGAATGGCGGCCTGTTGCATGGCGGCGCCGAGCTTGGCGAACTCGTCGTTCAGATCGGTCAGCTTGGGGCAGGTGAATGGCTTGGCGGCCACCGCATCGGCTTGCGCCGACCAGAATGTGCGCAATGACATGACCGGCAGCGCGATGCTGAGGTCGAATGGCGATGTGCCGGCCGTGCCCAGCCCGGGCAGGTCCACCTTGAGCTTGGCGAAGGCTTCGCTGATATCAGGCGCCAGGGCCACGTCGAAACGGGCATCCTGGTGTTTCGGGTCGAGCCGCGTGTAACCGAAGCTCAGCGACGGCACGCGGGCGGCAATACGCGCCGCGTCGGTGGCGCAGCTTGGCGGCGTCTGCAATTGGTTGGCCACCGGCTCGCCGGTCTTGGCCGACTCGGCCTGGGCCCGGGCCTTTTCGATGGCGCCGAACAGCGGGTCGTTGCCGCTGGCCAGCAACGGCAGGGCACGGGTCAGATCCAGTTGGCCGACCAACCAGTCCTGGTAGCCCTTGGCCTTGGCCAGGGTTTTCAGGCGGCCGTCGTCCTGCAGGTTCTTTTGCGGCCGATCCAGGCCCAGCGCCTGGCGCAGCAGCGCTGGTGCCGCCGTAGCGGGTAGCAGGGCAATGACGGCCTGCTTGCCGACGACGGCCAGGATCACCTCGGTGCCCGAGGCGGCGGAAACGTGGCGGCGATAGGCCTGCTTGCCTTCCTGGGCGCTGTCGAGCTTCTTGCCGTAGGCGGTTTCGAGCCGGGCAATGAACGCCTCGAACATGGCCGGATCGCTGAGGTCGAAGCGCAGCACCGGCGCCAGGCCGAGGCCGTAAAAGGCGGCCCGACCCTTCACGTCGATGCCGGCGTGGGCGGCAAACGCTTCGACCGTCTTGCCTTTCAGCTCGGCCCCGAACGCGCGCAGCAGCCGCGCGGTATCCGGGTCTTTGGCCGCCATGTCGTCGGCAATGGCGTCGAGCTGCGCCAGCTGGGCCGGCAGCTGCGCATCGGCCTGGGCCAGCAGGGCCGTGCGGGTGTCATCGTCCAGCGTCGCCAGATTGGCCATCGCATACGGCGTGTCGGCGGGTACGAAAGCCAGCGGCGCGTTCTTGTCCTTGTGCGAGCAGGCAACCAGCATGATGCCGGCCAAACCCAGCGCGATGAAGCGCATCGTCGATCGCATGATGAAACCCCTGATGGATAGGTGGAAAGCGCGGCTATTATGCCCGTTTCCGCCCCCTCCGCCCGCAGCGTCGACGCGCCGCCCGGCGCGCGGCAGGCAGGTTCAGCGGGCCAACGCCTCGCACAGTACCGCCATGCGCACGAACACCCCGTTGCCGACCTGCTCGAGGATGCGCGACTGCGCCCCATCGGCGACTTCCGACGCGATCTCGATGCCCCGGTTGAGCGGCCCGGGGTGCATCACCAGGCAGCCTTTTGCGGCCCGTGCCAGGCGGCGCGTGTCCAGGCCGTAGCGGTTGAAATACGCCGCCTCGTCGGGCAGGTCGGCGCTGGTCATGCGCTCTTTCTGCAGGCGCAGCATGATCGCCACGTCGGCGCCCTCGACCGCGGCGTCGAAGTCGTTGTAGTAGCGGCACTGGGGGAACTCGTCGGCCGGCGGCATCAGGGCGGCCGGACCGCACAGGCGGATTTCCTTCACCCCCAGCGTGCCCAATGCGTGGACGTCCGAGCGGGCGACGCGCGAATGCTTGATGTCGCCGCAGATCACCACCACCAGGTTCTCGAAATCCGGCCGGTGCTGGCGGATCGTGAGCACGTCGAGCAGCCCCTGCGTGGGATGGGCGCGGTTGCCGTCGCCGGCGTTGATCACCGATACGCCGCTCATCGCATGGCGCACCAGCGCGTCGGGCGTGCCGGCTTCCTTGTGCCGCACGATGATCGCATCCAGGTGCATGGCCTCCAGCGTATGCAGCGTGTCGTACAACTCCTCGCCCTTGCTGGTGGACGAAAAGCCGAGATCGAAATTGATGACGTCCGCGCCCAGCCGGCGGGCAGCCAGCTCGAACGAGGTCCGGGTGCGGGTGGAGGGCTCGAAGAACAGGTTGAGCACGGTGCGCCCGGCCAGTACGTCCAGCTTTCGGGTGCCGTGGGCGCAGGCGTCGCGCAGGGCTTCGGCCCGGTCGAGCAGGCGCTCGATGCTGATGCGGGGAAGGTGTTCCAGGGTGGTGAGGTGACGCAGGCGAGGGCTCATGGAATCGGATCGACCAGGTGGGCGGGATCAGCGCGGTTCGGCGGTTTGAACCGGCGGTTCGAGGAGCCAATGCTCCAGAATGACAGCGGCCGCTTCGGCATCGATGTCGTCGGCGTGCCGGCGACGCTTCAGGCCGGTCGAGCGGGCATGCGCGAAACGGCGCGCCGCCTCCTGCGAGCTGTGCCTTTCGTCGACGAGGACTACGGGGACGCCGTAACGCTCGCGCAGTTGCGCGGCGAACCGGCGCGCGCCACGGCTGGCCGGCTGCTCGGCGCCGTCGAGCGTCAACGGCAAGCCGACGACGAGGGTGTCCGGCAGCCAGCTCTTGTGCAGGGCATCGATGACGTTCCACTCGATGTCGCCGTCGCGCACCTGCGCGGTGGTCAGTGCGCGGGCGCTGCTGGTGATGGTGTTGCCGACGGCGACGCCGATGATGCGGCTGCCGACGTCGAAACCCAGCGCGCAACTCATGCGTGGCCTGCGTAGGTGGACAGCTGGCGCGGATCCACGCCAACCAGGGCGGCGGCCGCGGTCCAACGGTCTTCCAGTGGCGTCTCGAACAATATGTGGCTGCTCGCCTGGGCGGTGAGCCAGGCGTTGTCCATCAGTTCCTGTTCCAGTTGCCCCGCTTCCCAGCCGGCATAGCCCAGCGCCATCACCGCCTGCCGCGGACCTTCCCCGGCGGCGATCGCCACCAGGATGTCGCGCGAGGTGGTGATCGACCATTCGGTATTGACGCGGTAGCTTGACTCCCAGTTGCCGGTTTCGCGATGCAGCACGAAGCCGCGCTCCTGCTGCACGGGGCCGCCGATCAGTACCGGGGAATCGGCCATTTCAATATCGGCGCAATCCAGCTTCATCTGCGCCAGCACGTCGCCGAGCCGGTATTCGGACAAGCGGTTCACCAGCAGGCCCACCGCACCGTTCTCGTCGTGCTGGCACAGCAGGGCCACGCCGCGCGAAAACGGCGGGTCGGCCAGGGTCGGCATGGCGATCAGGAAATGGCCAGTGAGAATGTCGGCGACGGGCGTACTCATGTGCCCATTGTAAGCCCGGCTCGCCGAATAGCGTGCGAACGGGAGGTGACTTCCGGGGCGACCCTATCGATTGCGCAACACGTCGCCGGGCAGGAACTGCCAGGT
>JBIQMK010000222.1:0-5499 GCA_044463365.1 Rhodanobacter sp. | reverse complement strand
ATCGAGTGCCCGGTCAATGCCTCGAACAGGCGCTGGGTGGCGTTGAGCTCCAGCGACACGATGCCGGCGGGGCTTTCGCCGAGGTTGGGGTGGGTGAAGGTGTGGTTGCCGACATCGTGGCCTGCGGCGACTTCGCGCTGCACCAGCTTCGGCGACATCTCGGCGTTCTCGCCGATGATGAAGAACGTGGCCGGCACATGCCTGGCCTTGAGGATGTCGAGGATCTGCGGCGTCCACTCCGGGTCCGGGCCATCGTCGAAGGTCAGCGCGATCTTGCGCGGCAGCGTGCCGGCACGCTGGATCACGTACGAACTGGGCAGGCTGGCGTAGGTTTCGTCGTCGATGCTGCCATCGTCCTTGTCGACCTCGATCGTGCGCACGCCGGGCGATGGCTGCGAGGCGACTTCCAGCACCTCGCCCTGGCCTTCGATGTCAATGTCCTCGCCCGCGCCGATCGTGCGCAATTGATCGGGCGCCGGTGCGCCATAGCGGCGATCGAGCACCGACCACACCGACGGGTCTTCCGAGCCGAGACGCCACAGGGCGTAGCCATAGGGCTTGTATTCGTCGGCGGCGTGGATCTGGTTGTACGCGGTGACGCCGTCGAGAAACCAGACCTGGTGGGTGGTGCCGTCGTCTTCGTTGTAGGAGAAGTGCGGGTTTTGCGTGTTCGGATCGAAGCTGACGTCGGCCTGCGCGTCCGACGCGCGGTCCATCGCGTCCTGGAAGGTCAGCGCCTCGGCATTGTCGCCGTGCGACCAGTCGTAGCCGTAACTGCCGATCGCCACGATGGTTTGCGCGGGGTCCAGGTCCTTCATGCGTTTCTCGAGCGTGTCCTCGAACCACTGCTGGCCGGCGATGCTGCCCGGGGTCTTGCCGGCCCAGTGTTCGTCGTAGGCCATCAGCAGCACGAAATCGACGATGTCGGCGTAGCCGGCGTAATCCCAGTTGGCGTCGTCGAACGGCACCGACAGCACGATGCCCCAGCCATGCGGATCGAAGGCGTCGTTGAGTTCGCCGAGGAAGGTTTTCAGGTCGCCTTGCGCGGTATCGGGCACTTCCTCGAAGTCGACCGTCACGCCCTGGAAATGGTTGGCCGCGAGGAACGCCACGATCTGCGCGATGCGCGCCTGCCGCAACGCCGGGTCGGCCAGCATGCGGGCTAGCCCCGGGCCGTCCCAAGTGCCGTTCACGATGTTCTGCAGAAGCGGCAGGATCGGCGTGGATGGCTTCTGCGCGCGGATCAGGTCGATAGCCTTGGCGTCGATACTGGTGTGCAACGCCATGTCCTTGCCGCTGAGGCTCATCCACGACGGGATCACCCAATCCAGTTGCGGCAGGCTGCGCTTCAGCGAGGCATAGCTGTTGTCGTCCCAGTTGACGTAGAAGCCGATTGCCAGCGGCCGGTCGGCGGGCTTGTCCAGCGACAGCGGCGGCACGTGGGTGGCGGGCGCCTTGCTGGCGTGGGTGTGCGGCGGGTGCAGCTGTTTCTGGCGAGCACGTACTTCGGCGGCCAGTTTCGCGGCGGGCTTCAGCAGTTCCGGCGCGGCGGCCTTGACGTTGGCCAGCGCGTGGCGCGTGCGGGCATGCTCACCGATATGCAGGCCGCCCATGGTCGGCCCCACGAACAGGCTGACGGCGCAGGCCACCACGAACAAGGTACTGATGACACCGGCCAGCAGGACCAGCAGCGAAACCCGGACGGCGCGGCGGCCGGTAGGATCGAAGAAGACGGGTTTCTTTTGCATGTGCGCTTTCGAAGGGGCCACCCGTGGACAGCGTGCGGGGCACGTCGCGGCCGGGCGGAGCGAGCGCGATCATAGGCCAAAAACCACAACGGCAGCTGAGGCTTCTCAGCTGATGAGCGGGCCGGGTACGGGGTTGTGGAAGTCGCGTGGTGCGAGGTCGCGGGTCAGGCGGAACACGCCCTCATGCACGTGCCGCGGCAGCACCACGTCCAGCACCGTGGTCTGGTGCGCGGCCAGCATGTTGAACAGGTCGTCGGCCGGCGCGCTTTGCGCCAGCGCGTGGTGCACCAGCCCGGCGAGATCGGCCGGCTGCACTCTTGCCCCGTACGGGCGGTGGCTGGCCACCGCCGCGCGCAAGGTCTTGCGGCTGTTGCGCGGGTCGGCCACGCGGTCGTCTCCGGCCAGCAGGCTGTGGTTGAGAAACAGCGATATCGCGCGGGTTTTCGCGTTGGCCTGGCGGTCGACCAGGAAGCCGTCGGGCATCAGGTCGGGGCTGGCCTGCGCGCCCGCGGTGAGCAGGAAACCGGCATCGGGCATCGGCTCGCCCGCCTCGTCGGACAGGCGCACGATCAGCAGGCTGCGCGGGTCGTGGATGTGCACGCGCGGGGCGAACGGGCCGGCCGGCTCCAGCTCCACCTTGTCCGCGTCGCGCGCGACGTTTTCCTGCTCGAACGCGGTGCACAGCGCGGCATACGCGGCGGTGCTGCGCACCTGCAGGCAGCGCAGGATCGCCTCCACGGTGGCGGGCGCGGCGCTGGCCATGATGCCGCGGGCGTCGCCGGAGTGCGACGCGCCGGCGATCAACTTGAACGCGCAGCGCGGGCCGCGTTGCAGGTTCAGCGTCAGCGTATCCATCGCAGCGGCCTTGCCGTCGGACGCCAGCACCGCGTGGCGCGCGTTGAGGTTGGCGGCGGCGATGCGCACCACGCCGTCGGAGCCGTCCTCACCCGTGTAGCTGTTGAGGTGATCGTAGAACGCGCGGTCGGGGCGGTCGCCGGTCAGCACGAACAGGTACTGGCCCGCGCTGGTGGGATCGGCGCCATGGATGTAATCCAGATTCAGCGACAGCGACGCATCGCTGCCCAGTGCCAGCCAGTCCAGGATGCGCTGGCCCGGCTCCACCCCGTTCCACCACGACTTCAACTTGCCCAGCGTGCCCTTTCCCAGCTGCGCCAGGGCAGAGCCGTAGTTGGCGGGCGCCAGCATCACCAGGTGGCTCAGCTTGATGGTGCTGTGGCTGCCGGGCTTGTCGCGCTGCGCACGCAGCCATTCGCGTACCACCGGGCCGCCGGTGGAGTGGGTGATGCAGGCAATGCTTGCGTCCAGCAGGTGCAGGTCACGCAGCGCGTGGTCGAACGCGCGCACCAGGTCGGCCATGGTCACCGCGTCGTCGAAACTCACGTATTCCGAGAGCCAGATATCCGCCAGCGTCAATGGCATCCCGGCCGCGGCGGCCTGCTGCTGCAACTGCCGCGGCAGTTGCCCGTAGGTCGAGGTGTTGGTGACGCTCCAGCCGTGGACGAACACAAGCGTGGTCATGGCACCGCTCCGCGAGGAGATGCTGGGGATGATGGCGCAATGCTTGGCGCGGCGGTACCGGCCAGTTGCTGTAGGAATGGCTTGTGGGCGGCTGTAGGAGCGACTTCAGTCGCGATGCTCTTTGCCGCGGACTCCAGAGCAGAAGCGTCGCGACTGAAGTCGCTCCTACAGGGTGGGTCAGTGCTCGCGCATCACCATCAGCCGGAGCTCGGTCATGTCCTCGATCGCATAGCGGATACCCTCGCGGCCGAAGCCCGACAGCTTGCCGCCGCCGTAGGGCATGCTGTCCACGCGGAAGCTGGGAATGTCGTTGACGATCACGCCGCCCTGGTCCAGCTCGTTCCAGGCGCGCATGGCGTGGTCCAGGCTGTCGGTGAAGATGCCCGCCTGCAGGCCGTAATCCGAATCGTTGACCAGCGCAATGGCCTCGTCGAACGTGCTGTAGCGCTGCAGCAGGGCGAACGGGCCGAACGCTTCCATGCGGTTGGCCTTGGCATCGGCGGGCACGTTTTCCATCAGCGTGGCCTGCAGCATGTTGCCCTCGCGCTTGCCGCCGCAGAGCAGCTTGCCGCCGGCTTCGCGCGCTTCCTCGATCCAGCCGTGCAGGCGTTTGGCGGCCGCTTCGTCGATCATCGGGCCGAGGAAGGTGTCGTCCTTTTTCGGGTCGCCGCTTTTCAGCTTTTTCGTGGCCGCCACCAGCCGCTTCTTCAGGGCGTCGTAGATGTCGTCGTGGGCGTAGATGCGCTGCACGCCGATGCAGCTCTGGCCGGACTGGTAGAACGCGCCGAAGATCAGCCGCTCCACCACGCGCTTCAGGTGCGGGCCCTGGTCCGCATCGACAATGCAGGCCGCGTTGCCGCCCAGTTCCAGCACCACCTTCTTGCGGCCGGCGCGCGCCTTCAGATCCCAGCCGATCTGGCTGCCGGTGAACGAGAGCAGCTTGAAGCGCTCGTCCTCGACCAGTGGCGAGGCATGTTCGCCGTCGATGGGGAGAATGGAGAACGCACCCCTGGGCAGGTCCGTCTCGGCCAGGATTTCGCCGATGATGAGGGCGCCGATCGGGGTTTTCTCCGCCGGTTTCAGCACGAACGGGCAGCCCGCGGCGATGGCGGGGGCGACCTTGTGCGCCACCAGGTTCAGCGGAAAATTGAATGGCGTGATGAACGACACCGGCCCCAGCGGCACGCGCTTCGTGTAGCCGTGATAGCCGTCCAGACGGCTGGCCAGTTCCAGGTTCAGCGTCTCGCCGTTGATGCGCACGGCTTCCTCGGCGGCGATCTGGAAGGTCTCGATCAGCCGCGTCACCTCGCCGGCGGAATCGCGGATCGGCTTGCCGGCCTCGATGCACAAGGCCTCGGCCAGCTCATCGCGGCGCTCGCTGAAGCGCTGCACGCAGTGGCGCAGCACCGCCTGCCGCGCCCAGGGCTTGAAGTTGCGCATCGGCGTGGTGGCTTTCACTGCGGCGGCGATGGCCTTCTCGACCGTTTTCGCGTCCGGCACCGCCACGCGGGTGGCGATCCTGCCGCTGTATTTGTCGCGCACGACGAGGTCGGTGTTCGGCTGCTGTGGCTGGTTGGCGAGGTAGTAGGGATAGCTCTTGTTCAACATGGCGCCTGCCCGCGGTTGCGATCGGGCAAGCATAGGACGTGGCGATGTTCAGTGGCCGTGAGCCTTGCCGGTGGCCACTGTCTATCGCCGTTCGATCACAACCTCCAGGTATTCGGCCGGGAGCACCATGCTGCCGTCGTCCGCGCGGTTGCCACGGGCGATCAGGGCGAGGATGTCGCGCGTGAGCTCGTCCTGCTTCGCCGCATCGAGCGCGGCGTAGAGCTTGTTCACAGGGCCATACCAGGCGCGGAACACCTCGACCCAGTGTTCGGGCGAGCGGTAGCGGAAGGTGAAGTTCCGCGGCTCGGCGCGGATCGCCTTCGCGGCGCGGCCGAACAGCGTATCCAGCCGCGCGCGCGTGCCCCACAGCAGCGGCGACTGCAGGCCCGCGACAGGTGGCGCGTAGCGGCCGATGATCTTGAACAGCTGGCCGATGAAGCCCTCCGGCGTCCAGTTCGCGAGGCCGATCCGGCCGCCCGGTCGGCACAACCGCGCAAGCTCCGCGGCCGCCTGCTCCTGTGCGGGCGTGAACATCACGCCGAAGGTGGACAGCACGGCATCGAATGAGGCGTCGGCGAACGGCAGATCCTCCGCGTCGGCTTCC
>JBIQMK010000221.1:0-5545 GCA_044463365.1 Rhodanobacter sp. | reverse complement strand
CTTCTCCAGCTGGCTGGCGGCGCCGTAGTCGCTGGTCATCACGTAGACCGGGAAGTCGACGAGGTCGACGATCTCGGAATCCGACTGGCCGATGCCGGCGGTCTCGACGATGACGAGGTCGTAGGGCTGGCTCCGCAGGAACGCGATGCAGTCCTTCAGCACCTCGTTGGTCGCCGCGTGCTGGCGGCGGGTCGCCATCGAGCGCATGAACACGCGGTGGCTGCGCAGCGAGTTCATGCGGATGCGATCGCCCAGCAACGCGCCACCGGAGCGGCGGCGCGTGGGATCGACGGCCAGCACGGCGATGCGCATCTCGGGGAACGCGTGCAGGAAGCGCAGCAGCAGTTCGTCGACGACCGAGGATTTGCCGGCGCCGCCGGTGCCTGTGAGGCCGAGGACCGGCGTAGCCGGTCGGGAATCGGGAATCGGGAATGGGCGACCGTCAGGAAGTCCCCTTGTGGGAGTGTCGGTAGAGCTGCTTGCCCACTCTTTGCGCAACTTGGTGAGTTCGGCATCGCTGAATACGCCGTCTTCGAGTGCGCTGAGCAGGCGGCCGATGCTGATCTCGTCGTCGATGTTCGGCGCGTGCGCTTTTACCGATTCTCCATTCCCCATTCCCGATTCCCGCGCGCGCCCCGCGCGCGCCACCACATCCTCGATCATCTCCACCAGCCCCAGCTTCATGCCATCGTTGGGGTGATAGATGCGTTCGACGCCGTAGTCCTGCAGTTCGCGGATTTCCTCCGGGGTGATGGTGCCGCCACCGCCGCCGAAGACGCGGATATGGCTAGCGCCGCGCTCGCGCAGCATGTCGATCATGTACTTGAAGTACTCGACGTGGCCGCCCTGGTAGGAGGAGATGGCGATGGCGTCGGCGTCTTCCTGCAGGGCGGCGCGCACCACGTCTTCCACCGAGCGGTTGTGGCCCAGGTGGATCACTTCGGCGCCTTGCGACTGGATGATCCGTCGCATGATGTTGATGGCCGCGTCGTGGCCGTCGAACAGGCTGGCGGCGGTGACGAAGCGCAGTGGCGTGGTTTCCGCCGGCTGGGTGCCAGGGGGGACGTGCTTGGCGGGGGAACTCATGGCAACTCCGGACATCGTGTGCGATCAGCGCATCGATTCTAGTGGCGGCAAGCGCCAAGGGCTTGCTGCAGCGCGTGCAACCAGGCCGCTGCATGCGAAACGCAAGCCGCCATTAGGGTCGATTTACGCCATGCCTCGTCTGCTCGCATACTCGGTGCCGGCGGCATGGCATCCGTCGGAAACCGGCCGAGGGGCCAATCACGAAAAGATGGGCGGCGGCAACTCACCAGCACTGGTCGTCGAGCGCTGCGCGGGCGAACCCCGCGCCGTCGAAGGCCGCCCGGCGAGTGGGACAACCGGATCGTTCAACGCAGTCTCATCCAAGGAAAGCGCGCATGAAAAGGGTAATGCTCGGTGCACTCCTCGCCCTGGCGACGATGGTCGTCCAGGCCAGCTCCATCAACGACGTGGAATCTTCCGCCATCGTCAACGGCAGCATCGTGCTCGCCCAGGACGGCACGGTGCAGGCTGCGGTCGTTGACACGCCCGAGAAGTACGGACAGCCCATCGCGGATCTGGTGCACAAAGCCGCTTTGCAGTGGCGGTTCCAGCCCGTGCTGCGCGACGGCGCGCCCGTGGTCGCCAAGTCCAGCATGCACGTGCGCGTCGTGCTCAGCAGAACGCCCGACGGCAACTACAGCGCGCGCATCAAGGGCGCCACCTTCGGCGACAGCAAGGTGGGCTCCACCGACACGGTGCGCGGTGCCGAGATCAACAAGAAGATCCCGCCGAAGTATCCGGAGGCAGCGATTCGCGGCCGTGTGCAGGGAACGGTGTACCTGGCGCTGCGGGTGGATCGCAGCGGTCGCGTGGTCGACGCCGTCGCCGAACAAGTCAATCTGCGCAACAACGGTCCTGACCGCGTAGTCAGGAAATTCCGCGAGGTGCTGGCCGAATCGGCGCTGAAGGTGGCGCGCCAGTGGCGCTACGAGATTCCCACCACGGGCCCGCTGGCCACGCAGGAAAGCTGGACCGTGCATGTTCCGGTCAACTACGCGTTGGCCAGCGCAAATGCGCCCCAGCCTGACCGCACCTGGGTCAGCTACATCCCCGGACCGTTTACACCGGCGCCCTGGGTGGACAAGCCCGACATGAACGCCGCCGACGTTCTTGCCGACGGTACCGTGCGTACCGAGGGCGCGGGCCCGGTCCTGCTGTCCTCGCTCGACCACGGCTGATGCGCGCCATGACGTCCGCCGCGACAATCCAGGCGTCTCGCTAAGCCACGCCGTACGGCAGGTTCGGCGAGCTCACCACGCGCTCGCCGACCGGTTCGCCGCGCGCGAAGGCGATCACCGCCGCGACCACCTCGGGCGCATCCAGCACACGACGATGTCCCAACCCCTGCGTGGTGAGCAGGCGCGCGCCGGGCCAGTGCCTGGCATAGCGCTCGCCCTCGCCCCACGGCACGTCCTCGTCATCCAGGTCATGCACGATCAGGCAGGGCTGGCCGTAGTCGCGCACGCGGCGTGCAACCTGCAGATCATCCACGTCGATGCCAGTGCGTTGCCGATGCCAGGCGAAGAACGGCCGGCGCAGGTGTTCGCCGAGTCGCACCAGGCGGAAGAAGCGGCCCGCGGCGGCGTGCATGTCGGCGGCGGGCGCCATCAGGACGCATTTTTCCGCGCGCCACTGCTCGTCCTGCGCAAACGCCAAGGCGGCACCGCCCAGCGAATGGGCGATGGCCAGCGCGGCGGTGCCGTAGTGGCGGCCCACGGCGCGCACGGTGTCGGTGAACTCCGGCAAGGTGCAGAGGTTGCCGCTGCTGCATCCGTGGCCGGGTTGATCGAATGTCACCACTGCAAGGCCGAGCGCCCGCAACGTGCCTACCCAGGGAAGAAAGCGCAGGCCGAAGCTGGACCAGCCGTGCACCAACAGCGCGTACGGCTGCGTGGCGGGATCGCCCCAGACATAGGTGGCGATGGTTTCGCCGTTGACCTGCAACTGGCCGCGCCGCATGTCGCTGCCCGCCTGCGCCGCCTGTGCTCGACGGCGGCTGCTGGCGAACGGCGTGGCGAACAGGCGCGCCGCGCGGTTGACCGTGCGCGTGGGCGCAAGCCGCCCGCCCAGTACAAACGCGGCGCGCACGGCACCCAGCTTGAGACGGGCGGCAAAAGCGGGGCGATTCATCGTTGTCGACATGGGCGAAGACTCATGGTTGCCAGCTGCGCCACAGGCGTTCGAACGCCCGCTCGGCATGGCGTCTGGCTTCATCGAAACCGAACAGCCCGCCGTCGTGATGCAGGCCGAGCATCAGTGCGTAGATCTCGAAGGCGAGCAGCGGGGCATCGGTGTTGGCGCGCAAGTGGCCTTCGTCCACGGCCTGTTCGATCGCCTTGCACAACTCGTGGCGCCAGCCGGCCATCTGCGCCACCACGCGGTCGTGCAGCGGGCCGCTGCGACCGTCGTATTCGCTGGCCGACGACAGCAGCACGCACCCGCTCTGGTACTCGCGGCCCCAGGCGATCCAGTTAGCCACGATCGCCCGCAGCCGCGGCAAACCCCGCGGCCGCTTCAAGGCCGGCGCCAGCACGGTTGCCATGAAGCGCTGGGCGGCCGCGTCGAGCACCGCCAGTTGCAGACCTTCGCGCGAGCCGAAATGGGCGAACACGCCACTCTTGGACATGCCGACGTCAGCGGCCAGGCTGCCGATGGACAGCCCCTCCAGCCCGTCGTTGCTGGCCAGCGCAAAGGCGTGATCGAGGATGGTTTCGCGCGTGGCGGCGCGTTTTCCAATGGCGACGGGCGTGCTCATGCGCGAACAAATAGCACGATCGTTCGTTCTTTTCAATATCGCCACGCGATCGTGATGTGTTGTACGTATGCTTGCGGTAATCCCGTCCATGGAGGAACACCATGAAATATCGTCACCTGCTGGCGCCCTTGGCCACCGTGCTGCTGAGCGCCTGCGTCACCTCGCCCACCGGCCGCTCGCAACTGATGATGGTGTCGGACTCGCAGATGAACCAGATGGGGCTGACTGCGTTCAACGACATGCGCAAGCAGGGCAAGTTCGTCGACGCGCCGCGCGAGCGCGCCTACGCCACCTGCGTGTCCAAAGCGCTGATCTCGGTGCTGCCGCCGCCGTGGAACACGCAGCAGTGGGAGGTGCAGATCGTGGACGACGACACGGCCAACGCGTTCGCCCTGCCCGGCGGCCGCATCGGCGTGAACAAGGGCATGTTCAAGCTCGCCAACAACCAGGATCAGCTGGCGGTGGTGCTGGGCCACGAGCTGTCGCACGTGGTGGCGCGTCATGGCGCCGAACGCGTTTCCGACAACATGGCCACGCAGGCGGCGGTGGCGGCGGGCACCGCGTATGCCGGCACGCGCGGCACCAACACCGGCTATGTTGCCGCGGCGCTGGGCCTGGGCGCGCAGGTGGGCATCCTGCTGCCGTTCTCGCGCACGCAGGAAAGCGAGGCCGATACGCTGGGCCAGCGCTACATGGCGCAGGCCGGTTTCGATCCGCGCGCGGCGGTGACGCTGTGGCAGAAGATGGGTGCGCAAGGCGGCAGCAAGCCGCCGGCATTTCTTTCCACCCATCCTTCCACCGGCAACCGCGCGCAGGCGCTGAACCAGCAGGCGCAGCAGTTGATGCCGGTGTACGAGCAGGCGCGCAAGGGCGGCCACGCGCCGAATTGCCGCATGTAAAGGCACCGCCGCGTTTGTTGCGTCGCGGAACTACCTTCACGGACGAAGTATTAGACTCCGCGCCAGTTTCATCGCCCCGGCCTCGGTCGGGGCGTTCAGTTTCAGGGTTTCCCTGTTCCCGGGGCGGCCGCGTCGCATCGCCCCGCTCCCGTCTGTAGATGCCGTTCGGCACCGTAATCCATGGAGTCACCGTTCCAATGATTTTCGAAACCATCGCCAACACGGGTCACGAAGAAGTCGTCTTCTGCCACAACAAGGACGCCGGCCTGAAGGCCATCATCGCTATCCACAACACGGTGCTGGGCCCTGCGCTCGGCGGTTTGCGCATGTGGCCGTACAAGACCGAGCAGGAGGCGGTGAACGACGTGCTGCGGCTGTCGCGCGGCATGACGTTCAAGAACGCGGTGGCCGGCCTGAACCTCGGTGGCGGCAAGGCGGTGATCATCGGCGATCCCAGCAAGGACAAGTCCGAGGCGCTGTTCCGCGCGTTCGGCCGCTTCGTCAATTCGCTGGGCGGCCGCTACATCACCGCCGAGGACGTGGGCATCGACGTCAACGACATGGAGTACGTGTTCCGCGAAACCGACTACGTGACCGGCGTGCACCAGGTGCATGGCGGCTCGGGCGATCCGTCGCCGTTCACCGCCTACGGCTCGCTGCAGGGCGTGATGGCCTCGCTGCAGGCGAAGTACGGCAACGAGGACGTGGGCAAGTACAGCTATGCCGTGCAGGGCTGCGGCCACGTGGGCGGCGAGTTCATCAAGCTGCTGCGCGAACAGGGCGCCAAGGTGTTCGTCACCGACAT
>JBIQMK010000220.1:0-5552 GCA_044463365.1 Rhodanobacter sp. | reverse complement strand
CGCCCTGCGCGGAAACTTCCAGCCCGCCCAGGATCGACAGGTCGATATGGCCGCCGCGGATCATCGCGAAGGAATCGGCGCTGGAGAAGAAGCTGGAACCGGGCAGGGTGGTGATGGTCTGCTTGCCGGCGTTGATGAGGTCCGGGTCGAGCTGATCCTCGGTGGGGAACGGGCCGATGCCGAGCAGGCCGTTTTCCGACTGCAAGGTGACGCTGACGCCTTCGGGAATGTGGTTGGCCACCATGGTGGGAATGCCGATGCCCAGGTTCACGTAGAAGCCGTCGCGCAATTCCTGCGCCGCGCGCTTGGCCATCGCCACGCGGGTGGGGTTCTCCTTGCCGGCAACCACGCCGGCGATGGTGCGGAATTCGATCCGCTTCTCGTATTTTTCGCCCTGCACGATGCGGTCGACGTAGATGCCCGGCACGTGGATGTTGTTGGGGTCCAACTCGCCTACCGGCACCAGGTGCTCCACCTCGGCCACGCAGGCCTTGCCGCAGGTGGCGATCATCGGATTGAAATTGCGCGCGGTCTCGCGGAACACCAGGTTGCCGTGGGCGTCGCCCTTCCATGCCTTCACGATCGACAAGTCGGCGGTGATGGCCTCCTCCAGCACGTACTCCTTGCCGTCGAAAACCTTGGTTTCCTTGCCCTCGGCCAGCTTGGTACCAAACGCCGTGCGCGTGTAGAAGCCGGGGATGCCGGCGCCGCCAGCTCGCAACTTTTCGGCCAGCGTGCCCTGCGGCGTGAGGTGCAGCTCCAGTTCGCCGGCCAGCGTCTGCCGCTCGAATTCCTTGTTCTCGCCCACGTAGGACGCGTACACGCGCTTCACCTGGTGCGTCTTCAGCAGCGGGCCCATGCCGAAATCGTCCACGCCGGCGTTGTTGCCCACGATGGTCAGGTCCCTGGTGCCGGCCGCCAGCAAGGCGCCGATCAGGTTTTCGGGAATGCCGCACAAGCCAAAGCCACCGGCTGCGATCGTCATGCCGTCGAACAACAGGCCGTCAAGAGCTTGCGCCGCGCTGGGATAAACCTTGTCCATTGCACGTATTCCTGCAGGAAGAGTCGTCCGGCAAGAATACGACGGAATGGTTTGGCGAGCTTTCCGCCTGCTGAATCGAGCCCTGCGGGAGCGACTTCAGCCGCGACGTCTTTGATGTTTGTGGGAGCGCACCCTGGGCGCGATGCTCTTGCGCTGGAGCCACATTCAAGAGCAAAAGCTCGCGACTGAAGTCGCTCCTACACACAGCTGGAGCATTGCGGCTGAAGCCGCCCTCAGCGCTATCTACCGAATCTTTTGCAACTGCGCAGGGGTCAGCGCGCCGCTGATGCCGGTGCGGCTGCCGTCGGCGCGTATCACCAAAACACGCGGCGTTTCCCCACCCCAGTTCGGGTCGAGCAGGAAATTGATGCGCTCCGGGCTGGCCTCGGCGTAGGCGCGGGCGGGGTAGGTGTCCATCTTCATCTTGCGCAGGCGTGCTTCGATCGCCGGGCGCTGGGCGCTGATGTCGTCGGTGGTGACGATGATCAGTTCGATCGATTTCGGATGCGCACGCTGCAAGGTGGCCAGCGCTTCCAGGTTGGATTCGCAATAGGCGCAATCCAATGACCAGAGCGCGATGATCCGCTTGCCGTGGACGGGTGGTTGCAGCAGTGCCGGCACGTCGGTGGCTGCCAGCGGCTGTAGCGAGGCGGCGCTGGCGATGGTCGGGATCAGCAGCAGGAGGATGGCCAGCAGGTGCTTCATGGCGCGGCCTCCGCGGCGATCAGACGAAAGCCATCGGCGGTGTTCCACGCCACGAACACGTGGCCGTTTTTCTGCAGCAGTTGCGGCGAGCCAACGGCGACCGGGCTGTGGGCGATATCGCGGGCGGGGCCGAAATGCGCACCGTTATCGGTGGAATGGCGCAGCACCAGTGAATAGCCGGCGGCGCTAACCTGGTTCCACACCACCCAGACATCGTGGCCGTGCACCGCCACGTCGGCATGGCTGGCGCCGGCGGTAGCGATGGCCAATCGATGATGTGGCGCGTGGCCGGGATCAAGTTGGCCGTACCAGATCGTAGGCTGTGTCTTTGCCTCGTACCACACGGCATGGCGAGTGCCGTCGGCGCCGATGGCCAGGCCCGGGCCGTGGTGCGGGCAGCCGGCGATATGCCAGTCGCTGAAGGTGGCGCGGGTGGCGGTTGCGGTTTGCCCCTGCGTGGTCAGCACGGCGTAGGCGTGGTCGCGGATGTTGTCGCCGTAGATGCTGCGGAAGAAGGCGGCCACGTCACCCTGCGGCGTCGTTGCCAGGGCGATGCGACAGCATTCGCAGCTCTGGTCAATCAGCTTGCGTTCGGGAACGAAGGTGACACCGCCGTCGTCGGACCAGCTGTAATACACCGCCGCACCAAGGTACGGTTTTTTTGCGGCTTCCGCGGCCAGCAGGTCGCGCTTGTCGATCCAGGCGATCACGATGCGGCCCTTGCCATCGACTGCCAGCGCGTCGAAGCGGTGGGTGATCTCGGCGCGGTCGTGGTGCACGGTGATGGGCGCGGAGAAGTGCGCGCCACCATCCAGCGAGCGGGCAAATCGCACGAAGCCGGTCCAAGGCTTGGCGCGCGGCTGCGACCAGCTCACGTAGATTTCGTCGTGCGGACCGAACGCCAGCTTGGGGCGGTTCTCGCCTTCGGCGTAGATGCGTTCGGCCTGGGCATTTACCGGCCTGGGCGCGCTCAGGCTGCGACCGTCATCGTCGGAGTGGCGCAGTCGCACGTGGCCGTCGACTGCATCCACCACCCACAGCCGGCCGTGGCCGTCGAAGGCGGCGCTGGCGCCCAGTTCCGGTGTTTTCGCCATGTGATCCATGTCGTGGGCGAGGGCCAGCGGTGAGAGCAGGCACAGCAGGATGGCAAGCAGATGGCGCATCGATTCCCTCGAAGTGGCTTTTTTGCTCCTCCCCTGCAACGCAGGGGAGGGTTGGGGAGGGGTCACGCTCTTGATCTTGAAAGCAAGAGCCTTACCCCCTCCCAGCCTCCCCCTGCGTTGCAGGGGGAGGAGTATCAATTCACAACTCCCAGCGCAACTCGCCGAACCAGGTCCGGCCGGCGTAGGGGTGATAGACCCAGTAATGAGTATCGGTGAGATTGTCCACGCCCAGTGAAGCGGTCCAGTGCGGCGCGAAGGCCCAGCGCAGCTTGGCGTCGACGACGGTGAACGCGCTGACCGCACCGTAAGTGTCCACGAAATCGCTGTTGTCCAGCGTGCCGTACTGGCGACCGGAGCGGCGCACGCCCAGCGAGGCGTCCCAGCCGTCGGCGAAGCGGTAATCGGCGAACAGGCTGGCGCGAAGCCTGGGGATGCGCGGGAAATGGTGGCCCTCGGCCAGCGGGAACTGGCGGTCGCGCAAGGTCTTCGCATCGTTCAATGCGAGGCTGGCGGAGATATCCAGTCCGGACGTCCAGACGTCCGTCAGCGCCAGCTCGCCCTCGACGCCGCGTGAGCGCACGAGGTCGATATTCTGCACGCTGGTGACGGTGGGCGTCACGGTGATGTCGGTTTGCGAGTAGAGCGAATCGGCGATGCGATCGTGGTACAGCGACACGCGCCAATGGCCCTTGTCCAACTGGCGGGTGAGGGTGAGGTCGGTGGATTGGTCGCGCTCGGGACGCAGCGCGGGATTGTTGTTGACGATGGCATTGGCCGAGATCGAACCCTGGAACAGCTCCGATACGGTGGGGTAGCGCACCGCCTTGCCGTAGGCCAGCCGCAGCTGCCAGTCACTGGCGAAATCCCAGGCCAGCGATGCCTTGGGCGAGAAATCGGTGCGCTGGCGGTTGGCATAACGCAGGCTGCCGTCGGCATTGCCCAGCACGCCGCCATAGGCGCGCCATTGCTCCAGCCGCCCGCCCACGGTGAGCGCCCAGGCGGGCGCAAGACTCCACACATCCTGCAGGTAGGCTGCGCGCGTCTGGGTGCGGCCAGTGAAGCGGCTGACCTGCGTGCCGTCGGTTGCGCCCGTCCACCACTGGCTGCTGTCGCGCACGCGCGAATCCAGCAGGTAGCGATCGCCATGTACACCGGCATAGAGCATGTGGCTGTCGCCGACAGGGCCGGAGCTGCGCAGGTCGAAGGTATCCCAGCCCGAGCCGCCCTTGTCGGCCACGGTACCGGCGGCGCCGGTCGGGGTCAGCGCGTTGCGGCTTTGCGAGCGCAGGAAATCGTAGTGGCTGGCGACGGCCGTCCAGCGCCAGTCGTTGCCGAACGTGCCGTTGAGCTCGATGCCGTAGAGCGCGTGGGAGTCGCTGGCGGAGGACGGTGCCAGGCCGCTGGATGGCAAGGTCCAGATCTGCCCGTTGGCGCTGATGACACCTTCGTCGACAAGTTCACCAGTCGCATTGCGGATCAGGCTGCGCGTGCGGTCGTCGGCGCGGTTGTGCCACCAGCCGAGGGTGAACAGGGCATCGACGTGCTCGGCAAGTTTGACGCCCAGCTTCAGCTTGGCCTGCGTCTGCATCGTGTGCTCGATGGTGTTGGCGCCATAGACCAGCCGCGGCCAACCGTTGGGGTTGCGGTCAAGCGTGGTGCCCGTCACCGGCACTGCGGCGGCGGCATCGCCACCGGCGCGGGCGGTGGCGTACTGCATGGGTTGGCCGTGGTTGTCGAGCCGGTTCACCGATACCAGCCAGCTCCAGCGGCCTTGCCGGTTGCCCAGCGTGGCGGAAAGCTGGTGGCCGTTGTAGTGGCCGCCGGCGCCGTACGCGTCGCTGTAATCCTGGCTGAAGAATTGCGAGCTGGCGCTGGCCATCAACCGGTTCGGCAGGACGGTGTGGATCAGCACGGTGGTGCCCAGCGAGTTGCCCGGGTACAGCGCGGAATACGGGCCATACAGGATGTCGACTGCGCCGATCTCCTGTGGCGCCACCATGCCCCAGCGGGGCGCGCCGTCCCAGCCGTTGCTCATCAGGTTGGAGAGCAGCAGGCCGTCGGCGTAGAGCAGGCTGCGCGCGCTTTGCAGTGTGCCGGTGTTGCGGCCGCTGATGACGGCGTTGGGATCGCCGATGTAGCGTTTGCGCACGATCATGTTCGGCGCGTATTTCAGTGCGTCGGCGCTGTCGCTGACGTTCTGCTGCTGCAGTTGGGCACGGTCGACCCGCACCTGCACGCTTTCGACACTCATCACGTGGGTGTCGCTGGCGTGGACCGAGACCGGCGTCAGCGTGGTGGCGGCCACGGCGGGCCCGCTGGCCATCGCCGGGTTGGTGGAGATCGCGAGTGCGGCTGCGCACAGACCGAGCGGGATGGCGTTCAAGCGGGACTCTGGATGGGGGTCTAGGGTTGCAGGATAGTCCGATGGTGCACGCGCAAAAGATGGCGCTTTGTCGCAGTGGGGTGCGGACGTCGATGGGATGGGCTGGCGGGACAAAAGGTGCCCGCGACGAATGCCTTTTGTAGGAGCGCACCCTGTGCGCGAATGCTTTTCCGCCATGTGACGAAGAGCATTCGCGCACAGGGTTGAAGTGGCCGGCTATTTCCGGACCACGAGATAGGAGCGTCAAGCTGCCATCGCC
>JBIQMK010000219.1:0-5571 GCA_044463365.1 Rhodanobacter sp. | reverse complement strand
ACCTGCGCTTCCCGGCTATTCCGGGCGCACCGCAGGTGGCGTTGCGCGGCTTCCAGCGCGTGGCGTTGAAACCCGGCGAAACGCGCACGGTCAGCTTCGACCTCTCGCCGCGCGACCTCAGCGCGGTCACCGCCGATGGCCAGCGCGAGGTGATGCAGGGCGATTACACCGTCAGCGTGGGTTCGGGCCAGCCCGATACCGGCGTGGCGACGCGCGAGGCGCGTTTCTCGGTGGATCGGGCGGTGGTGATGCCCGACTGACAACGGCCGCGGCGCGGCGCTGACAACACATCGAAGGGGAAGGGATGATGCGGAAGTTTCGAATCGGGATGCTGTTTGCGGCCTGCGCGGTCGCCATGCTGCCGCTCGGCGCCGCCGCTGCCGAGGCGGCGGCCGTGCAGGCACTGATCCATGTCGATCGGCAGCACCAGCCGGTGTCGCGCTACGAATACGGCATGTTCATCGAGCCGATCGGCAGCCTGGTGGCGCGCTCCTTGTGGGCCGAAATGCTCGACGACCGCAAGTTCTATTTCCCCCGTGGTGGATGCCGCGCACAATCCCGTGCAGCCGCCGAGACCCGACGGCCCGCCGCTGCCGCCGCTGCGCAAGTGGCGGCCGATCGGCGACGTCGCGGCGGTGACGATGGCCAGCGACCATCCCTACGTTGGCGCGCAGGACGTGGTGGTGGCGCTGGATGGCTCGCACGTCCGCGGCATCGGCCAGAGCGGCCTCGGCGTGGCCAAGGGCAAGTCCTACGACGGCCACATCGTTTTCCGCGGCACGCCGGATGCGGTCGTTTCGGTCACGCTGGCGTGGGGCGATGGCGCCCGCCAGCAGCAGACGGTGAAACTGCCTGCGGCGACCTCGTCGTGGCAGACGGTGCCGCTGCATTACGTGGCCGGTCGCCAGACGGATGATGCGAAGTTCACCATCACCGGCACCGGTACGGGCCACTTCCGCGTCGGCGTGGTGTCGCTGATGCCGGCGGACAACATCGACGGCTGGCGCGCCGATACGGTGGCGATCCTGAAAACGCTCAACTCCGGATTCTGGCGGCTGCCCGGCGGCAATTTCCTGTCGAACTGGGACTGGCACGAGGCGATCGGCCCGCGCGACCTGCGCCCGCCGATGTACGACCGGGCCTGGGGTGCGATGCAGGCCAACGACTTCGGCATGGACGAATGGATGACGCTCACCCGGCTGATCGGCGTCGAGCCCTACGTGACCGTCAACGCCGGGCTGGGCGACGCCCATTCGGCGGCGGACGAGGTGGAATACCTCAATGGCCCGGCGAGCAGCGAATGGGGCGCCAAGCGTGCCGCCAACGGCCACCCCGAGCCCTATGGCGTGCGCTACTGGAACATCGGCAACGAGCCGTATGGCTGGTGGCAGATCGGTCGCACCACGCTCGATTACTTCATGCAGAAACACAACCGCTTTGCGGCGGCGATGCGCGCAGTCGACCCGTCGATCATCCTGATCGGATCGGGCGCCATGCCCGACCAGTTGCATCCGCGCGAGGCCAAGGAGAACGCCTCGCTGGCCAGCATCCAGCACAAGTTCGGCACCGAGGAAGACTGGACCGGCGGCCTGCTGCGCGAGGCCTGGGGCAACTTCGACGGCATCAGCGAGCACTGGTACGACCGCGCCGAACAGCGCCCCGACGCGCCACCCGCCGACGAACTGCTGGAGTTCGCTCGCGCGCCGTCCAACCAGGTGCGCATGAAGGCCGAGGAGTGGCGCATCTACCAGCAGCGCTTCCCGAAGATGAAGTCGGCGAACACCTTCCTGTCGATCGACGAGTACGCGTACATCGGCGCCAAGCCGAACCTGAAGCTGTCGCTGGCCTACTCGATGGTGATGCAGGAAATGCTGCGCCATTCCGATTTCCTGCGCATGGCCGCGTTCACCACGGGCTCGTCCACGATGGATATCACGCCCACCGCGTCCACCCTCAACGCCACCGGCATGGTGTTCAAGCTTTATGGCGAGCACTTCGGCGCCGGCATGATCCCGCTCGATCTCAGTGGCAACGCGCCCCAGCCCGATCCGAAGTATCCGGTCGGTTTCGACCACCCCAAGGTCAACGCGGGCAGCCCCACCTATCCGCTGGACATGGTCGCCGCGCTGACGCCCGACCGCCGCACGCTGACCATCGCCTTGGTCAATGCCACGCACAAGCCGCAGCCGGTATCGATCGTGATCGACGGCGCCCGCACCATCGGCAAGGGCACCATGTGGCATCTGACCGGTGCCAGCCTGGCCGCGGAAAACAAGGTCGGTGCGGTGCCGGGCGTGACGATCAAGCAGTCGACCGTGCCCGCGCTGGGTACCAAGCTGGTGGTGCCGGCCATCTCCACCGCGATCTACGAATTTCCGCTGGAGGGCGACCGATGATCGACCAAGCCATGGGCCAGACCCACTGCCGTGACCGGCACGCCGCCAGCGTGAACCCATTCGGAGGCATCAGGCGAGTGGTTGCCCTGGCCGGCGCGGCGCTGGTGTCACTGGCGTTCTGGGGGACGCCGGTACAGGCGCAGGCATTGAACAACAGCCCGCCGGCCGTGGCCGGGGCGAAGGCGGTGACGGTCGAGCACATCAAGGTGCACGGCGCCTCGCTGGAGGGCAACCTGGAGCACGAGTCCGCCGACCGCGATGTGCTGGTGGTGCTGCCGCCCGGCTATGCCAGCCATCCGGATCGCCACTATCCGGTGGTCTATGCGCTGCACGGCTATTCGATCGGCGCCGAGCAGTGGACCAGGGAGATCCACGTTCCGCAGACCATCGAAAACGCGTTCGCCAAGGGCGCGCGCCCGATGATCGTGGTGCTGCCCGACTCGAAGACGGTCTTTGGCGGCTCGATGTATTCGGGCTCGCCCACCGTGGGCGATTTCGAGACCTTCATCCAGCATGATCTGGTCGCCTACATCGACGCCCACTACCGCACGCTGCCCGATCGCCTGAGCCGCGGCCTGGTCGGCCATTCCATGGGCGGCTACGGCGCCACGCGCATCGGCATGAAGCACCCCGACGTGTTCGGCGCGCTGTACATCATGAGCCCGTGCTGCCTGTCGCCGCGCACCGGCGACCAGCTCGACGTCAAGGCGCTGGCGTCGCTGGAATCGCTCAAGTCCGCCGCCGACGCCACCGACCTGCCGTTCATGGCGCGTGCCACGCTGGCCACCGCCGCGGCGTGGTCGCCCGACCCGGCCAAGCCGCCGTTCTATTTCGACCTGCCCACCAAAAACGGGGAACTGCAGCCCGACGTACTGGCCAAATGGACGGCCAATGCGCCGCTGGTTTTCATCGACCAGTACATCGGCAACCTGCGCCGCTATGGCGCGATCGCCATCGACGTGGGCGACCAGGACGGGCTGCGCTTCGACGCGCGCAAGCTGCACGAGGTGCTCGACAGCTACGGGATCGGCAACAGCTTCACGATCTATCCCGGCACCCACGTCAGCAACGTGGCCTTCCGCTTCCAGGACGAGGCGCTGCCGTTCTTCAGCAAGCATCTGAAGTTCGAGGCCACGCCGTAACCGACCCGACAGGCGGGCGTCATGCCCGCCGCAGGTGACGCCTGGTGAGGCTCAGCTGATCCAGGCCAGCACGTCGTAGCAGGCGCCCATGGTGTGGTAATCGGTCTTGCCGGCCGGACTCTTCTCGTCGCTGTACGACTGGTTGTCGCGGCTCAGGATGCGGTACCAGGCGCCGTAGCGGTGGTCGACCATGTGCTGCCAGCTGTATTGCCACAGTTTCTGGTAGGCCTGCCAGTAGCGCTCCTCACCGGTGCGGGTGGCCAATACGGCCGCCGCCGCCAGCGATTCGGCCTGCACCCAGTAGTACTTGTCGGTGTCGTAGAACGCGCCGTCACGGTCGAGGCCGTAGACCATGCCGCCGTGTTCGTGATCCCAGGCTTGCGTGAGCGCGTAGTCGAAAAGCTGCTGCGCCTTGGGCAGGTACCAAGGCTCGGGCGCGTAGCTCTCCAGGATCAGCAGCAGCTTGGCCCACTCGGTCTGGTGACCGGGCTGGAAACCCCACGGCTTGAAGATGTTGCTGCGGTCGTTGAAGTTGTATTCCCAATCCACCGACCAGTCGGGGCGGTAATGCTCCCACACCAGCCCGCCGGTCAACGCGGCCTGGCGATTGACCATGTGCTCGGCCAGCAGCTTCGCACGCGCCAGGTAGCGCGGCTTGCCGGTGGCCGCATAGGCGGCCAGCCACGCTTCGCAGGCATGCATGTTGGCGTTCTGGCCGCGATAGTCGCTGAGGTTCCAGTCCGCGTCCGCCTCGTCGGCGTAGAGGCCGTGGTCGGCATCCCAGAAGCGTTGTTCCATCAGCTCCCAGGTTTCGTCGAGCCAGCCTTCGGCCTCGACGACGCCGGCGTGGAACGCCTTGGCGTAGGCCAGCGCCACGAACGCCAGGCCGTAGCAATGCTGGGTGGCGTCGGTGACCACGCCATCGCGCAACTCCCACGCATAGCCGCCGGTTTGCGGGTTGCGATGCGCCTGCCGCAGATAGTCCAGGCCGTGCTGCAACGCCTGCTGGTACGCCGGGTCGCCGAACGCCTTCCACGCCATCGCGTAGTCGTAGATGAAGCGCGTGCTGCTGACCAGGTGCCGCCCGCCGCGATCGTAGATGCTGCCGTCATCGCGGAAGTAATGAAAAAAACCGCCCGCCGGATCGATGCACCGCGGGTGATAGAAACGCATGATGTCAGCGGCATGCCCAAGCAGAAATTCGCGTGAGCGAAAATCGGGGAGCGCCTGACGGGCCGTGCTTTCGCTGAGTGTCATGTCTATCTTTCCCACAAACCGAGCCGGTGGACGGGCACCGCGGCGTGCGATCGAGGGTTCGCGCGGCGGTGTCGTGGTAAGGTTACCAGAACATCGCCGCAAGGCGCACCGTTGCCGGAGAAACGCATGCGGAAACTGCCTTTCCATCGCACATCGCCCGTCGCTGGCTCCAGGCCGCGCCGCCTGCGCCGCCTGCTTTTCGGGCTGGCGCTGCTGACGTCGCTGTCGGCACAGGCCGCGCCCACGAAGGTCGTCGTTTCCACCGATAACGGCAAGCTGGCCGGACGGTCGGATGGAAAGGGCGGCGCGGTGTTTCTCGGCATACCGTTCGCGGCCCCGCCGATCGGCACGCTTCGCTGGCGGGCGCCGCAGGACGTCGCGGCGTGGTCCGGCGTGCGCGACGCCACCCACGCACCGTCCGCCTGCGCGCAGAACGATTACGGCTGGAACAAGGCCGATGCCGCGCATTCCGGCGAGGATTGCCTCTATCTCAACCTGAAGACGCCGAACCTGCACCCGTCGCAACCGCTGCCCGTGCTGGTGTGGATCCACGGTGGGTCGAATCGGGCCGGCTCAGCGGCGGACATCGACCGGATCAAGCTGGCGCACGCGGGCATCGTGGTGGTGTCGGTTCAGTATCGGCTCGGCGTGCTGGGCTTCATCTCGTTGCCGGCGTTGTCGGCCGAGCAGGGCGGTCACTCGGGCAACTACGGCTTGATGGATCAGCTGGCGGCGTTGAAGTGGGTGCAACGCGAGATAGGTCGCTTCGGCGGCGA
>JBIQMK010000218.1:0-5590 GCA_044463365.1 Rhodanobacter sp. | reverse complement strand
CGAGGACATCACCGGCGTGTTCTTCACCCTCGGCCTCAACCTGCCCGACCTGCTGCCCGACGCCGCCGCCGAACTGCAGCAGGCCGCCGACAACGCGCGCCACGCCGTCGCCAGGCCCACGGTGCATTCGGCACTGGCCTGGTACACGCGCAGCATCCTGTTCCGCTTCCTTGCCGGCCAGAGCCGCTACGAGGCGGATCTCGCGCGCCAGCTCGGCGTCACCGTCGGCCGCACGGAGCGTCCCCGCGCCCTGCTGGTCACCGTGCAGCGCCGCGGCGATCCCGCGCGAGTGCGCACCAGCGTCGACCTGATGCAGTCGGCCAACGACCTGCACGGCGGCGAGCCGGACAAGCGCCACGCCTTCAACCTGATGAGCGGCATGTTCGCCTCGCACCTGGAAGGCGCGGCGCTGCCGCGCGACGGCGCGGACTTCAGCGAGGTGTGGAGGCGCAGCCCCGACGACACGATGCTGTTCCTGAGCCTGCCGGCGCACCGTTCCGCCGACCTCGCCTACATGCAATCGCACGGCATGCCGGCCACGCTGATCGCGCGGGCGAAGAACTCGAAGCAGGCCCTGCTGCTGCCCAGCAAGCCCACCCGCATCTACGGCGAGGACCGCTGGACCTGGCTGGAGATCGACCCGCACACTTTCGAGACCATCGCCCTCACCGACACCGGCGAGCACGGCAGCTTCGCCGACTACGTGATGGCGATGGAGCCCATCGCTCCCGCCAGCGGGGACTACCTGGAGTTCATGGCCGGCGCCTTTGTCGGCGTGGACACCAGCGTGTGGAGCATCAGTTCCTTCTCGCTGGAGACGAGCGACTACGACAAGGTCTACCGGGCCGCCAAGGCCTACACCTACGCCATCGCCCAGGTGCTGGACGGCATCATGACCCAGCGCGACCTGGTGAAGCTGGAGTACAGCATCGGCCCGCTCAAACTCTCCATCAAGCCCGAGATGTACGACGGCTACCGGCACCTGATGGAGGAGGCCAGGATCGGCTACAAGCCGGCCGCGGGCGCCGACCTGCTCAATTTCTCCACGGGCTTCAAGGCCGGCGCCGCCTGGTACTTCGCCCAGGCCAAGCCCTCGACGCCGCCGCCGCACTAGCGCGCCCTGCTCGTCATTCCGGCGAACGCCGGAATCCAGTGCCTCGACCGCCGCCGCCCTTTTCCACCCAACGAGCCAGACCCATGCACAAACTGACCGCCAGCCTCCTCCTCGCCACCGTCAGCATCGCCACCGCGCACGCCCAGGCCCCCGCGGCGGACAGCTGCAAAAGCAAGACCGTCGCCATGCTCGAAGCGCTGCAGCGCGGCGACGATGCCGCTGCCACGCGCGACATGTCCGCGTTCATGCGCATGATGAACTCGCCCGACAGCCTGCAGCAGACGCGCGAACAACTGGCCGGGAAATACGGCGCCTGGCAATCGCACGATGCACCGACCGTGGCCGCCAGCGACAACGAATCCGTCACCCTGCGCGTGCCGCTGGTGATGGCGCACGGCAAGCCCACCGCGGTGGTGATCTGCCACTTCAGGGAGAAGGCGCCGCTGGCCAGCCTGGCGATCCTGGCGCCGGGGTTGTAGTTGGCCCCAGGCGGGTCACCCCCGGCCAGTCCGCGGTGATCCGCGGTTGCCGCGTGCGGCCTCGGGCGCTCCCGCAGAATCGGCGCGCGCCGGTGTCATTTCGGCCTGCAGCCAGGCTCCCAGCGCCTGCAGTTCGTCGCGCCGCGGCGAGTCGGGCGCATGCACCAGGTGATAGCGGTAGCCCTCCAGTTCCGGGCCGAAAGGCTGCACCAGCGCACCACTTTGGAGGTCGGGGGCCACCAGCAGCAGGCTGAGCAACGCCACACCCTGCCCGGCCACCGCCGCCTGGATCGCGTGGCTCTCGTCGCTGAACACCACGCCCGATTCCGCGTCCACGCCACGCACGCCGGCCTGCTCCAGCCAACGCCGCCAGGTGGGGTTGCCACGACGCCGATGGCACCATTCGAAATGCAGCAGCGGCCAGCGATGAAGATCCGCGCGCCGACGCAGGCCCAGGGCGGGGCTGCACACCGGCGCAAAGCGATCGGCCGCAAGCGGCAGCACGCTCAGGCCGGGATACGGCCCACGGCCGTAGCGGATCGCCGCATCGATGTCGCGCCCGTGCAGGCTGACCGGCTCATCCGAGGCATGCACGCGCAAATCGAGACCCGGGTTTGCCTTGCGGAACGAGGCGATGCGCGGCACCAGCCAGCGCGCCGCGAATGCGCTGGTCACCGACAGCGTCAGGCTGCGCCCGGCGCGGCGCTCGGCCAGCGCATCCAGCGCCTGCGCGAAAGCGTCGAAGCCGTCGCGCAATACCGGATACAGCTCCCTCGCCGCCGCGGTGGCCACCACCTGGCGCGTCTGCCGCTCGAACAGCCGCAGGCCCAGGCGCTCCTCGAGTTGGCGGATCTGGTGGCTGATTGCGGTGGGCGTCACGGCCAGCTCGTCGGCTGCGTGCTTGAAACTCGCGTGTCGCGCCGCCGCCTCGAAGGCGCGCAGCGAGGCCAGGGGCGGAAGCTTGCGCACGACGTTCTCCCAAATGAATTCAACTCATCCGTTGGATGCAAAATTATCGCTTGTCGCCGTCTTTTTCCAGCATCACGCTGGCCACCAGATGAATTTCACTCATTCCGCAAGGGACGACCACGATGAACTTGTTGCACATCGACGCAAGCGCCCGCCCGGGCCGCTCCGACCTTCAGGCTCACGGCTCGCACACCCGCCGGTTGAGCGCCCGCTTCGTCGAGCGCTGGCGGGCGGCGCGGCCGGGCGATGCCTGCGTGTATCGCGACGTCGGCCGCCAGCCGCCACCGCCGGTCAGCGGCGAATGGATCCATGCCGCCTTCACCCCGCCGGCACGACGCGAACCGTGGATGCGCGAAGTGCTGGCCGGCAGCGATGCGCTGGTGGACGAGCTTGTCGGCGCCGACCTGATCGTTGCCGGCGTGCCGATGTACAACTTCGGCATGCCCGCCGCTTTCAAGGCGTACATCGACCAGGTCGTCCGCGTCGGCCGCACTTTCGGTTTCGATCGGTCACGCGAAGGCGCGCCCTACTGGCCCCTGCTGGACGACCGGCCGCGCCGGCTGGTGATCCTGAGCTCGCGCGGCGACTTCGGCTACGCCGGGCGGTTGCGCGCCATGAACCACGTGGAGGATGCCATCCGCACCGCATTCGGCTACATCGGCATCACCGAAGTCCATGCGGTGGCGGTGGAATATGACGAGTTCGGTGGCGATGCGTTGGCGCGCTCGCTCGCCCAGGCGCAAACGGACGTGGACCTGCTGGTCGACCGGCTGTGCGACGCCGTGCCCAATCCACTCGCCCGTGCCGCCTCGGCGACGTGACGCGGCGCAGCCATCGTGCAGCGTGGATCGATCCGGTAACGTCTCGCCCATGGCTTGGCGACTTGCCCTCGGGCATGGCGCAACGAGCCCTCACGCCAACCGACACATCGAGTGCGCCGCGACCGTGTAGGCTGGCGCGGTCCCCTGGAGGATCGCGATGAGCACGATATGGATCGCCGCCCTGGCGCTGGCCGGTACCGCCACGACACAGGTGCTTCCCACGCATTACGAGGCGGGACACTTCTACGCCACGCCGCAGACCGCCGATGGCGCCTCGTTGCGCCTGCTGGTGGACACCGGCGGCGGCGCGGCCGGGATGTACTGGCTCTCGGCCGGGGCCACGCAGCGGCTCGGCCTGAAGACCACCACCTGTACGGTCGATGGCGACGCCCTCACGGTGGCCACGCCACCTTCCTACCGCCCCGGCCGGCAGTTGCCGCCGCCGATCGGACCGTGCGCGGGCAAGCTGCTGGTCAACCCCGGCCCGTATCCGGACGACGGCCAGCTCGGCGCGGCCTACCTCGGCAACCGGGTCTGGACCTTCGACTATCCCGCACGGCAACTGCGGGTGGAAGGCGGCGACTGGCGCGCCGACCCGGCCGCCCACCGCGCGCCGCTGGGTTTCCAGACCGATGCGCACGGCAAGGCGGTGCAGCACTTCCCGCGCATCGTGGTGCGCATCGACGGCAAGCCGCTGGACATGCTGCTGGACACCGGCGCCACCGCGCATCCCACGCCCGCCGGCAAGGCGGCGGCGGGCACCGAGACGGTGAACGGCTTCGGCGTCACCAGCTACGTCACCACCAGCATGCTGGAAAGCTGGCACAAGGCCCATCCCCGATGGACCGTCATCGAAAACGGCGACGACCTGATGGCCCCGCGCTTCAAGGCCCGGCTGATCGAGGTGCCGGCGGTGGAGATCGCCGGGTGGTCGGTGGGGCCGGTGTGGTTCACCGAGCGGCCGGACCGCGCCTTCCACGGCATGATGGCCAGTATCATGGACGCCCCGCCCGAAGGCGCGATCGGCGCCAACGTGCTCGGCCGTTTCCGCCTGACGATCGACTACCCGCACGCCACGGCCTGGTTCACCTGCGGCGGCCACTGCACGGCCGCGGTGCCCGATCCCTCAAAATAGCGGCCGGCCCAACGATCGCCGGGGGCCGCCATCCATCCGATCCGCAAGATCCGGCAGGCATTTCATGAATGAGGCGAGCAGCATGCGTTTCGAATATTCCGTGGATGGCCAACGCTACCTGGGCACGCTCTACCCGAGCCCGGCGGCCGCACCCGTCGCGGCCATCGTCCTGCTGCCCGATTGGCGGGGGCAAGGCGCCCTCGCCAGCGACCATGCCGGCCATCTGACGGGCCTGGGTTGCACCGTGGTGGTGGCGGACCTGTACGGCGACGGTTTCAACCCGGACCGTCCCGAGCAGGTCGGCCCGATGGTGAAGCGCCTGCTGGAAAACCGCGACGACGGGGTCAAGGCGCTCGCCGCGTGCGTCACGCGGCTGCGCGAAGAGGTTGCGCCAGGGACACCGGTGATCTGCCTTGGATACAGCGCCGGCGGCATGATCGCGCTCGATTACGCCCGCAGCGGTGCCGGCATCGCGGGTGTCGTGCTGTGTTCCGCGCTGCTGAAAACGGCGGCGCCGGGAAGCGATACCCGCATCGCCGCGCCCGTCCTGATCCTGCAGGGGACGCAGGACCAGGTCTCGCCGATGGAAACGATCGATGCCGTCATCGCCGAGATGGACGCCGCCGGCAACGACGTGCGCTTCGAACTCTTCAGCCAGACGCACCACGCCTTCGACAACCCGGACGCCGGCACCGACCCCGCCGCGCGGCTGGTCTATTCGGCGAGATCGGCGCGCCGCGCCAGGCAGGCGATCGCGCATTTCATCGCGGAAGTCGCAGGCAGGGCGACGCATGGTTGACGGCCTCGTGCGCGACTTCTCCCTGGAAACCGACCCCATGGACATCCGCCCCGACGACCTGACCGGCGCGCAGGTCATCCAGCGACAGCGACAAGGGATGCGCGACGAGTCCACCCACGCCCAGCCGGTAGTCGCGGAATCCGCCGGCGGCGAGCGCGCGATATTCGGCCGACTGCGGGTGGATACTGCCGTTGGCGCGAAATACCGGGGAAATGTCGGCTTCGCCATATTCGCGCGCCATCGCGTCGCGCGACAGCGCGCGCTGCGCGGCAT
>JBIQMK010000217.1:0-5600 GCA_044463365.1 Rhodanobacter sp. | reverse complement strand
GTGTTCGCGTTCGGCCACCAAGGCGAAGTCGATCATCATGATCGCGTTCTTCTTCACGATGCCGATCAACAGCACCAGCGCGATCTGCGCCACCACCGACAGTTCGGTATCGGTCAGCCACAGCGCCAGCAGTGCGCCAACGCCCGCGGCCGGCAGCGTGGACAGGATGGTGACCGGGTGCAGCAGGCTTTCGTACAGCATGCCCAGCACGATGTAGACGGTGAGCACGGCGGCCAGCACCAGCCACAGCATGCCGCTTTGCGACTCCTGGAAGCGGCGGAAATCGCCGCCCACGTTGAGCCGGATGTCGCCGGGCATGCGCATGCCGCTGACCGTGGCCTGCACGATCGCCATCGCCTCGCCCATGCTCACGCCAGGCGCCAGGTTGAAGCTGAGATCCATCGTGGTGTACTGGTTCTCGTGGCTGATCGACGAGGGCGACAGGCCGGGCTCCTGCCGGGTGAACGCGGTGATGGGAATCATCTTGCCGCTGCTGGAACGCACATAGATGCGGTTGAGCGCATCGGGCGTGGCGGTCTGTTCGGGCAGCGCGTTGACCACCACCTTGTACTGGTTGATGTCCGAATAAATGGTGGACACCTGGCGCTGGCCGAAGGCGTCGTACAGCGCGCCGTCGATGGCGCCGATCGACACGCCCAGCTGCGCGGCGCGGTCGCGGTCGATCACGATGTTCTGGCGCAGTCCGCCCTCTTCCACGTCGCTGCCCACGTCGGCCAGTTTCGGATTCTTCTTCAACTCGGCCACCAGCTTGGGCAGCCACTCCTGCAGTTCGGCCAGGTCGTTGCCCTGCAACCCGATCTGGTACTGCGCGCCCTGGTCGCCGCCGCCGCCGCCGCCGCTGGGCAGGTCCTGCACCGGGCGCAGTCGCAGGTTGAGGTCGGGATACCTGGCGGCCTTGGCGCTCAGCCGCGCCAGCACGGCGAAGGTGTCGTCCTGGCGGCCGTCGGCGCGTGTCCTCAGGTCGATGTTGAACGAGGCGCTGGCGCCGTGCCGGCTGCTGCCCAGGCGTGAGCCCACCGACGCCACATCGGGGTCGGCCAGCAGCATGTCGGTGAGGCGCACCAGTCGTTGCCGGCTTTCCTCGAACGACACGGTGGCACTGGAGCTGGCGCGGCCCCAGATCAGGCCGGTGTCCTGCGGCGGAAACAGGCCGGTCTTGACCACGCCGAACAGGAAGAACGTGGCGGCGATCAGCAGCAGCGGCGTCAGCGACAGCATCAGCGCGTGGCGCAGCGAGAAGCTCAGCGCGCGGGTGTAGACGCGCAGCATGCCGGCGTGAAAGCGATCCAGCACCAACCCCAGCCGCGACGGTTTCTCCGGCTCGCGATGGCCGCTGAGAAAGCGGCCGCACAGCGCCGGCGTCAGCGTCAGCGAGATCACCGCCGACACCACGATGGCCGCCACCAGGGTGGCGGCGAATTCGTGCATGAACATGCCGGTCATGCCGCCGGCAAACAGCAGCGGGATGAACACGGCCACCAGCGAGGCGGTGATCGAGACGATGGTGAAGCCGATCTCGCGGGCACCGGCCAGGGTGGCCTGCAGCCGCGTCATGCCGTTGTCGATGTGGCGGATGATGTTCTCGATCACCACGATGGCGTCGTCCACCACGAAACCGATCGCGATCACCAGCGCCAGCAAGGTGAGGTTGTTGAGCGTGTAACCGAACAGGTACATCGCCGCGAACGCGCCGGCCAGCGACAGTGGCACGGCGGTCGCGGCGATCAGGGTGGGCGCGAGCCGGCGCAGGAAGAGCGCCATCGTCAGCACCACCATCGCCAGCGAGATCAGCAGCGTGGCCTGCACCTCGTGCAGCGAGGCACGGATGGTGGGCGTGCCGTCGAAGAACGGCGTCAGTCGCGTGCCGGGCTGCAGGTAGGCGCGCAGCAGCGGCACCTGCGCCTTGACCAGGTCCACGGTGGCGATGATGTTGGCGTCGACCTTCTTGTACACGTACATCAGCACCGCGGGTTTGCCGTCAAACCACGCCGCCTGGTACGCGTCCTGCGGCCCGGCATAGACGTGCGCCACATCCTGCAGCCGCACCGGCGTGCCGTCATGGCTGGCGATGACCAGCGAGGCGAAATCGTCGGCGTTGTGCAGTTGTGTGGTGGCGTTGATCGCCATGGTGGTCTTGCCGTTGGACAGGAAGCCCTCCGGCGAGGTGACGTTGGCGGCGCTGAGCGCATTGCGCAGCTGGTCCGGCGAAATGCCCATCGCGTTCAGCGCGCGCAGGTTGATGTCGACGCGGATCGCGGGCGTGGCGGCGCCGGCGATCTCCACCGACGACACCCCGGGCAGCTGACGCAGCCGCTGTGCCAGCAAGGTGTCGGCCACGTTGTACAGCGCGTCGGCCGATTGCGTGTCCGAGGTCAGCGCGAACGCGATGATCGGATCGTCGTTGGGATCGGCCTTCTGGTAGCTGGGCGCGCCGTTGAGGCCGGTGGGCAGATCGGGCGCGGCCGCGTTGATCGCCGCCTGCACGTCGCGCGCCGCCGCATCCAGGTCGACGCCGCCGTTGAACATCATGAAGACGAAGGTGCTGCCTTCGGAACTGCGCGAGCGCATGGTCTGGATGCCGGGCACCTGGCCCAGGTGGCGCTCCAGCGGTGCGGCCACCGTCGACGCCATCGTGCTCGCATCGGCACCGCTCTGGCTGGCCTGCACGAAAATCGCCGGAAACTGCATCGCCGGCAGCGCCGACACGCCCAGCAGGAAGTAGCAGATCGCGCCCACCGCAAACAGCCCCATCGCCAGCAACGAGGTACCGATCGGGCGACGGATGAAGATGCCGGAGATGTTCATGGATCAAGCGTGACCGGGGAGCCTGCGGAGGTATGGCAGAACGGGTGTGAACGGCACATCCCATGGATCAACGGTCGAGCGGCGAATTGGTTGAACCGGGGCCGTTTTCCGAGGTGTCGCCGCACACGGCTCCCCCCCCTCTGCATCGCAGGGGAGGTCGGGAGGGGGTTGCGCAGGATCGCGGGGAAGATCAAGAGCGACCCGTCCCCAGCCCTCCCCTGCGAGCAGGGGACGGAGTAAAGCGGTGGCGCGGGATGGAAGGGGTCGATCGCGTGGAATCACGCCGCGCTGCTTGCCTGGGCGTGGCGCAGGGCGCGCTGTTCGCGGCGCGCGGCAAGCCAGTCGGAGAAGCGCTCCATGTACAGGTAGATCACCGGCGTGGTGTACAGCGTCACCAACTGCGACAGCAGCAGGCCGCCCACGATGGAGACGCCCAGCGGCCGGCGCAGTTCCGCGCCGATGCCGTTGCCCAGTGCCAGCGGCAGCGCACCGAGCATGGCCGCCGCGGTGGTCATCATGATCGGGCGGAAGCGCAGCAGGCAGGCGCGGCGGATGGCGTCGTGCGCGTTCATGCCGGTGCGGCGGGCCTCGATCGCGAAGTCGATCATCATGATCGCGTTCTTCTTCACGATGCCTATCAGGAGCACGATGCCCACGATGCCGTCCACCGACAGGCTCATGCCGCAGATGATCAGCGCCAGCAGCGCGCCTACGCCGGCCGGCGGCAGGGTGGAAATGATCGTCAGCGGGTGGATGTAGCTCTCGTACAGCACGCCCAGCACGATGTAGATCACCACGATCGCCGCCAGCAACAGCAGCACCTCGTCACCGATCGATGAACTGAACTCGGCCGCCTTGCCCACGAATTCGCCGCGCACCTGCGGCGGGAAATCCAGCTGCGCCTCGGTGGCGTGGATGGCGTCGATGGCATCGGACAGCGCGTAACCCGGCGCCACGTTGAACGCCAGCGTCACCGCCGGCAACTGCTGCTGGTGGCTGATCACCAGCGGCGCGCTGGTGACCTGGGCGCTGGTCAGCGACGACAGCGGAATGGTGCCGCCGCCGCCGATCTCGAAGCCCACGTTGCCGGCGTTGCCGATGCCCGACGGCGTGGCCGAGTTGCTGGACTTCACCTGACCGAAGCTGGTGGCGTTGCTGCCGGTGAGCGCACCGTTGCCGTTGCCGCGCACGGTGAGCTTGTTCAGCAGGTCGTCCGAATTGCGGAACTCCGGCGCCACCTCCAACACCACGCGGTACTGGTTGAGCTGGGTAAAGATGGTGGAGATCTGGCGCTGGCCGAAGGCGTCGTACAACGTGTCGTCGATGCTCTGCACCGGCACGCCCAGGCGGCTGGCCTTCTCGCGGTCGATGGTGAGCTTCAGCGCGTTGCCCTTGTTGGCCAGGTTGTTGTCCACGTCGGCCAGTTCCGGGCGCTGGCGCAGCGCTTCGGTCATGCGCTCGGCGTAGGTGGCCAGCTCGGCCGAGTTCACGTCGGACAAGGTGTACTGGTATTCGGTGGCGGCCACGCGGCTGTCCAGGGTCACGTCCTGCACCGGCTTCAGGTAAAGCGCCACGCCGGGGATGTCGGCAACGGTTTGCTGCAGCCGCGGCAGCAGCGCGTCCAGGCCGTCGCGGTCGCCGCGCTCCTTCAGCACGATGCTGAGCTGGCCCTGGTTGATGGTGGGGTTGATCGTGCCGGCGCCGATGAAGGCAGCCACGCCGGCCACGGCCGGGTCGGCGCGTAGCGCTTCGGCCACCGCCTTGGTGCGCTCCTCCATCTGCGGGAAGGCGATGTTCTGGTCGGCCTGCACCACGCCGGTGATCAGGCCGGTGTCCTGTTCGGGCAGCAGGCCCTTGGGGATGATGGTGTACAGGATGACGGTGAGCACCACCGCGGCGGCGGCCACCAGTATGGTGAGCTTCTGGCGCGCCAGCACCCAGTCAAGCGAGCGCTCGTACGCCGCCACCGTGCGTACCCACAGGTCGCGCTTGCCATCGGCGGCGGAGCGTTCGTGCGCGTCGTCGCCAGGCGGCAGTTCGTCGGGTTTGAGCAGGTAGGCGCACATCATCGGCGTCAGCGTCAGCGACACCAGCATCGAGATGGTCACCGCGATGGTCAGCACCCAGGCGAACTCGTGGAACAGCCGGCCGGTGACGCCGGGCATCAGCAGCAGCGGCAGGAACACCGCCACCAGCGACACCGTCAACGACAGCACGGTGAAGCCGATTTCACGGGCGCCGATCTCGGCCGCCTCCTTGCCGTTCCTGCCCTGCTCGATGTAGCGCACGATGTTCTCGATCATCACGATCGCATCGTCGACCACGAAGCCGGTGGCCACGGTCAGCGCCATCAGCGACAGGTTGTCCAGCGACATGCCGGTGAAGGCCATCACGCCGAACGTGCCCATCAGCGACAGCGGCACCGCCACCGACGGGATCACCGTGGCCCACAGCCGGCGCAGGAACACGAAGATCACCGCCACCACCAGGAAGATGGTCAGCAGCAGGGTGAACTGCACGTCGTGCACCGAGGCCTGGATGGTGATGGTGCGGTCGGCGAACACGTCCAGGTGCACGTCGGCCGGCAGCGCGTTGCGCAGCTCGGGCAGCACCTGGCGGATCTGCTTCACCGTCTGCACGATGTTGGCGCCGGGCTGGCGGCGGATGTCCAGCAGCACCGCCGGCTGGCCGTTGGCCCAGGCCGCGAGCTGGTCGTTCTCCACCCCGTCGACCACCTTGGCCACGTCCGACAGCCGCACCGGCGCGCCGTTCTT
>JBIQMK010000216.1:0-5660 GCA_044463365.1 Rhodanobacter sp. | reverse complement strand
TCCACCTTGTCCACGAACCAGTCGTACAGCGGCCGGTGATCCTCGAATTCCAGCGTGCACAGCGAGTGGGTGATGCCTTCCAGCGCGTCGGACAGGCAGTGCGCGTAGTCGTACATCGGGTAGATCGGCCAGGCGTCGCCGGTGTTCTGGTGGGTGACCTTGCGGATGCGGTAGATCGCCGGGTCGCGCATGTTGATGTTGCCGGCGGCCATGTCGATCTTGGCGCGCAAGGTCTTGCTGCCATCGGCGAACTCGCCCGCGCGCATGCGGCGGAACAGGTCCAGGTTTTCCTCGACGCTGCGCTCGCGGTGCGGCGAGTTGCGGCCGGGGGCGGTGAGGGTGCCGCGGTACTCGCGCATTTCCTCGGCGTTGAGGTCGTCCACGTAGGCCACGCCGTCCTCGATCAGCTTGCAGGCGGCGCGGTAGAACACCTCGAAATAATCCGACGCGTGGCGCAATGCGTGCCATTCGAAGCCCAGCCAGCGCACGTCCTCCTTGATGCCCTCGACGAACTCGGGGTCTTCCTTGCCCGGGTTGGTGTCGTCCAGGCGCAGGTTGCACCAGCCGTCGAATTCCCTGGCGATACCGAAGCTGAGGCAGATCGCCTTGGCGTGGCCGATGTGCAGGTAGCCGTTGGGTTCGGGTGGGAAACGGGTGTGGATGGCGACGTGCTTGCCCGAGGCCAGGTCGTCGCGCACGATCTGCCGGATGAAATCCTGGTGCGGCACGGCGGGCGTCGGGTTGGCGGGGTTCTCGGTCGACATCGGGCAAGCTCGCGTGCGTGGGCGGGAACATGCAAGTTTACCCTGTCGCCCGTGACGCACCCAGCGTGCTTGCCCGCGGCGCGTGCGGGGGTTAGCGTGGGCTCATGCAAACCGTCTACCGAGCCGAGAACCTCATCGACGCCCACCTGGTGAAGGATGCGCTGGAAGCCCAGGGGATTCCCGCGTTCATCGCCGGCGAATACCTCACCGGCGGCGTGGGTCAGTTGCCCGCGATGGATTTCATGGCGGTGATGGTGCCCGAATCGAGCCTGCCCGAAGCCAGCGCCATCGTGCGCGGGGTGGAAGCCTGCCTCAGCGATGCGCGCCTGGCGATCGACGAAGACAGCGGCCGACGGGACGATCCGCTGGGCGCCTGCGCGGTATGACGGCCCCCTCCGCAGCGGCTTCGGAACTGGCCTCGCTGATCCGCGACGTGGCCGATTTCCCGCAGCCCGGCGTCACCTTTCGCGACGTCACGCCCTTGCTTGCCGATGCACGCGGTTTTGCCCGCTGCATCGATGCGCTGGCCGAGCCCTGGCTGGGGCAGGACGTGCAGGCGGTCTGCGGCATCGAGGCGCGCGGCTTCATTTTCGGCGCGGCGCTGGCGCAGAAACTGGGCGCCGGTTTCGTGCCCTTGCGCAAGCCCGGCAAGCTGCCGCCGCCGGTGTTGTCGATCGATTACCAGCTGGAATACGGCCGCGATCAGCTGGAAGTGCGCAGCGACGCCCTGCGGTCGGGCGAACGCGTGCTGCTGGTGGACGACGTGCTGGCCACCGGCGGCACGCTGGCGGCGGCCTGGGCGCTGGTGCAGCGTTTCGACGCGGTGCCGGTGGGCGCCTGCGTGGTGGTGGAGCTGACTGCATTGCAGGGGCGCTTGCGCTGGCAGAGCCGCGAGCCGTTGCACAGCCTGCTGCGTTATTGACGCGCCGCGACCTCAGTCGACGATGTCGAGGCTTTCCACGTAAACCAGCTCGCAGGCGCGCGCGCCGGTGTCGTCGCGCGTCAGCGAGGTTTTCCAGTGCCAGCCGCCGGGCCGGCTGGCGTCCACCAGAAAACCCTCGATATGCACCAGCTGGCCCTTGCGCACGCGCTTCAATGCGCCGCGCACGTCGGCGTCGGCGGGGATGATGTGCATGTTGGCGCTGGACCGTTCGATCTCGTTGCGCGGGATCGGCCAGGTTTCCGTGCGCCAGTAATAGAAGCGTCCGGACTGGCTGATGTCGATCTTCGCCAGCACCGCGCTGTCGGACATGCGGCCCCAGCCCAGCGCCAGATCGGTGGGCACCAGTGCGGCTTCGGCGTCCCACGCGTAATCCTCGCGCGAAAGCACGCGGGCGGTGATCTCGACGTGGGCGCGGGTGGCCAGGCTGATGTCGTCGCGGCGCAGGGTGGCGCCGCCGGTCAGGTTCACCTGCTGCGGCGCATCGGGCGCCAGCACGCCCGGCGGCTGGATCACGTCGCGGTGGCGCCAATGGTGCAGGGCGCCCCAGCCGACCAGCAGCACCGCCACCACCGGCAGCAGGCGCATGGATCAGTCCGCCTGCACGCGCGGCTGCGCGCCCACGTCGGGCTTGAACAGGGCTGGCGGCAGATCCTGGAACACGCCGGCCAGCCGCTTCAGGAAACCCGCCATCGACGAACTCTTGCGCCACACCATGGCGATGCGCCGGCTGGGCGCGTGGCCGGCGAATTCGATCAGGTGCACGTTGTCGGTGCGCGCCATCGGCGGCTTGGTGGCCAGCGTGGGCAGCAAGGTGATGCCGACATTGGCCGCCACCATCTGCCGCAGCGTTTCCAGGCTGGTGGCGCGGAAACCGGTCTTCTCGCCTGCGCCGGCCAGCTGGCACACCTCCAGCGCCTGGTCGCGCAGGCAGTGGCCGTCTTCCAGCAGCAGCAGTTTCTCGTTGGCCAAGTCGTGCAGCTTCAGCCGGTTCTTATGGCCGGCCAGCGGGTGATGATCTGGCACCGCCAGCACGAACGGTTCCTCGAACAGGAATTCAGTGTGCAGGCTGTCCTCGTGCAGCGGCAACGCCAGGATGCCCGCATCCAGCGCGCCTTCGCGCAGCATGTGGATCACGTGCTCGGTTTTTTCCTCGGTCAGCAGCAGCTCCAGCCGCGGAAAGCGCTCGCGTAGCAGCGGGATCACGTGCGGCAGCAGGTACGGTCCCAACGTGGGGAAGATTCCCAGCCGCAGCGTGCCCGCTTCCGGATCGCGGGTGCGCTGGGCAATCGCCTTGATCTCCTCCACCTCGGCCAGCACGGCGCGGGCGCGGCGGGCGATCTCGCGGCCGGTTTCGGTGAGCAGGATCTTGCGCGGCGTGCGCTCGACCAGGGCCACGCCCAACTCCTCTTCCAGCTTCTTGATCTGGGTGGACAAGGTGGGCTGGCTGACGAAGCTGGCTTCGGCGGCGCGGCCGAAATGGCGATGTTCGGCCAGGGCCAGCAGGTAGTGCAGGTCACGCAGGTTCATCGGTGGCCTTCGGGGTCATAGTCGATGCCTATGATTGTGGCGCGGGCCATCGGCCCGAACAATGCCGTGACGCGCTTTCCACGCGCATTTTGTTGATGTGGCTGAGCGATGCGCCCCAGGCGTTCGGTTCCCATCCCCGGGTTTCCCGCAGAAGCAACGTGCCCAATGGCACTGTGCCGGACTACCGGGCCGCCCTAGCTTCGATGTTTTTGCCCCAGGAAGTTTCCGATGTCACGTCTCGTTCGTCCCATGGCGTTGGCCGCGCTAGCGGCCTGTTGCGGCGCTGCGCTGGCCGCCCCCGCCGACAAGGCGCCGCAGGGGCAGTTGCCCGACTGGGCCGTGCCGCAGTCCTACCAGCTCGCGTTCAAGGTGGATCCGGCACAGAAGGATTTCTCCGGCACCACCACGATCAAGGTCAAGCTGACGCGCGCCTCCGACCATGTGTGGCTGGATGGCAGCGAGCTGAACGTGTCCAAGGTGACCGTCACGGATGCCGGCGGCAACGCGCAGCCGGGCAAATACGTCAGCGTGGAGCCCAAGGCCGGCGTGGTGCGCGTGGACTTCGGCCGCACCTTGCAGCCGCAGGAGATCACGTTGGCGTTCGAGTACACCGCGCCGCTCAACGCGCAGTTGCAGGGCCTGTACAAGGTTGCCGCCAAGGGCAAGCCGTACACCGTCACGCAGATGGAGCCGATCAGCGCGCGCTTCGCCTTCCCCGGCTTCGACCAGCCCGGCTTCAAGACGCCGTTCGACATCAGCCTCACCGTGCCCGAATCGCAGACCGCCGTGGCGAACACCAGGCAGGTGAAGGAAACGCCGGCCGGCGATGGCTGGAAGACCGTCACCTTCGCGCAGACCGTGCCGCTGCCCACCTACCTGGTGGCCTTCGCCGTGGGCCCGTGGGACATCGCCGCCGGCCCGGACATCGCACCCGGCCCCTACCGCGCCAAGCCGCTGCAGTTGCGCGGCATCGCCGCCAGTGGCGAGGCGCACCGCATGCAGCACGTGCTGAGCGAAACCCCCAGCATCATCCACGCGCTGGAGAACTACTACGGCTTCGGCTACCCGTTCGACAAGCTCGACCTGCTGGCCGCGCCGGACTTCTCCGCCGGTGCGATGGAAAACCCCGGCCTGGTCACCTTCCGCGATTGGCTGCTGTTGCTGGACAAGGACTCCCCCGCGAAAAACGTGCGCGCCTCGTTCAACGTGAATGCGCACGAGCTGGCGCACATGTGGAGCGGCGACACCGTCACGTTGAACTGGTGGAACGACATCTGGCTCAACGAGGCCTTCGCCACCTGGATGCAGCAGAAAGTCACCATGCAGGTGCACCCCGAATACCGCGCCGATCTCGATCGCGTGGACGGCGCGCAGATGGCGATGGCCAACGACAGCCTGGTCAGCGCGCGCAAGATCCGCCAGCCGATCACCGGCAACGGCGACATCGAGACCGCGTTCGACGGCATCACCTACGAGAAGGGCGCCAGCGTCATCGGCATGTTCGAGAACTACGTGGGCGAGAAGACCTTCCAGAAGGGCATGCGCGCGTACGTGCAGAAGCACAAGTTCGGCAACGCCGTAGCCGACGACCTGGTCTCGGCCATCGCCACCGCGGCGGGCAAGGGCGACGCGTTCAAGCAGGCCTTCAACAGCTTCCTCAACCAGACCGGCGTGCCGTACATCGCCACGAAACTGGAGCAGCAGAACGGCAAGACCGTGCTGCACCTCAGCCAGAGCCGCTACCTGCCGGTGGGCAGCACCGGCGACGCGCAGCGCATCTGGGGCGTGCCGGTGTGCGTGCGCTATGGCACGCATGACGGCAGCAAGGTCGCCTGCGACATGCTCGACAAAACCAGCGGCACGATGGTGCTGGCCGGCGCCAGCAAGTCGACCTGGGTGATGCCCAACGCCAACGCCAGCGGCTACTACCGTTTCAGCCTCGACAAGCAGGCGCTGGGCCGCCTGGTGGGCCAGGTCGGCAAGCTCAGCGATGCCGAGCAACTGGCCTACGCCGACGCGGTCAACGCCAGCTTCCAGCACGGCGAGCTGGACGCCGGCGACGTGCTCACCGCGCTGCAGCCGCTGACCGCTTCGAAGACCCGCGAAGTCGCCACCGCGCCGCTGGACCAGATCCAGTGGATCTACCAGAACCTCGCCAGCACCGACGCCCAGCGCGCCCGCCTTGCCGACTGGATCAAGGCCGCCTACCTGCCGCGCCTGCAGCAGCTGGGCTACCAGCGCAAGGCCGGCGAATCGGAGAGCGACTCGCTGTTGCGCAGCACCCTGGCCGGCAGCCTCGCGCTCGACTTCAAGCTGCCCGAACCGCGTGCCGCGTTGCTCAAACAGGGTGAGGCGGCGCTCAAGCCGGGCGCCGACGGCCGCCTCAACCTGGCCGCTGCCGACCCCGATCTGCTGGGTGACGCGTT
>JBIQMK010000215.1:0-5755 GCA_044463365.1 Rhodanobacter sp. | reverse complement strand
GGCGATCCACGGATCGAAGCCGTCCACCGGCGACGCCAGCGGCACCGAGGGACCGGCGAGGCACTCGATCTGACGCACCGGCAGCGTGTCCAGGAAGTCGTAGCGGGCATCGGCCCGCTGCGCCTTCAGGAACAGCGGCATGTCGCGGTTGGAGCACAGCGCCCGCACCGACAGGTACTGCAGGTCGCGGCCATACGGCGCCGTGGCCGGCTCGCTGAGCGAGATGAACAGCTCGGAGCCGGCGTAGCTCACCGCCCGCCCGGCCAGCTCGGTTTGCGTGAGGCGCCGCTTCTCCCGCCGCAGCACGTAGTAGCTCTCCGAGGCCATGCGGCCGGAGGACACGGCGGCGAACACCGGCGAGAAGCGCCGCTCCCCGCCGCCCCCGCCACGCTGAAGGACGTGAAAGAACCCCCCCCCAACGGCAGCGCGCCCTTGCTCCCCTCTCCCGTTACCGGGAGAGGGGCTGGGGGAGAGGGCACGGCCGGAGCGAGGCGCTACGCTTCGCCCGAACCCTCATCCGCCCTTCGGGCACCTTCTCCCGAAGGGAGAAGTGAAGACCAGCGCGGTCCCGTTTCGCTCGCCGGCAAAGCCGTGCGCACCGCGCCGCCCTCGCAGCAGGCCAGCGGCCAGCCCGAGCAACTGAAGGGCGTGCGCCGCAACATGGCCCGCGTGATGGCCGACGCCCATGCGCAGGTCGTGCCCACCACCCTGGTCGACGACGCCGACCTGCATGCCTGGATCGGCAAGCAGGACATCACCGCGCGCCTGATCCGCGCCATCGTGGCCGCCTGCAAGAGCGTGCCCGCGCTCAACGCCTGGTTCGACGGCAAAAACCTCAGCCGCACCCAGCATCCGCACGTGGACATCGGCATTGCCGTGGATACCGACGATGGCCTGTTCGTGCCCGCGCTGCGCAATGCCGACGTGCTGGACGCCGCCGGCGTGCGTGCCGCGATCAAGCGCCTGCGCGCGCAAGTGGAGGATCGCTCGATCCCGTCGTCGGAACTGTCCGGCTATACCATCAGCCTCAGCAACTTCGGCATGTTCGCCGGCCGCTACGCCACGCCGGTGGTGGTGCCGCCCACGGTAGCGATCGTGGGCGCGGGCAAGCTCAGCCACGACGTGGTGGCGGTGATCGGCGGCATCGAAGTGCACCGCCGCCTGCCGATCAGCCTCACCTTCGACCACCGCGCCGCCACCGGCGGCGAGGCCGCGCGCTTCCTGAAGGCATTGCTGGACGATCTGGCACAGCCGAACTGATCGGACTGGCTATCGCGACGTTGAAGCCCGGGTATCTCACGATGCCCGGGCTTTCTTTCTGGAATGTGTGGACAACACGTCACATGCAGGAGCGCACCCTGTGCGTGAGCTCTTGCTCTTGTGAATCCCGAACCCCGTAAAAGCATCGCGCACAGGGTGCGCTCCTACGGGAATCGCGCGGATCAATAATCGCGCACGTCCAGCACGATGAAGCTGCGGGCGGTATAGGCAAGATCGTCGGACGGCCACGCCAGCGCGGCCAGCGCCTGCGTGCCGGCGGCCCACGGCTCGTTGTCGAGCAGGGCCTCGCAGCGCACTTCGCCATCCGCCGTGCGGCGATAGGCCAGCCGCAACCAGTGCAGTTCCGGCGGCAATGCCTCGTTGCGCAGTGCCGCCTCGATCGCGGCGGGCACCTGGTCGAGCATCTCCATGTCGGTGATGTCGACGCCGCGCAGCGTGAACGGGCCGATGAACACGTCCCAGGTGCGCACGCCCATCTCCCAGGCGGTGATCTGCATGCGGCGGCTGTCGGTGACGTACCAGCAGGCGGCCAGCAACACGTGGAATGCATCGCGTTCGAAGCCTTGCAGCGCATCGCGGCAACCAGCCTCACCGCCGGCGAAGCCCGCGAAACTTTCCTCGATGCGGCGCTCCTCGCTCAGCACCACGTCCACGTCCAGCCGACCGGGTTCGCCGGCGGCGCCTTCATGCCACGCGGCGCGGATCGCGGGGAAATCGTCGTCGGTGACCAGCCAGCCGTCCTCGTCCGTCTCCAGCTCCACGCCGTGCTGCTCGAACAACCGCAACAGGTGGTTTTGCAGTGCCTCGTCGTTCATCTTCATCCCCGTCGATTTTCTCCGGCATTCTCCGTCGGCAACCTCGCCTGAAAATGGCCGGATCAAGTCCCTACCCGTCATTCAGTCGTTGCCCAATCCGGATTGGCGTCACTCCCGTAAATCGCGGCCAACCACGTTACCGATCCGCGGCAGGCAACTCACGCCACGTAAGGTACACGCGCAGGTCCAACTCCAGCTGGTGATAGTCCGGCAGCATGTACGTGCACAACTGATAGAACGCCTTGTTGTGCTCATACTCCTTCAGGTGCGCCAGCTCGTGCACCACGATCATGTTGAGGAATTCCGGCGCGGCGGCCTTGAACACGCTGGCCACGCGGATCTCCTTTTTCGCCTTGAGCTTGCCACCCTGCACTCGCGAGATCGCAGTGTGCAGGCCCAGCGCCCGCTGCACCACGTCGAGCTTGCTGTCGTACAACACCTTGTCGATGCCGGGCGCGTTCTTCAGATACTGCTGTTTCAGCGCGGCCGTATAGGCATACAGCGCCTTGTCGCTCTGCACGTCGTGACGGTCGGGATAACGCCGCGCCAGGTGCTCGCCCAGGCGCTGCTGCGCGATCAGTTGGCGCACCTTGTCCTGCAGCGCGGCGGGATACGCCTGGAGGTATTTGAGCGGGAGCATGCCGGCCATTCTCGCATCGGCGATGGCGTCAGATGTCGAAGCGATAGCTCAGCTTCACCAGCAGTTGCTCGTCGTCGCGCAGCGAGAAAGTGTTGCCGAAGACGCCGCCGGTGCGGTACGGGTAATCCTCGTCCAGCGCGTAACCGCCGCGGCCGTAGACCACGTACAGGTAGGACAGCGGCGCCAGCTCGTAGCGGTAGCGGATCTGCAAGCCCAGGTTGCGCACGCTGAAATCGTCGACGTCATCCGTGCTGGCGATGGCGCGACCATCGCCACTCACGCGATACGCATCGCGCAGCCGCGCATCCAGGCCGATCGCCTGCAACTTCAGGCGCAGCTCCTGGCGGCCGTCGATGCTCCAGTCGAAACCCGCGTTGAGCTGCAGCGTGTGCTGGTCGAAGCTGCCGATCAGGTTGTCGCGCTGCCACACCAGCCAGTCCGGCGTGTGCTCGTAATACGGCCCGGCGTAGATGCTGAAGGCGTCGCTGATGAAATAAGTGGGGATGAACTTGACGTCGTAGCCGAGCCGCCGGTTGCCGCTGAGCCCGCCGCTGTAGGTCTCCGCCTCCAGCTCGAATGCCCAGTCGCCGTGGCGTGGGCTGCTGCGGTCGTAGGCCAGTGCCAGCGAGGGTGGCAGGAAAACGGCGCCATGGCCGCGCGTCAGCAGATCATCCCAGGCGGCAGTGTTGAGGTTGAGCTGCACATCCTCGGTGGCGCCGTTGCGCAGGTTGCTGGATCGGCTGATGCGCAACTGGCGGCGCAGGCGCAGGCCGTGATCGTTGTCCAGTCCGTCGATACGGAAGTGCCAATCGTGCGAACTGTATGCCGAATCCGGCGACAGGCTGGTGTTGCGCTTGCGCACTTCCCAATGGGCGTAGTTGAAGTTGTTGCGCTCCAGGTAGCCGAAATCGTTGACCTGCAGCTGATCGCCGAAATGCATGCCCAGCCATTGCTGGCGCCAGCCGTCGGCCATCTCGTAATCGGCCAGTACGGTGCCACCGCTGCCGCGGGTGTGCGTGCCGTGCTGGAGGATGTCGCTGGCGACCGCGTTGGTGGCCACGGTGAGCTTCGCCGTCGGTTGCCAGTGATGGTCGACGCCCAGCACGGTGGCGTGGCGGTCGAGCCAGGGACGATCGACGCGGGTGAGCATCGCGCCCAGGCTCTGCACGCCGAAATCGTGGGTGATGCGGGCGGCACCGAAGAAGCGGCCGGCCTCGCCGTCCTCGTCCGCCGCGATCACGCCGTAGCTGGTACCGCCCACGCTGCCGTTGAGCTTGACCGCCGCGTTGATGTCGGCCGCGCCGTGGCCGTCGTCCGCCAGCGCGCCGACGCGACGGGTGTAGATCAGCTGGCTGTTGTCGTCCAGCAGGCTGAAATCGAAGATGCCCTGGTTCTCGGTGAAGAACGGCCGCTTGTCGCTGACGTAGGTCTCGGTGGCGCCGAAATTCACCACCAGGTCGTCGCTTTCCACCTGGCCGAAATCCGGGTTCAACGCCGCGGTGAGCTGGAACTGCCCGCTGGGCTTCCACAGGATGTCGGCGCCTTCCTGGAAGTGGCTGCGACCGCGCACGTTGTCGTACAGGCCGGACACGTACGGCGTCACCGCCAGCAGCGACTGGCTGTATGCCGGCACCTCCACGCGCTGGAACTCCGACAGGAAGCGCGGCCGCTTGAAGCTGGCCACCGGCCACGCGTCGCGCTCGCCGCTGGAGCCGGTGACGCGGTCGAGGTAGATGCCCAGCGTGCGCTTGCCGTCGCGGCTGGCATGCATCGGCGCGATGTACCAGGGGATCAGCATCTCCACCGTCCAGCCGGCGGCATCCTCGCTGACGGCGTGTTGCCAGGTGCTGTCCCAGTCCTTGTTGAAATTGCTCTCGTTGGTGATGACGGCATCGTTGATACCGCCGGTGGAACTGACCACGAAGTTGTAGCCGGTGCGGCCGGTGCCGTCGAAGTCGACCATCAGGTTGACCCGGTCCACCTGGTCCTCGAAATCGCGCTGCACGCGCTGCGGCGTGCGCGGCACGCCCGGCGGCTGATCGCAGCGGAACGCCACCGCCAGTCCCTCGGGCGTAGCCAGCAGCCACGCTTCGGTGCGCAACGAGGCGGGTTCACCGGTCAGTGGCTGCACCTTGCGGAAATCGGTGATGTGCCGCGCGCCCTGCCATTCGGCCGCATCGATGCGGCCGTCGATGTCGACGGCCAAGGCAGGCGCGGATACGGCGGAAATGGCAAGGGCGAACAGGCATGCAAGGCGCATGTCGGACGATTCCGGAAGACGTTTAGCTGCGTGAGGATGGCGACGTACCGGGGATGCCACCGGTAGATGCCCAGCATGCCCAAAACGTTTACCCGGCTCGACGGCCACAAGTCATGCGCAAACGCATGCGACCGCCGCGTCAACCGGTCAGCGGCGGCGTCCCCAGCTCAGGTGGCGACACACCATCGCCAACACCAACACGCCAGCGAATGCGCCGTAGCCATACAACGCGGGCAGCACCTGTTGCCAGATCGCGCCGCTGGCGCGGCCGAACCCGTCCACCGACGGCAACGCCGCGCGATCGAAACCCAGCAAGGCGCACTGCACCGCGGTGACCAGCGCCAGCAGCAAGGCCGCCACGTCGAACACGCGCCGGCCCACCGACCGCGGCAGGCTTTTGGGATACGCCCAGTAGCCCCAGCACAGGATCAGCAAGGGGGGCGCAAGCAGCATCAGGGCCAGATAACGCATCGATCAGATACTCCACCGCGCCATCCGGCGCGTCATGCCTTGGTGGCCAGCTGTCCAAGCGCCTCGCGCAAACGCGCCAGCGCGTCGTCGCGGGCGGGGACGTCGGCGTAATCGGGGGTCTCCGCCACCGCCTCGCCATCGACGTCCAGCGTCATGCTGCGCTCCTTCATCCGCAACACGGCGCCGATGGCGCCCAGGCTGCCGATGCGCTTCTGCATGGCGCCGGCCGCCTTCGGATCGTCGAACGCGATCGACAGCAGCAACTGCTCGCCCTCGGCCGAAAACAGC
>JBIQMK010000214.1:0-5901 GCA_044463365.1 Rhodanobacter sp. | reverse complement strand
TGGTGGGCGACGGCATCCACTTCAAGGCGTCGACCGGCGAACTGATCCGCGTGGACCCGCCGGCCACGCCGACGGGTCGCGTCAGCGAATTCCTCACCGGGCTGCACCTGCAGCATTTCCGCCACTGGCTGCTGCGCTGGTTCTACATGCTGGGCGGCTTGGCAGGCGCGGTCTGCATTGCGACCGGCTTTGTGTTCTTCGTCGAAAAGCGCAAGCGCCAACATGCGCAGCGGGGCAGCCAGGGTGCGCGCATCGTGGATGCGCTGGCCGTCACCACGGTGACTGGCATGCTGCTGGCCACGCTGGGCATCCTGGTGGCCAATCGCCTGCTGCCGGAGAACCTGCCGGCACGTGGCGATTGGGAGCGTTACGCGTTCTGGTGCACCTGGGCGCTGGCGCTGCTGCATGCCGCCTGGCGCAGCGCACCGGTGGCGCAGGGGCTGGCCAACCCGGCCTGGCGCGAGCAGTGCATCGCGATCGCGACGCTGGCGCTGGCAGCCGTGGTGTTGAACGGCATCACCACCGGCGATTACGTGTGGCGCACGATCGCCACCGGCTACTGGCCGGTGGCAGGCATCGACCTGTTCCTGTTGTGCAGCGCCGCCGTGGCCTGCCTGACGGCTCGCGTATTGAAACGCCGCGCTCGCGTGGCGCAATCACGCATGACGGGCATGGAGATGGCACGTGTCTGAATCCGCGCTCGCGACGTGTCTGCTATCCGCGGCGTGGCTTGCCAGCGTGGCCGGCATGGGCTGGCTGGCCGTGTCGTTGCCGGTGCATGCGCAACAGGTGTGGGAACGCATTCCGGCATCGGCGATGACGCGTCTGCTGCGATGCCTCGGCGTGGCGGGCATCGTCGCCGCGCTGGCCTTGTGCCCGGCCGCGGACCACGCCTCCATGGCGGTCCTGGTCTGGGTGATGTCCTCGACCGGCGCCTCCCTGCTGGTTGCCTTCACCCTGGCCTGGCGCCCGCGCTGGTTGCGCGTGCTGGCGCCGTGGGTGTGACGCGAGCCCCATCGAATTGCACCAGAAACGAATGCCACTTACTCAAGCGCACAAGCCCCACTACCGTCATTCCTGCGGCTCTCAACGGCCGAAGGGCCGGTCAAGCAGGAATCCAGTGACTTCAGGGCTGCCATAGGCGCTGGCCCCCCGCTTGACCGGCCTTCGGCCGTTGAAAAGCACCTCGCGGGGATGACGGGCTCAAGTAAAGCCATTCGCACTAGACACCGTTCACCCTGAGCGTAGCCGCGCAGCGGCGAAGTCGAAGGGCGAGGAGCAGATAGGCGATCCGCTCATGCACACGGCCGCCGTCAGCCATCAACACTCGATGACATTCACCGCCAGTCCACCGCGGCTGGTTTCCTTGTACTTGTCCTTCATGTCGCGCCCGGTGTCGCGCATGGTCTTGATCACCTTGTCGAGGCTGACGCGGTGCTTGCCGTCGCTTTTTAGCGCCATGCGGCTGGCGTTGATGGCCTTGACCGAGCCCATCGCGTTGCGTTCGATGCAGGGGATCTGCACCAGGCCGCCGATCGGGTCGCAGGTGAGGCCGAGGTTGTGTTCCATGCCGATTTCGGCGGCGTTCTCCACCTGCCGGATGCTGCCGCCCAGCGCGGCGGTGAGGCCGCCGGCAGCCATCGAACAGGCCACGCCGACTTCGCCCTGGCAGCCCACTTCAGCGCCCGAGATGGAGGCGTTTTCCTTGTACAGGATGCCGATGGCGGCGGCGGTGAGCATGAATTCGATGATGCCGTTCTCGTCGGCCTTGGGGCAGAAGCGCTGGTAGTAATGCAGCACCGCCGGCATGATGCCGGCCGCGCCGTTGGTGGGCGCGGTGACCACGCGGCCGCCGGCGGCGTTCTCCTCGTTGACGGCCAGCGCGTAGAGGTTGACCCAATCCAGGATGGTGAGCGGATCGCGCAGCGCGGCCTCGGGCTGGTTGCGCAGTTCCTCCGCCATCGCGGGCGCGCGGCGTGCCACGTGCAGGCCGCCGGGCAGGGTGCCGGGCGAGCGCAGACCGCGCGCCACGCAATCCTGCATCGCCTGCCAGATGGTCAGCAGGCCGGCGCGCGTTTCCGCCTCGTTGCGCCACACCGATTCGTTGGCCATCATCAGCTGGGCGATGGTCATGCCGTGCTGTTCGCACAGCGCCAGCATCCGGTCGCCGCTGGTGAACGGGTAGGGCTGTTCGGTGGTGTCGGCCACGATGCGGTCTTCGGCGGCCTCGTCCTTGTTGACCACGAAACCGCCGCCGACGGAGTAATAGTCGCGCGTGGCCAGCAGGTTGCCTTCGACGTCATACGCGGAAAAGCGCATGCCGTTGGTGTGGAACGGCAGTTTCTGGCGCTTGTTGAACACCAGGTCGCTTTTCTCTTCGAACGCGATGTCGCGCTTGCCCAGCAGCTGCAACCGGCCGCCGGAGCGGATGCGCTGCAGCGTGGCGGGGATGCGATCCGGGTCGACGGTATCGGGATGCTGGCCTTCCAGCCCCAGCAACACGGCCTTGTCGGTGCCGTGGCCGCGGCCGGTCAGCGCCAGCGAGCCGAACAGTTCGGCGCGCACGCGGGCGACCTGGTTCAGCACGCCTTTTTCCTCCAGCCAGCGTTCGGCGAAACGCGCAGCGGCGCGCATCGGGCCTACCGTGTGCGAGGAGGATGGCCCGATGCCGATCTTGAACAAGTCGAATACGCTGACGGCCATGCGGCTGCGGAGGGAAAGGAGGTGCGCGCTATTCTACGCGGGCCCCCTTGAACGCAGCCCCTGCCGAAACGCATGCCCGATCTGGATGATGACTGCTCCCGCCCGTTCGTCCTGAGCGCAGGCCGAAGGCCGCGGCAGCGATGAGCAACCCGCACCTTGGCGGCGCTTCGACTTCGCCCGCTCCGCGGGCTACGCTCAGCGCGAACGGTTGGGGCTGGGCGGTCTTGAGCAAGAGTATTCATGCCTGATCTGATCTTGTACCAGCGCGATTACTGCCATCTCTGCGACCTGGCCCTGGCGGTGCTGGCCGAGGCACGCGCGCCGGATTTCGACAGCGAATGGGTGGACGATTCGCCGGAATTGGAGGCGCGCTACGGCGTGCGCGTGCCAGTGCTGCGCGACAACCGCACGGATCAAGAGCTGGACTGGCCATTCGACGCCGCCGCGGTGCGAACGTTTCTGGGTGCGCCGGGCTGATACCGATCACCATCCCGGCGTTCGACGTGACCTAAAATGAAGCCGGTCAGCAACCAAACCTAGCTGGGCTTCTGTCCGTTCGCCCTGAGCGTAGGCCCGCAGGGCCGAAGTCGAAGGGTGGCCGCCAAGAGCCGCTTCGACTTCGCTGGCTATCGCAAGCTACGCTCAGCGCGAACGGAACTCGTGGCTGAGCCTGGTCGCCAGTCAAGAGCATGAAACGTCCCCTGGAACATCGCCCACCATGGTTCGTGCCGCCAAAACCTCCAGCCTGAATCGCTGGCGCGATCGCGCCGCGGCGCTGTCGCCGCTGCTGGCCGACGCGCTGGATGCCTGCGCTGGCCAGCCGCTGGACGAGGCCGGCTGCGCCGACGTGCTGGATCTGCTGGACATGCTCGGCTGCGATGCGCAGACGCTGGCGGCGGCATTGTGGTTCGAGCTGGCGCGGGTGGCGCCGGCGGTATGGAAAGAGCGCAGCGAATCGCTGCCGGCCGACGTGCAGCGGCTGGTGGCCGGCCAGCAGGCGGCCGAGCAGGTATGGGCGCTGCATGCGCAGAAGCGCACGCCGGAACGGGCGGCCGAAGGTTTGCGTCGGCTGTTGCTGGCGATCATCCGCGACCTGCGCGTGGTGTTCATCCTGCTGGCGCGGCAGCTGGCGCGGATGCGCGCCGCGGCGTCGTGGCCGGCGGAGGAGAGCGCCGCGCTGGCCCGGCTCACCCGCGACATCCATGCGCCGCTGGCCAACCGGCTGGGCATCTGGCAGCTGAAGTGGGAGCTGGAGGATCTGGCGTTCCGCTACCTGCAGCCGGACACCTACCGCCGCATCGCCAAGCTGCTGGACGAGCGCCGCGCCGATCGCGAGGCGTTCATCCGCCAGTCGCTGGACGAACTGCAGCACGACCTTGAGGCCGCGGGCATTCGTGCCGACCTGGCCGGGCGACCCAAGCACATCTATTCGATCTGGAAAAAAATGCAGCGCAAGGCGCTGGAGTTTTCCGACCTGTACGACATCCGCGCGGTGCGCGTGCTGGTGGACAGCGTGTCCGACTGCTACGCCGCGCTGGGCGTGGTGCATGCGCGCTGGCCGCACCTGCCGGGCGAGTTCGACGACTACATCGCGCGGCCCAAGGGCAACGGCTACCAGTCGCTGCACACGGCCGTGCTGGGGCCGTCGGGCAAGACGCTGGAAGTGCAGATCCGCACCCACGAAATGCACCGCGCCAACGAACTGGGCGTGGCCGCGCACTGGCGCTACAAGGAGGGCGGCAGCGCCGACGCCGAGTTCGAGGCCAAGATCGCCTGGATGCGCAAGCTGCTCGACGCACGCGGCGAGGACGACAGCAAACTCGCCGCCGACCTGCACACCGAGTTGCTGGAAGACCGCGTCTACCTGCTGACGCCCAAGGGCGAGGTGTTCGACCTGCCGCACGGCGCCACCGTGCTGGATTTCGCCTACCACGTGCATACCGAGGTGGGCCATCGCTGCCGCGGCGCCAAGGTCAACGGCCGCATCGTGCCGCTGACGTTCCAGCCGCAGAGTGGCGACCGGGTGGAGATCCTCACCACCAAGATTGCCGAGCCCAGCCGCGACTGGCTGTCGGCGCATCACGGCTATCTCAACACCGCGCGGGCGCGCGACAAGGTGCGCGTGTGGTTTCGCAAGCTGGCGCACGACGCCAACGTGGCGGCGGGGCGCGCCATGTTCGAGCGCGAACTGAAGCGCATGGCGCTGCCTTCCGTTTCCGCCGCCGACGTGGCGAAGCTGCCCGCCCATTTCAACCTGAAAACGCAGGACGACCTGCTGGTGGCGGTGGCGCTGGGCGAAGTCACGCCCGGCCAGCTCACCCGCGTCCTGCAGGAGGCGGCGCAGCCACCGGCGCCGCTGGTCACCCAATCGGCCACGCCGGTGGCGTCGCGCCACGCCACGCTCGATCACAGCGCGCTCAGCATCCAGGGCATCGGCAACCTGCTGACCACGCTGGCACGCTGCTGCCAGCCGCTGCCGGGCGACCCGGTGCGCGGCTTCATCACCCGCGGCCGCGGCGTGTCGGTGCACCGCGCCGACTGCGCCAGCCTGGCGCGGCTGGCGCGGCGCGATCCGGACCGGGTGATCGAGGTGAACTGGGGCACCGCCTCGGCACAGGCGTACGAGGTCGACATCGAAGTGCGCGGCTACGACCGCAAGGGCCTGCAGAAAGACATCACCAGCGTGATCAGCAACGCCAACACCCACATCATCGCCTCGTCCAGCCGGCTGTTCGTGCAGACGGGCGAGGTGGAGATGCGCTTCACCCTGCGCGTGCGCGACTACGAGCAGCTGTCGATCCTGCTGGCCAAGCTGCAGGCGCTGCCCAACGTGATCGACGCGCGCCGCGTGGGTGTCGGCTGAATCCACCCGCAATACAGGCGCCCGCGACCACGGGGTGTCGTCGGGCCGATGGTAAGCTGGGCCAGTTGTCCGGAAGCCATGGATTTATGAGCGGAAACAGGGAAAACCACGAAAACGATCCGCGCGGTCGCACCGAGCCCACGCTCGGCGACATCGACCGGCTGGACGCGCCCGCGCCGGCACCGGCATCCGACGGCTTGCCGCAAGTGACGGTGGAGCCGCGCGTGTCCCGCACCCGCGCCCGCGCCAGTGCGCCGCCGTCGGCGCCGGGTCGCCGTGGCTGGCTGATGGCCTTGCTGTTGCTGGTGTTCGTGGCCCTGGTCGGCACCGTCTGG
>JBIQMK010000213.1:0-5965 GCA_044463365.1 Rhodanobacter sp. | reverse complement strand
AGCCTGGAAAAACCTCGTCATTACAGCGAAAGCTGGAATCCAGCGACCTCATGCTCTTGAAAAGCAAAGACACTGGATTCCAGCTTTCGCTGGAATGACGTATCCAACGGGCTCCGAGATTCCCTGTAGGAGCGAAAAATCAGCCGCAACTGCCGCAACAGGTGCTTCCGCCGCTGATGTGCACTTCGGTTTCAAGCGGCACGGCTTCGCAGCCCATGCGGCGCAACGTCTCCAGCACCTGGTTGCCGGTGGCGTTGGCGAGTACTTCCAGGCGGCCGCGCGGTGCATCCAGGGCAACCTGCACGGCGGGATCGAGCGGGCGCAGCGCCGTGGTGAAGGCAGCGGCGTCGTGATGGCAGGTGGACAGTTGGTATTGCATGGTTTGCTCCGTGAGGGATGACGACGTTTCGTTGGCCGGCATGATGCGGAAACGCCGCGGATCTTCCCCTGATCAAGGTCAACTGCCCGGCGAACGCCACCATCGCGGCCGTCGGATCGCTTCGCCCTCGCCGTGGGCAACTGCGCCGACAATGCCTCGTCGCTTTCGAGCACTCCACGCAAGCGTTGCGATCAGCCCATTACGCTTCCGTCGCCATGGCGGAAGCGCACAGGTGACGGACGCAGCCCGGCCGGGTCACAGGTCCGTGGCGCCAAAACGCTCCACCAGGAAATCGCTGAAGGCACGTACCAGCAGCGAGGATTGCCGATGCTGTGGGTAGACCGCATACACGTTGATTCCCTCGGGCCGAAACGCCTCCAGCACCGGCACCAGCCGGCCATCCGCCAACGCGGCGGCGACGATGAAGTCCGGCAGATTGACGACGCCCAGGCCGGCCACCGCCGCATCGCGCAACATCTCGCCGTTGTTGGCGCGTATCGGCCCGCTCACGGCAACCTTGCGAGTGCGTCCCTCCACGCGGAACGTCCACTCGCCACGGCGCGCACGCCCGTAGGTCAGGCAGGCATGCGATGCGAGATCCCCGGGCGCCGATGGCGTGCCGTGACGGCTCAGGTAGTCGGGGCTGGCGCAGGTGATCAATTGCACGGCGGCGATACGCCGCGCGATCAGGCTGGAGTCGGCCAGCGTGCCGATGCGCACGGCCATGTCGTAGCCCTCGCCGATCAGGTCGACCGTGCGGTCATTGAGCTCCAGCTCCACCACCACGTCCGGATACCGCTGCATGAACGCGGGAATCACCGACCCCAGATGCAGCGTGGCAAAGGTCATCGGCGCGCTCAATCGCAACAGCCCACGCGGCGCCGCGGTCTGGCTGGCGATCAGCTGCTCGGCGGCATCCACTTCATCCAGGATGCGCAGGGCGCGTTCGTGGTACGCCAGCCCCAGATCGGTGACGCGCAGGCGCCGGGTCGAACGCACCAGCAGCCGCGCGCCCAGCCGCTTCTCCAGCGCGGCAATCCGCTTGCTGACGAATTGCTTGGACAAGCCCAACCGATCCGCCGCCGCCGTGAAGCTTTGCGCCTCGACGGTCTCGGCAAAGATCCGCATATCTTCGAGCTGGCTCATTGTCTCCCTCTGGTTGACAGTATTAAGCGCTTCACCATCTTTATCACCTTAGTAGGCGACTCTAATATTTCACCCAAGACGCAGCAAGCACCCGCTCCGCCCCTGAATTCGAAGCACGCCGGAGCGGGCGACCCGTTTCGTCCCCCATCGACGAGGAGAACACCATGATGCAAGTACGCAAGGCTTCCGACCGCGGCGTGGCGGAACACGGCTGGCTCAGCTCGCGCCACACCTTCTCGTTCGCCAGCTACATGGACCGCGCGCAGATCGGCTTTTCCGACCTGCGCGTGATCAACGAGGATCGCGTGGCGCCGGGCCAGGGCTTCGGCAAACACCCGCACCGCGACATGGAGATTTTCTCCTACGTGCTGGAAGGCGCGCTGGCGCACAGCGACAGCATGGGCACCGGCTCGGTGATCAAGCCCGGCGACGTGCAGCTGATGAGTGCCGGCAGCGGCGTGACCCACGCCGAGTTCAACGGCTCGGACGAGGCGCCGGTGCATTTCCTGCAGATCTGGATCGTGCCCGAGAAGGCCGGTGGCGAACCGGTCTACCAGCAGCGCCACTTCGCCGAAGCCGAGAAACGCGGTCGCCTGCGCCTGATCATCTCGCCGGACGGCCGCGACGAGTCACTACGCATCCAGCAGGACGCATCGGTCTACGCCGGCCTGTTCGACGGCGAGGAAAGCGCCACGCTGACGCTGGACGGCAACCGCCACGCCTACGTGCACGTGGCCCGCGGCCGCATCGAGCTCGACGGCGTGAAGCTGGAGGCGGGCGACGGCGTGCGCCTGCGCAACCCGCGCACACTGCAACTGGCCAAGGGCGAAAACGCCGAGGTGCTGGTGTTCGACCTGCGCCCGCAGGAGCTGCCGCAGATGCCGTGATCGGCAACGCGCCGGATGGCCTCTCGCCACCCGGCGACGTTGGGCGAGGCGAATGCCGTTGCGCGCTTCTACCGCCCGCCCAATCCGGCGACAATGGCGGATCACCCACAGGAAGCCGCTCATGATCCAACGTTTCGATACCGGTCCGCGCATGTCCGAAATGACCGTCCACAACGGCGTGGCCTACCTCGCCGGCCAGGTGGCCGACAACGCCGACGCCGACATCGTCGGCCAGACCAAACAGGTGCTTGCCGCCATCGACGCGCTGCTGGCGCGAGCCAGGACCGACAAGCGCAACATCCTTCGCGCGGAGATTTTCCTGGCCGACATGGCCGATTTCGCCGGCATGAACGAAGCCTGGGGCCGCTGGGTGCCGGAAGGCGCCACGCCTGCGCGCGCCACCGTACAGGCGCAGCTCGCCAGCCCCGGCTGGAAGGTCGAGATCGTGGTTACGGCCGCGATTCCCTGATCGACCCTAACGCCGGGCCGGTGGCGTGACCTGCAGTTGCCGCCACCACTGCCGTGCCCGAAGAACCGCCGACCTCACATGCCTGGCGAGTTGATCTGCCGAAGGCGCCGATGCCGCGGCGCCTTCGGTGGCGGGCGGCCAAACAAAGGTCGCCACGCTGCTTGGCGGCATGTCATAGGCGAAGTGCAGCGCTCCCTGGCTGACGGTCAGATGGTTGACCTTTGTATTGCCGTTGACCGCCACCAGCACCACCGAGCCATCGTCCGGATTCTGGAACGCCAGCTCGTGGATGCCGGCATTGGTGTTGCCCGACTTCACGCGGGCGGCGCCGGGCAGCACGAACCGGCTGAAATGACCGAACGCGTAGTACTCGTCATTGCGGCTGACCTCGCCGCTGGCCGAGTCGATGGTGACCACGCCCTTGCATTCGTCGCAGCCGCCGGCGTGCGGGCCATGGTTCTCATCCAGCGCCAGGTTCCAGTAGACGACGCCACGCGCCCAGTTGCGCACGCTCTCCATCACGATGTTGCGCGCAAACAGCAGCAATTCGCCGTTGCGGGCCGACGGCCAGTCGCCGCCCGAACATTCGGTGAGATAGGCGTCCATTTGCGGGTAGGCGTCATGCACGGTGGATTGCGCACTGGGGTTGCCGCGATAGCAATGCCAGGCGATGCCGGCCATGTGGCGCCTGGCGTCGGGGTCAGCCAGCACGCTGAGGGACTCGCCGGGCGTATCCCAGTTGTGATCCCAGCCGAGAATCACCGGCGCATTTTTCCGACGCGCCAGTGCGGGGCCCAGATACTGGCCGATGAGGCGTGCACGCGCGGCGGCGGACAACTCCATCCCCGGATACGTCAGCGGCAGGAACGCCGGCTCGTTCTGCACCGTCAGCGCGAAAATGGGGATGCCGTAGCCCTGGAAGGCATCGACGAAGCGCACCAGATAATCCGCGTAAACCGACTCGTACTCTTCCAGCAACGCGCCGCCGATCACGTTGGCGCTGCTCTTCATCCACGCCGGCGCGCTCCACGGCGAGGCGATGATCTGCGCGTCGGGCCGGACCGCCATGATTTCCTGCAGCGCCGGGATCAGGTAGGCCTGGTTAGGGACCACGTTGAAGTGCTGCAAGCCGGGGTCGATCTCGCCAGCGGGCATGTCGTCCAGGGTGTAGTGTTGCAGCGAGAAATCGGAAGCGCCGATGGTGATGCGCAGCATGCGGAAGTTGAGCCCCGGCGGCGGCCCGAACAACTCCCGCAACAAGGCGGCCCGCTGCGATGCGCTCATCGCGTTCCGGAGCAGCCAGGCCGACGAATCGGTCAGCGCCGCGCCGAACCCGACCATCGTCTGGTACTTGCGGCTGGGGTCGATGATCACGTCGGCCGGCGCCGTTTTACCGTCGCCTTCGACAGCCATGACGTCGAGCTGGCGCGCCAGGCGCAAACGGCGGTCGGCCGTACTCACCCACACGTGCACCATGACACCGGCCGGCTGCAGCACGCCGGCCTGGATGTTCGCGAACAGCGGCGGACGCGGCCAATGCAGCGCCAACATGGCCAGCAGCGTCAGCAGGATCACCGACAGGAACGGCGTCCAGCGCCCCACCCCCTGGTTTTCATCCATGGCCAGCGCGCTCGCCCCCGCCCATGGCCGATCGGCGCAACGCCGCCGCACCGTCCATCATCGATTCATGGTTTCGCCGTACATGGCATCCATCTGCTCTGCGGCACCCGCGACGGTCAAACCACCGCGGCGGGCACCGATCGTGGGGGACTCTCATTTCGACCCATCAAGAACTCGCGTGCAAGCCCGCCAGCCTACAGCTTGTAGTTGATGCCGAACAGGATCGTGCGCCCCCAGGTATCGTAGTCCAGCGGGCGGGTCAGCGGCGCGTTGTTGGCCAGGGTGGCGACCTGCACGGTCGAATCCGCCGAATTGGTGAGGTTGGTGACCTGCAGCAGCAGCGACAGGCCGTTGAGGCTGCCGTCGGTAAACGCGTAGCCCAGTTGCAGGTCGGTCTGCCGGTTGGCCCGGATCTTGGTGTAGCCGAGCTGATCGAACAGCGCCACGGCCTCGCCGGTGAACGATGAGCGGTAGCGCTCGGCCACGCGTATCGAGAAACCGTAGCGCTCGTAGAACAGTGCCAGGTTGGCCACCTTGCGCGACAACCCGGGCAAGGTCTTGGGGCCGCCGGGAATGGACGAGATGGACGACTTCGGAATCGAGCTGTTGGTCAGCGAGAAATTGGCCTGTGCGCCAAACCCTTCCAGTGCGCTCGCCAGCAGCCCACCTTCCAGCGCACCGGACAATTCCAGTCCGTCCATCTTGCCGCCGGTACCGTTCTGCGGTGTGGTGAACGAGCCTATGTTGCTGGTCGGCACCAAGGTGGGGTTGTCGTTGGTGTAGTTGGAAAAGTCGTAATCCAGCACGGTCTGCTTGTAGATGTAGTTCAGCAGATTCTTGTGGAACACCGCCGCGGCCACGTAGCTGGCCTTGCCGAAATACTTCTCCCAGGACAGGTCGGTGCCGACCGCCACGTAAGGGCGCAGCTGCGGATTGCCGCCGCTCCCCGACCACAAGACCTGACCCGCGCCGGGCCCGTTGGTGATCTGCGACACATGCGCCGACGTCGCCACCTTCTCGTCGTCGATGCGGCCGCGCGCCATGCTCTTGGCCAGTCCCAGCCGCAGGTACTGGCGTTCGCCGATCTCCGCCACCAGGTTCAGGCTGGGCAGCACGTTGTTGTACGAGGCGCCGTCGCTGATGTTTCCCACCAGCGCATCGCCATTGGTCTGCAACGCCCGCGACGACTGCTTGGTGCGAACGAACTGCACACCCAGGTTGCCGCGCAGCGGCACGCTGCCCAGGTGCGTGTCGAGGTTGAACTTCACGTAGGCCAGCGGCACCTTTTCCTCGACGGTGTAGTTGCGGCTCCAGTCGCCCTGCCCGTTCTTCTGCACGCGATAGAACTGGCCGCCGTACAACGCGCCCAGCACGTCGTAATTGAGGATGCCGTCGATGCCGCCGTAGCCCAGCGACGTGGGGCGATACAGCATCGCCGGGTCGACCGGCGCGCTGAGGTGCGCC
>JBIQMK010000212.1:0-5977 GCA_044463365.1 Rhodanobacter sp. | reverse complement strand
TGAGAGCCTCTGGTTCGGCGACGACATGGCGGCGCTGTTCGACTGGATGCAGACGTACGAGGGCACCTACCTGCCCAAGTGGATCGACAACCAGAGCGTCGATGCCTGAGGGGGAACCCGCATGACCCGCTTCCAAGCCTTTCGCATCCATCATGACGACGCCGGCCACCGGGCCGGTCTGGAAACGATGGACACCGGGGCGCTGTCGCCGGGCGAAGTGCTGATCGAGGCCGCGTACTCGTCGGTCAACTACAAGGACGCGCTGGCCGGCACCGGCAAGGGCCGCATCCTGCGCCGTTATCCGTTGAATGGCGGTATCGACGTGGCCGGCCACGTGGTCGCGTCGAGCGATCCCGCGTTCAAGGAAGGCGACGCCGTGCTGTGCACCGGCAGTGGCCTGTCAGAGACGCGCGACGGCGGATTTGCCCAGTTTGCACGCCTCGATGCGCGCTGGACGATCCCGCTGCCCGCCGGCCTCAGCCTGCGCGAAAGCATGGTCATCGGCACCGCCGGTTTCACCGCGGCGCTGGCCCTGCTGCGCATGCAGGACAACCGGCAGACACCGGAACGAGGACCCATCGCGATCAGCGGCGCCAGCGGCGGCGTGGGCCAGCTGGCGATCGACATCTTCAGCCGCGCCGGCTACGAAGTTCACGCCATCAGCGGCAAGCCCGACCATTTCGACACGCTGCGCGCGCTGGGCGCGCACGATTGCATCGATCGACACCAACTGGATTTCAGCGGCAAGCCCATGGACTCGGCGCGCTTCGGCGGCGCGCTGGATACGGTAGGCGGCGGCATGCTGAGCGGCCTGCTGCCCCTGATTCAGCCCTACGGCAACGTGGCGCTGTGCGGCAACGCCGGTGGCATCGCGTTCGACAGCACCGTGATGCCGTTCATCATCCGCGGCGTCAGCCTGCTCGGCGTCGCCTCGGCAGGCACCGCGCGGGACATCCGCGACACCATCTGGCAGCACCTGGCCAGCGACTGGAAACCTCGCCAGCTGGCGCGCATCGCCACGGATGAAATCTCCCTGGCTCAATTGCCGGCCACCTTCTCGCGCATGCTCGCAGGCGGTGCTTTCGGGCGCACCGTGGTGAATAACACGCTTGGTTGCTGAGTGCACCGCGCTTGGAACTGCCGCATCAGCAGCATAGAATTGACGCCAACTCGCAGGGACAATCACCTTATGGCACGCATCCTGATCGTCGACGATTCCCCGTCGCAATTACTGGGCATCAAACGTATCGTCGAAAAGCTCGGGCATGAAACCCTGACCGCCGAAGATGGAGCCGCCGGCGTCGAAGTGGCCAAGCAGCAGTTGCCGGACCTGATCCTGATGGACGTGGTCATGCCCAATCTCAACGGTTTCCAGGCCACCCGTACCATCAGCAAGAATCCCGGCACCGCGCACATCCCGATCGTGCTGGTGACCACCAAGGACCAGGAAACCGATCGGGTCTGGGGCATGCGCCAGGGCGCCAAGGCCTACGTCACCAAGCCGATCAAGGAAGACGAACTGGCCAAGACCCTGCAGGAATTGCTGCCGGCCTGATCCCGGGCAACGAATGCCTTCCGGCACAAAAAACGACACCCGCAGGTGTCGTTTTTTTTGGGCGACGATCAAGCGACGACGCCATCGGTCACTTGCGCGGATCGTAATCCTTGAACTGCTTGCGCAAGTCTTCATAAGCCGCCGTTTGCGCCTCGGTTTCCGCCACCGGCACCCGTATCGACAGCTCCACCAGCTGATCGCCTGCCGGCGCGCCGGGCAAGCCCCGTCCCTTCAGCCGCAGCTTGCGCCCCGACTGGGTGCCGGCCGGTATGCGCAGATCCACCGTGCCAGCCAGCGTCGGTACCGGCACCGTGGCGCCCAGGGCCGCTTCCCACGGGCTGATTGGCAATACGTGCACCACGTTGCGGCCGTCCAGGCGAAAGCGCGGATCGTCGCGTATGCCGATTTCCAGCAGCAGGTCGCCCTTGGGGCCACCGGCCACGCCGGCCTGGCCTTGTCCCGCCAGCCGGATCACCTGACCGGGCTGGATGCCGGCGGGAATCTTCACCTCCAGCACGCGCTCGCCGCCGGCCGGATCCTGCATGGCCAGCCGGGTGCGCCCGCCATCGAATGCCGTCTGCAAATCGATCTGCACCGACGCCTGCACGTCACGACCGCGGCGCGGTCGCGGCTGACCGCGCGCGCCGGCGGCTCCCCGGCCGAACAGGCTTTCGAAGAAGTCGCTGAAATCGCCGCCGGTGTCGTTGAAACCGTGGCTCTGGTCCTGCCAGCCCGGCGGTGGCCGGAACTGCTCGCCGCCGCGATAGCCACCGGCGCGCAGTTGGTCATAGGAGCGGCGCTTTTCCGCATCCATCAGCACTTCCTGTGCTTCGTTGGCCGCCTTGAACTTCTCCTCGGCGCCCGCTTCCTTGTTCTTGTCCGGGTGATATTTGCGCGCCAGCTTCCGATACGCCGCCTTGATCTCGGCCTCGGACGCGTCGGGCTTGACGCCCAGAATGTCGTAATAGTCTTTGAATTCCACTACCGCTCCCCAACTGACGCAAAAACCCGCGGTGGACCCGTGCCGCCGCGGGTGTCCATGCACCCCCGGGAGCGTGAACGGAAGAAAACGAAAGGGCCGCGGCTTGGCGCTTCTGGCCGGGTTTTCCGCTCTTTCCGGTCAGACAGCCAAGGCCATCTTCCTCAAGCGATCGAAAAACCCGACGCAAAAACGCTCAGCCTCGCTCCCTCGGTTTCTGCCGTCCGCGCTCCCGGCCCCGGCCTGTGGCCGGTCGACTCAATGGCCGGTGTTGATGGTAATGCGTCGGGGCGTTGCCAAGGCCTTCTTCGGGATAATGATCTCCAGCACGCCGAACTTGCCGTTGGCGGTGATGCCTTCGGCATCGGCACTGTCCGGCAAGGCAAAGCGCCGGTGGAATGCCCCGCGCGCCCGCTCGACCCTGGTGAACTTGGCCTTGGCCGCGTCGCTGCCTTCGGCAGCGCCAAGGTCGGCTTCACGCTCGCCCTTGATGGTGAGAATACCCTTCTCCATGCTCACTTCGATCTGCGCGGGATCAACGCCCGGGATGTCCGCAAGGATCACGAAGCGCTGCTCGTCCTCGCGGATGTCCACCCGCGGCGCCCACTGGCTGGTCACCACGTTGGATGCATCGCTGTCCGCCGGCTGCAGGAAGCGATCGAATGCCTGGCGGATCTCCTCAGGCAGGGCATTGCTCGCGTTCCAGATGGAATGACGACCCAGGTTCATTGCACGTCTCCTCGAGATGGATGCGGCCCGTCGCCGCCTGCAGTGAAAATAGGTACTTCCGCCAGCGATTCAAGGCGAGGCCGCGCGCGGCGCCTGACCCGTCGCCTCCCGTTCACCTGGCTTATGCCGTAGCATCACACTCCCCGACTGCGGACCCTGAGCATGCCCATCCAGCCTGGCGAAAAGCTGCCCGACGTGGCGATTCGGGTCATCGACGGCGACGTCCAGCCGCGCCATACCGGCGAACTGTTCGCCGGTCGCAAGGCCGTGCTGGTGGGTGTCCCGGGCGCATTCACCCCAACCTGCTCGACCTTGCATGTGCCCGGTTACATCCACCACGCCGCCGATTTCCAGGCACGGGGCATCGACCTGATGTGCCTGTCGGTCAACGATGCGCACGTGATGCGGGCATGGGCGGCATCACTGCAGACGCCACCGGGCCTGTTGATGCTCGCCGATGGCAACGCGGGCTTCACCCGTGCGCTGGGTCTGGAGTTCGACGGCTCGGCCTTCGGCATGGGCATGCGCTCGCGACGCTTCGCGCTGTACGCGGATGATGGGGTGGTGCGGCTGCTGCACGTCGAGGCGCCGGGTGAACTGCGCGTATCCACGGCCGAGGCGATGTTGGCGGCGATCGACGAATCGGGGCTGGCCAGCTAGCCGCATGCAAAAGGCCCCGGCATTGCCGGGGCCTTTGCTTCAGTGAGGCCGGAAGATCACTCTTCCGTCGGATCCGTTTCGGCCGGACCGGTCATTTCCTGGTCTCCCTCGACGGTGTCGCTGCCACCACCATCCACCGGTGCGTCGCCCACGGCAGCGTTCTCGTCGGCGGCATCCTCCTCCGCATCCAGCCGCATCACGCTGACCAGTTTCTCGTCGGCCGGCAAGCGAATCAGGGTGACGCCCTGGGTATTGCGACCCAGTTGCGAAACTTCCACCACGCGGGTGCGTACCAGCGTGCCCTGATCGGAGATGAGCATCAGCTCATGCTCCTCCGTCACTTGCGTGGCGGCGACCAGCGCGCCATTGCGTTCCGAGCACTGGATGCCGATCACACCCTGGGTGCCGCGCCCCTTCTTGGTGAACTCCGCCAATTGGGTGCGTTTGCCGTAGCCGCGTTCGGTCGCGGTGAGGACGTCGCCTTCGGCCGCCACGATCAGCGACACCACGTGGGCGTCCTTGGCCAGCTTCATGCCGCGCACGCCGGCGGCGGTGCGGCCCATCGAGCGCACGGTGTTCTCGTCGAAGCGGTTCACCTTGCCGTTGGAGGCAAACAGCAAGATATCGCTGTTGCCGTCCGTGAGCTCCACGTTGACCAGTGCATCGTCCTCGTTGAGGCGGATCGCCAGCTTGCCCTTCTGCAGCTGGAACGCGAACTCGCTCAGCGGCGTTTTCTTGACCGTGCCCTGGCGGGTGGCGAAGAACACGTAGCGGTCGTCGCTGTAGTCGCGGATCGGCAGCACCGCCTGCACCCGTTCGTCCTCGGCCAGCGGCAGCAGGTTCACGATCGGCTTGCCACGCGCGCCCGGGCTCGCCTCGGGAATCTGGTACACGTTCAGCCAGTAGACGCGGCCGGTGCTGGTGAAGGTCAGCAGAGTGTCGTGCGTGTTCACCACCCACAACTGTTCGACGACGTCCTCTTCCTTCAAGGCCGAGGCCGAACGCCCCTTGCCGCCGCGCCGCTGCGAGCGATACGTGCTGGCCGGCTGGCGCTTGACGTAGCCGGTATGGGACAAGGTGACCACCATGTCCTCCGGCGCGATCAGGTCCAGCACGTTGAGGTCTTCCTGCGATTGCTGGATCTCGGTGCGGCGGGCGTCGCCGAACTCGGCGTTGACGGCCTCCAGCTCCTCGCGGATCACCTCCAGCAGGCGCGCGGGATTTTCCAGGATCTCGATCAGGCCGCGGATGGTTTCCAGGATCTGCCGGTATTCGTCGGAAAGCTTTTCCTGCTCCAGGCCGGTGAGGCGGTGCAGCCGCATCGCCAGGATTTCCAGCGCCTGCGTTTCGGACAACTGGTAGCCATCGTCCTTGAGGCCATCGCGCGGATCCATTTCCTCCGGTCGCGACGCCTCGGCGCCAGTGGCCGAAAGCAACGCGCGCACCAGCCCGGCCTCCCAGCGCCGCGCCACCATGCGCTCGCGCGCCTCGGCCGGCGAGGACGAGGTCTTGATCAGTTCGATCATCTCGTCGATGTTGGCCAGCGCGACGGTAAGGCCTTCGAGGATGTGCGCTCGCGCTCGCGCCTTGCGCAGGTCGAAGATCGTGCGGCGGGTGACCACCTCGCGGCGATGGCGGATGAACGCCTCGAGGATGTCCTTGAGGTTCAGCAGCTTGGGCTGGCCATCCAGCAGGGCCACCATGTTGATGCCGAAGGTGACCTGCAACTGCGTCTGCTGGAACAGGTTGTTCAGCACCACGTCGCCCATCGCGTCCTTGCGGACCTCGACGACCACGCGCATGCCGTCCTTGTCGGACTCGTCGCGCAGCTCGCTGATGCCCTCGAGCTTCTTTTCCTTGACCAGCTCGGCGATCTTCTCGATCAGCCGCGCCTTGTTCACCTGGTAGGGAATCTCGGTGACGATGATCGCTTCACGGTCGTTGCGGATCTCCTCGACATGCACCTTGCCGCGCATGATGATCGAGCCGCGACCAGTCGAATAGGCGTTGTAGATGCCGGAGCGGCCGAGAATGATGCCGCCGGTCGGGAAGTC
>JBIQMK010000211.1:0-5987 GCA_044463365.1 Rhodanobacter sp. | reverse complement strand
CAACCCCGCTTCGCGGGGCCAGCCTTCGGCTGTCCAATTTTGTTCCAGACAAAATTGTCGAACGTGGTTCGTCTCCTGTTTCCCAGCCAAAACAAAAAGCCCCGCCATGGGCGGGGCTTTTTGTTTTGGCTGGGAGACTAGGATTCGAACCTAGATAAACAGAGTCAGAGTCTGTTGTCCTACCATTAGACGATCTCCCAAAAACCGGAGGTGCGCCGCGCTCTGACCTTGCTGCGGCGAACCGTCGTTCCCGGGCGGTATTAGCGCTTCGAGAACTGGGTGGCGCGGCGGGCTTTGTGCAGGCCGACCTTCTTACGTTCCACTTCGCGGGCATCGCGGGTCACGAAACCGGCTTTGCGCAGCGGCGACTTCAGGGTTTCGTCGTATTCGATCAGGGCGCGGGCGATGCCCAGGCGGATCGCACCGGCCTGGCCGGTGATGCCGCCACCGGCGACGGTGACCACGATGTCGAACTTGTCGGTGTTCTGGGTCAGTTCGAGCGGCTGGCGCACGATCATGCACGAGGTTTCGCGACCGAAGAACTGCTCGAGCGCCTTGCCGTTGACGACGATGTCGCCCTTGCCCTTGCGCAGGAACACGCGAGCGGCGGAGGTCTTGCGGCGGCCGGTGCCGTAATTCTGCTGGATTGCCATGTCGGTTCCTTAAATTTCCAGCGCCTGCGGCTGCTGTGCGGTATGCGGATGCTCGGCGCCGCCATAGACCTTGAGCTTGCGGTACATCTCGCGGCCCAGCGGGTTCTTCGGCAGCATGCCCTTGACGGCGATCTCGATCACGCGCTCCGGGTAGGTCGCCAGCAGGTCTTTCAGGCTGGTGGTCTTCAGGTTGCCGACGTAACCGGTGAAGCGGTGGTACTTCTTGTCGTCCAGCTTGGCACCGGTAACGTGCACCTGCTGCGCGTTGATCACCACGATATAATCGCCGGTGTCGCAATGCGGGGTGTACTCCGGCTTGTGCTTGCCGCGCAGACGACGAGCGATTTCAGTCGACAGGCGACCGAGCGTCTTGCCCGCGGCGTCGACCACGAACCAGTCGCGCTTGACGTTGTCTGCATTGGCGCTAAACGTTTTCATTTCAAATACCTGGTATGCCGCCGTTGGAGGCGGTACGCGTCATCGGTGGATCAAAGGCGCGAGATGATAGCGGAGCCGTCACTCGTGGCGCAAGCCCACCGACCGGCGGGCTGTGAGCTGGCAATGATAGCATGACGGGCATGCCGCTTGAAAAGTCCCCCACTCTCGCTTCGGCCGGGCGCATCGTCGAGCTGGCCGACCAATGCGTGCAGTGCGGGCTTTGCCTGCCGGTTTGTCCCACCTATGCGCTCGAGCGCAACGAAGCCGAGTCCCCGCGCGGGCGCATCGCGATCGCCGCCGCGCTGGCGCGTGGCGAGGTCGAGCCCACCGCGGCTTTGCGCCTGCACCTGGATCATTGCCTGGGCTGCCTCGATTGCGAAAAGGTGTGCCCGGCCCACGTGCAGTATGACGAGCTGCTGATCGAAACCCGTGCCCTGCTGGGTCCTTCCGCGCGACGGCCGCGATGGTTGCTGAGATTGCTCCAGCACCCGGCGTGGATGCGCGCACTGCGTCGCCTCGGCCACGTCCTGGCGATGGACCGCTGGACAGGCTGGCTGGCGCGGCGCCTGCCGCTCGACTCGGCCACGCGCGCCGCCTTGCTCACCTTGCCAACGGGCGCGGTCGCCACGCCGATGGCTACGGAAACCGGCGAAACCCGTTCGGGAACGCCGACGCTGGCGCTGTTCCCCGGCTGCGTGGCCAGCGTCGAGGACGCCGAGGCGCAGGCCGCCGCCATTGTGCTGCTGCGGGCGGCCGGCTTCCAGGTGACCGTGCTGCCGGCGTTCTGCTGTGGCGCGATGGATCTGCACGGCGGTGAGGCGCAGGCCGCGGAGAAGGCGGCGCAACGCGTGCGCGAGGCGTGGCGATCCAGCGGCGCCAGCGAGCTGGTTTCGGTGACGCCCGGCTGCCTCGGCAGCTTGCGTCGCACCTTGCCCGGCGCTCCCGTGACCGATCCGTTCGAGCTGCTGGCTGCGCGCGCCGACACGCTGCGGTTTCGCCCGCTGGCGCGGCGGATCGCGGTGCATCTGCCTTGCACGCAGGTCAACGTGGCGCGCAGTGAGTCGGCGATGCTGGCCCTGCTGCGGCGAGTGCCGCTGCTGGATGTACAGCCGCTGCCGCGCCCGCCGTATTGCTGCGGCGCAGCCGGTAGCCACATGCTGGAATTCCCCGCCCGCGCCGCCGAATTGCGCGGAGACACGCTGCAACAAGTCGCCTTGCTGGAGCCGCAGGGCTTGCTGTCGTCCAATATCGGTTGCCGCCTGCACCTGGCCGCCGGCGCCGACGGCCAGTGGCCGACGCAACATCCGCTGACCCTGCTGGCGCAGCAGCTCGACATCGACCATTCCGCTACCGATACCCCGGATAATCCATCCCATGAACGTTCGCACCCTGAGCCCCTTCGATCGCCTGCTTGACCGCTGCGAGCGCGCGCTGGAAGCGATCGCCGGCATGCCCTTGGCCGAGCGCCCGTCACCGGCCAGCGGCATCGCCGAAGCCGATCTCGACGATGCCGAGCGCCGCCACGCCGCAGGGCTGATGCGCGTCAACCACACGGGTGAGGTCTGCGCGCAGGCGCTGTATTTCGGCCAGGCCGCGCTGGCCCGCGACGCCGACAACCGCGCCCATCTGCTGCACGCGGCGGCGGAGGAAACCGACCACCTGGCCTGGTGCGCCGAGCGCCTGCAGCAACTCGACAGCCGCCCCAGCCTGCTCAATCCGCTGTGGTATGCGGGCAGCTACGCGATCGGCGCGGCGGCGGCCCTGGTCGGCGATCCGGTCAGCCTTGGCTTCGTGGTGGAAACCGAGCATCAGGTGGAAGCGCACCTGGCCGAACACCTGGAAAAATTGCCCGCCGCGGACGAACGCTCGCGCGCCGTGCTGACCCGGATGCAGGCCGACGAAATCCGTCACGCCGACGCCGCCCAGCAACGCGGCGGCATCGCCCTGCCCTTCCCGCTGCCGCAGCTGATGCACGCCAGCTCGATGGTGATGAAAACCGTGGCCTACCGCATCTGACCGGAGCCGTCGCCGGGACAGTAGCCCCAGCCCGAGGCCTCGATGTGGAAATGCGTGCGGTGGGCGGCGTTGTAATCCGGCCCCAGCAGCATGCCGGCGACCGCGCAGCCGCGACCATGCACCTGGCGCAGAAACCGGCCCGCGGGCCCGGCATCGTCCCAGTCCTTGCCGATCTCGACGCGCCGGCCATCGGCCAGCCGAAACCCGGTGATATCGATGGCCTGCGCGCGGGCATGCCGGCTGAGCGGCGCATCGTTGCGGTGATAGACATTGCGGCAGGCATAGCTGCCCACGTGGTCGATGCGCACCACCGGTTGATGAAACGACGCGCGCGCCGCCGGCTGCAACGCATCGCGATCGAACAGCACCAGCGTGGCAGCCAACGGGCACGACATCACCGCCGGGCTCGACAGCATGGCCACGCCGGTACCGCGCAAGCGCACCGCATCATGCCAGCCGCAACCGCCTGGACCTGCGCGATCGGGCACCGGCGAAAACCGCACGTCCGCCTGGCGCAACGCGGCCAGGCAACGCGCTGGATCGGCCGCGAGGCGGCGCATCTTGTAACGCAGGAAACGGTCCGGCTCGGCACGCAGGTCCAGGGGCGCCCAGGGGTTGTAGCGATCCGGCGGACGCCATCCGCGCACCCATATCAGGGCGACGAGCGAACCGAGAAGAATCAGGAGCAGCCACGCGCGCATGGCCAAAGCCTAGGTCGGCAGGCGTGAAGGCATCCGCCGCCCGTCCGTATACCCGCGTCAGCCAGCGCTCGCCACGCTGTCCAGTTCACGCCGCACCTCGTCCGACAACACCAGATCGGCTGCTGCCAGGTTCTCGTGCAAATGATCGACCGACGACGTACCGGGGATCAGCAGGATGTTCGGCGAACGCTGCAGCAACCAGGCCAGCGCCACCTGCATCGGTGTGGCACCGAGGCGTGCGGCCACGTCGGACAGGGTCGACGATTGCAGCGGACTGAAACCGCCCAGCGGGAAAAACGGCACGTAGGCGATGCCGTCGTGGGCCAACTCATCGATCAAACCATCGTCGTCACGATGGGCGAGGTTGTACTGGTTCTGCACGCAGGCGATGTTGCAGATGCCGCGCCCTTCCGCGATTTGCGTGGGCGTGACGTTGCTGAGGCCAACATGGCGCACCAGGCCCTGGCGTTGCAATTCGGCGAGTACCGACAGCGGTTCCGCGATCGAGCCTTCGGCCGGCCCATGCGTGTCGAACATGATGCGCAGGTTGACCACGTCGAGCGCATCCAGGCCCAGGTTGCGCAGGTTGTCGTGCACAGCGGCCGTCAGCTCCTCGCGTGAAAACGCGGGCAACCAGCCGCCCTTGTCATCGCGCCGCGCGCCGATCTTGGTAACGATGACCAGATCGTCCCGATACGGATGCAGGGCGTCGCGGATCAGTCGGTTGGTGACGTGCGGGCCGTAGAAATCGCTGGTGTCGATATGGTCGACACCGCTTTCGACCGCGGCGCGCAGCACGGCCAGCGCAGCGTCGCGATCGCGAGGCGGACCGAATACGCCGGGGCCGGCCAACTGCATCGCGCCGTAACCCAGCCGATGGACGCGACGGTCGCCGAGCTGGAAGGTCCCGGACTTCGTGATGTGGGACATGGTCAATCTCCTGTCGGGGGAATCCCAGCGTAGAACCTGCCGGATAGCGCGATAAGCGGTGACAATCCGCACGACTTGTACCGTTTTCCGCACAATGGAGGTCGTGGAGAAAGCGATGAAACCCAACCTGGCTGATCTGAACGCATTCGTGACCGTGGCGACCGCCGGCGGTTTCCGTGAAGGCGCGCGCCTCAGCGGCGGCAGCGCATCCATGCTCAGCGAGGCGGTGCGCCGGCTCGAAACGCAGCTCGGCGTACGCCTGCTCCATCGCACCACGCGCAGCGTGGCGCCAACCGAAGCCGGCAAGGGCTTGCTGGAACGGCTGCGCCCGGCCCTGGCCGAGGTGGAAGGCGCGCTGGATGTAGTCAACCGTTTTCGCGAGCGTCCCGCAGGCACCTTGCGGCTCAACGTGCCGATGAGCGCCTCGCGGCTGGTGTTGCCCGCCGTCGTGCCACCGTTCCTGGCGGCGTACCCCGACATCCGTCTGGAGGTGCTCACCGACGAGAGCTTCGTCGACGTGTTGGCCGCCGGTTGCGACGCCGGCATCCGCTACGACGAACGGCTGGAGCAGGACATGATCGCGGTGCCGATCGGCCCGCGCGTGCAACGCTTCGCCACGGCGGCATCGCCGGCCTATCTCGATCTTCACGGCCGCCCGCAGCATCCGCGCGACCTGCTCGCCCATGCCTGCCTGCGCGGCCGCTTCGCCAGCGGCAACATGCCCGCCTGGGAGTTCGAGAAGGACGGCGAAACCGTGCGGGTGGAACCGACCGGGCCGCTGGTGGTGCGCATGGGCGGCGCCTCCGACCTGGCCGTCGACGCGGCGGTCGCCGGCTGCGGCATCGTGGCGTTGTTCGAGGACTGGATTCGCCCGCAACTGGACAGCGGCGCGCTGGAAGCGGTGCTGGAGCCATGGTGGCCGTCGTTCTCCGGCCCCTTTCTGTATTACCCCGGCCGGCGGCTGGTGCCGGCACCGCTGCGCGCGTTCATCGACTTCGTCAAGACAAACGGCTGAGACGAAAAGCCCCGCTTTCGCGGGGCAATCGCCACAACATGGATGACCGCGCGGATCACCGATCCTTGTCGGTCGAGAAGCGATAGACCATGCGGTTCTCGTACACCTGACCCGGCCGCAACACGGCCGAGCCGAACGCCGGATGGTTGGGCGTGTCCGGGAAAAATTGCGGCTCCAGCACGAAGGCATCGCCCTGGCGATAGGTGTGGCCGGATTTGCCCACCGTGGTGCCGT
>JBIQMK010000210.1:0-6076 GCA_044463365.1 Rhodanobacter sp. | reverse complement strand
GCCACCGGACGACGGAACGGCCCCATGATCCCGCAGTTGCCGTTGGCGCTGCGCTGGCCGCGGCGCCAGCGCTTCGAGCATTTCCACGCCGGCACCAACGCGGCCGCACTGGCCGCGGTGGAGGCGCTGGCGCACCAGCCCGGGGCGCCGTGGGTTTATCTGGGCGGCCCGAGCGGCAGTGGCAAGAGCCACCTGCTGATCGCGGCCTGCCATGCCGCGGCCGCCGCGGGCCGCACCGTGCAGTACCTGCCGTTGGGCAGCCTGGGCGACCACGCCGCCGCGATCCGTGGCGTGGCCGGCAGCGAATTGCTGGCGCTGGACGACCTTCAGGCCATCGCCGGCGACCGCGATGCCGAGCACGCGTTGTTCGACCTGTACAACCGCGCCCGCGCCGAAGGCACCGCGCTGCTGTTTGCCGCCAACGTCGCTGCAGTGCAACTGGATCTGGGACTGCCCGACCTGCGCTCACGCCTGGGCGCCTGCACCCATTACACGCTGAAGCCGCTGGACGACACCGAGCGCCGCCACGTGCTGAAAAGCCAAGCCGCGTCGCGCGGCATCCAGCTCGACGACGCGGTGCTGGACTGGCTGTTTTCCCGCTACGCCCGCGACCTGGGCGCCTTGCTCGATCTGCTGGACAAACTGGACCAGGCCTCGCTGGCCGCGCAGCGGCGCATCACCGTGCCGTTCCTGCGCGATTTCCTGCGTGACGCCGCCGAACCGTAGGAGCCCAACTTGGCGAAAAAGAGTCGCCGAGATGCGGACGATCGCCACGAAAAAGGCGCCTTGCGGCGCCTTGAATGGTTCTCGACGAAACCGCCGCTCAAGCCTTGAGCAATTCCGGCGTGGCCTGGGCGCCGATCGCGTCCACCATCGCCTTGGCCACGTGCAGGTTGCCGGCGATGAGGTTGCCGCTGGCGGGGATGCCGTCGCGGCCGGCGAAATCGCAGTAGCGTCCACCCGCCTCATGCACCAGCAGCACGCCGGCGGCCATGTCCCAGGGTTTCAGGCCGATCTCGAAAAAGCCGTCGTAGCGGCCGGCGGCCACGTAGGCCAGGTCCAGCGCGGCGGAGCCGGAGCGGCGGATGTCCTCGGCCTGGCCCAGGATGGCGCGGGTCATGTCCAGTTGCGGCACCAGGTGGCTGCGCTGGCGGTACGGGAAGCCGGTGGCGATCATCGCGCCGCCCAGGTTCTCGCGCTTGCTCACGCGCATGCGGCGGTCGTTGAGGTAGGCGCCGTCGCCCTTGCTGGCGGTGTACAGCTCGTCGCGCAGCGGGTCGAACACCACAGCGTGGATCGGCACGCCCTTTTCCAGCAGCGCGATGGAGACGCTGAAGTGCGGGATGCGGCGCAGGTAGTTGTGGGTGCCGTCCAGCGGGTCGATCACCCAGGTCAGCGGACCCTTGCCGGTGGCGCCGCTTTCCTCGGCCAGGATCGCGTGGTCGGGATAGGCGCGGCGCAGTTCCTTGACGATCTCGGCCTCGGCCAGCTTGTCGACCTCGGAGACGAAATCCATCTGCTGCTTCTCGACGACGTTGAGGCCGTCGATGCGGTTCATGTAGCGCAGGATGACATTGCCTGCGGAACGCGCGGCGCGCGCCGCGATCGTGACGTGGGGTCGGGCCATGGGTTTCGACTTTGGAAGAGAACGGGGTTGCGGCTGCGCATTCTAGCAGAGGCGGTCTTTCCACGGCGGCGCCGCTCGTCGCTCCGTGGTGTTGCCACTATGCTTGCAGGCTGTTTTTCCGCCAGCCGACGCCCATGACCGACATCTCCGACCTCGCCGCCCATCTGCGCTTCGTGCTGGTGCGTACCTCGCATCCGGGCAACATCGGCAGCGCGGCGCGGGCCATCCGCACGATGGGTTTCGCGTGGATGGAACTGGTCCTGCCGGCGCGCTTCCCCGATCCGGAGGCGACCGCGCTGGCCGCCGGCGCCGACGCAGTGCTGGCTGGAGCGGGCATCCGCGACACGCTGGTGGCCGGCCTGGCGGGCAGCAATCTGGCGTTGGGCCTCTCGGCGCGGCGGCGCGGCGTGACCTTGCCCGAGCTCTCCCCGCGCGAAGCCGCGGCGCAGGCGCTGGCCGCCGCGGCCCGCGGCGAGCAGGTGGCGCTGGTGTTCGGCAACGAGCGCACCGGGCTGGAGAACGAGGAACTGGCGCATTGCCACGCAATGGTGCGCATCCCCAGCGTGGATGATTTCAGCTCGCTCAACCTGTCCCAGGCGGTACAGGTGATGGCCTATGAACTGCGCATCGCCATGCTGCAGGACACGCCCGCGCCACCGCCGCCGGTACACGACGAGCCACCCGCCGACGCGGCGCAGATGGAGCAGTTCTACGAACATCTGGCGCAGACGCTGGACGACATCGATTTCCACAAGGGCCGCACGCCCACCACGATCATGTTGCGGTTGCGCAAGCTGTTCCAGCGGGCGCAGATGGATGCGCGCGAGTTGCGCATGCTGCATGGGATATTGGCCGATGCGCAGCGGATGGCGGGGCTGGCCGGGGTGAAGAAGGGCTGAAAGCGGGCCGCTCTTGACCTACTCGTCGTCCGACGCCTCGAACGTCGGTTCCAGCGTCACCAGCAGCTTGTCGATCCGCGCGCCGTCCAGGTCCACGACCTCGATCCGGATGCCGCGCCAGGTGAAGGTTTCGCCGGTCTGGGGGATGTGGCCCAGTGCGGCCATCACCATGCCCGCGGCGGTGCGGAAATCGTGCTCGTCCTCGCCGGGCAGGTGGCTCAGCTGCAGCAGTTCGCGCAGGTCGTCGGTGGGCAGGCTGCCGTCGATCAGCCAACTGCCGTCCTCGCGCTGCACGATCGGCGCGTGGTCGTCGCTGCCGCCATGACCGATCTGGCTGGCGCCGACCACCGCGGCCAGCAGGTCGTTGACGGTGACCACACCCTCGATGTCGCCGTATTCGTCCACCACCAGGGCCAGCGGCGTCTCCGCGTCGCGGAATTCCTCCAGCAGGTCCAGCGCACGCGCCGTGGCGGGCACGAACAGCGGTTTGGACAGGTGGCTGAACAGTTCCGGGCGGCCTTCGGCGAAGCTGTAGAGCAGGCGCTTGACCTCGACCACGCCCACCACCTCGCTCTCGTCGCCGCGGTACACGGGGTAGCGCGAGTAGGGCGTCTGGCGCAGGATCTCCACGTTCTCCTCGCGGCTGGCGGCGATGTCCAGCCAGGCGATGCGCATGCGTGGCGTCATCACGCTGTCCACCGTGCGGTCGCCCAGCCGCAGCACGCGATTGACCATGTTGTGTTCGTCGGCGTCCAGCACGCCCTGTTCGGCGCTTTCGGCCACCAGCAGGCGAATTTCCTCCTCGGTGACCACGCCGCGGCCCTGCTGGTTGATCCGCAGCAGCCGCAGCAGCCGGTCGCTGGACACGTTCAGCAGCCACACGAACGGCGCCGTGATGCGCGACAGCAGCAGCATCGGAAACGCCACGATGACGGAGACCTTCTCCGGTGCCGCCAGCGCCAGCCGCTTGGGTACCAGTTCGCCGATGACGATCTGGATGAACGAGATCAGCACGAAGCCCAGCACGATGCCGATGATGTGGGTATAGGGCGTCAGCCAGGCCAGCTGGTCGCCCTGCAGCGCGTTGGCGAGGTGGGCGCCCAGCGCGTCGCCGGCCACCGCGCCGGTGATCAGCATCACCAGGGTGATACCCACCTGCACGGTCGACAGGAAGTGCTCCGGCGATTCGGCGTGGCGCAGCGCCAGGGCCGCGCCGCGGCTGGTTTTCGCCATCTGCTTGAAACGGCCCTTGCGGGACACGACCAGTGCCATCTCCGACAGCGCGAAGAAGCCGTTGCAGAGTGCCAGCACGAAGACGAGCGCGATTTCGATCAGCATCGCGGCGGGGTTGGGGGCGGAGGCATGCTGGCAGTGTAAGGGCAGTGGGCCCCGCAGTTCACCTGCCGGCGGGCGTACCGGCCGGATGACGCGTCCTGTAACATTCGCTTTTCCGCACCTTCCAGGCAAGGCCGCATGTTTTCACTGCAGACGATTTTCGGCAAAGGCGACAAATTCTATGGCTTGCTCGAGCAGAGCGCCGGCGCCGCCCATGAAAGCGCCAAGGCCCTGCACGACCTGCTCACGAACCCCGGCAAGGGCTCGGTGATGGCCGGCTTCACCGCCACCCGCGCCCGCGAAAAGGAACTGGCCGCGCAGATCAGCGAGGGCCTGGTGAACACCTTCGTCACCGCGCTGGATCGCGAGGACATCGAGGCGCTGAACTCGGCGCTGTACAAGATTCCCAAGACGGTGGAAAAATTCGCCGAACGCTTCGAGATCGTGGCCGACCGCCTCGAGGGCGTGGATTTCGCCCAGCGCGCGCTGGTGCTGGAGCGCTCGAGCGCGGTGGTGATGGAGATGATCGGCGAGCTGCGCCGCGGCCTGCGCATCGACCCGGTGAAGAAACTGCAGGACCGCCTGCAGGCGCTGGAATCGGAAGGTGACCGCATGCTGCTGGCGCCCTACCGCACGTTGTACGTGGAGGGCGGCGACGTGATGCGCGCCGTGCTGGCCAAGGACCTGTTCGAGCTGATCGAGAAGGCGATCGACAAATGCCGCGACGTGGGCAACATCGTCTACTCGATCGTGCTGAAGAACTCCTGAGGGCCGTCGCCGTGTTTCTTTCCATGCCGCTCCGCCGGCCCGCGCCCCTGATGCTCGCGCCCCCGCTTCGTGGATGCCAGCCATGACCCTGGTTATCGCGGTGGTGGTGATCGCGCTGGTCTTCACCTACATCAACGGTTTCCACGACACCGCCAATTCGATCGCCACCGTGGTGGCGACCAAGGTGCTGACCCCGGGGCAGGCCGTATTGCTGGCGGCCAGCACCAACCTGGTCGGCGCGCTGATGGGCACGGCCGTGGCCGCCACCATCGCCTCGGGCCTGATCAATGCCGGCGTGCTGGAGATGAGCTCGCAGATCCTGATCTGCGCGCTGCTGGCGGCGATCATCTGGAACCTGATCACCTGGTGGCTGGGCCTTCCCTCCAGCTCCAGCCATGCGCTGGTCGGCTCGCTGGTGGGGGCGGCGCTGGCCGCGGCGGACAACAATTTCTCCGCGGTGATCTGGGCGCAGAACGGCTTTGCCAGGGGCGAGGGCGTGATTCCCAAGGTCATCCTGCCGATGGTCTATTCGCCGCTGGCCGGCTTCATCCTCAGCTTCGCGTTGATGGGCGCGCTGTATGCGCTGCTGGCCTGGTTCGCCAACCGGCAGGGCTGGCTGCGCCGGTTCGGCCGCACCCCGTTCGTGAACTTCTTTTTCGGCAAGGCGCAGATCGTGTCGGCGAGCGCGATGGGCCTCTCGAACGGCATGAACGACGCGCAGAAGACGATGGGCATCATCGCCCTCGCGCTGGCCGGCGCGACTGCCGCCGGAACCTTCGAGGAGCTGCCCGCGTGGCTGCATTTCCTTCGCATCCCGGAGGACCTCGACCATAATTTCGAGATCGCCATCTGGATCAAGGTGGTGTGCGCGATCACCATGGCGGCAGGCACCGCGGCGGGCGGCTGGCGCATCATCAAGACCCTGGGCCACAAGATGGTGAAGCTGCACCCGGTCAATGGCTTCGCCGCCGAGTCCGCCTCGGCCACGGTGATCCTGACCTGCTCGCACTTCGGCATCCCGGTCTCGACCACCCACAACATTTCTGCCGCGATCCTCGGCGTCGGCGTGGCCAAGCGCGCCAACGCGATCCGCTGGACGGTGGTGGAGCGCATGGTGTGGGCGTGGATCCTCACCCTGCCGGTGAGCGCGCTGCTCGCCTGGTTGCTGCTGGAGCTGGCGCGCCTGGCCGGCTTCGCCTGACCGGCCGGCACCGCGATCGCGCGCCCGCTTCTCCCGAGGTTCGACCTGCCGAGTCCCACATGTCCGCCCAACTGCTCATTGGCATCCATGCCGTCGAAGCGGCCCTGAACCACGACGTCGACAACCTGGTCGAGCTCTACATCGAGGCCGGCACCCAGAATGCGCGGGTCCGCGAGCTGGGCGAGAAGGCGCGCGGGCTCGGCGTCAAGCCGCATGCCCGCGACCGTGCCGCGCTCGATCGCATGA
>JBIQMK010000209.1:0-6102 GCA_044463365.1 Rhodanobacter sp. | reverse complement strand
GGGCAAGCAGATGGCGCGCACCGCCGGCAGCCAGCTCGGCCGGCAGATCCTGCGCGGGGTGCTGGGCGGGATCTTCGGTGGCAAGCGATGAGTCGCTGGCGGCCCTCCCCACCCCGCTCCACCGCGATCATCACCCGCGAGGGCTTCGAGCGGCTCAAGGCCGAACTCGATCACCTGTGGCACACGGTGCGCCCCGAAGTGGTCAAGGCGCTGGCCGCCGCGGCGGCCGAGGGCGATCGCTCGGAGAACGCCGAGTACATCTACCGCAAGAAGCAGTTGGGCGAGATCGATCGCCGCGCGCGCTACCTCAGCAAACGCATCCCGTCGCTGAAGGTGGCCGAGCACCCACCCACCGACAGCGGCATGGTGTTTTTCGGTGCACGCATCGAGATCGAGAACATCGACACCGGCGACGTACTCCGCTATCGCATCGTGGGCCCCGACGAGACGGATGCGAAACGCGGCTGGATCAGCATCGATTCGCCGCTGGCCCGCGCCGTGCTGAAAAAGCGCATCGACGACGAGTTCGTCGCCGAATTGCCCGGCGGCAAGACGTCGTTTGCCGTGCTGTCCGTCGAATACGACTGACGCGCGACCAGGGCCGGCGCGAAGCCTTACTTGCGAGTCTTGCGCGCGGCTGCTGACTTTCGGGGTTTGGGCAGAGGCATCAACGCCGCCGTTTCCAGGATCAGGCGCTGGATTTGCTCGGCATCGTCCAGCAACTCATCGGCCACCAGGTAATCCTTGGCCCCCGGATACGGCGGCTTGCGTGGAAGCGCCGGCACGAACGCTTCGCCCGCCGCCGAGGGCTTCACGAAAAAACTGTTGTCGCAGGCGAAACCCACCACCTTGCCGTCCACGTAGAACGCGTACTCGCCGAACATCGGCTTGCGGCTCAGGCGGTCGCCAAGCCCCACTTGCTCCGCCACGTAGTCGGCGAAATCCTGGTCGGTAGCCATTGCGTCCCCCAAGCGTTGCGCAGCAGTTGATCGAGTCAACGAAGTGAACCCGACGGTTGCCGCTAAGTCCACCATAAGCCTCCATCGCTAGGCTCTGCCCGCACATCACACGGAGAGCCGCATGCCGCACGATTCCCGCCCCGCAACGAGCAAGGTGCCTGCGGTCACGCTGGGCTTCTGGCTCATCATGATCGCCGCCACCACGTTGGGCGAGACCGGTGGCGATGCGTTGTCGATGTCGCTGGGCCTGGGCTATCTCGTCAGCACGGCGATTTTTGCGGTGGTGTTTGCGGCAGCGGTCGGCGCGCAGATCGGCGCGCGGCGTTTCCGCCCGCTGCTGTACTGGCTCACCATCGTGGCCACCACCACGGTGGGTACCACGTTGGCCGATTTCGCCGATCGCTCGCTGGGCATCGGCTACGCCGGCGGCAGCATGCTGCTGCTCGCGCTGCTGCTGGCCTCGCTGACCATCTGGTATCGCGTACTGGGTTCGATCGCGGTGGACAGCGTGGCCACGCCGCGCGCCGAGGCGTTCTACTGGATCACCATCATGTTCTCGCAGACGCTGGGCACCGCGCTGGGCGACTGGACCGCCGACAGCGCCGGGCTGGGTTACACCGGCGCGATGATGATCTTCGGCGGCCTGCTGCTGGCGGTGGCCGCCGCGTATTTCCGGACCCGCCTGTCGCGCACGGCGCTGTTCTGGCTCGGCTTCGTCCTGACGCGGCCACTGGGTGCGGTGCTGGGCGATTTCCTGGACAAGCCCATCGACCACGGCGGCCTGGCGCTCAGCCGCGTGGGCGCTTCAGCCGTGCTGGTGGCGCTGATGCTCGTCCTCATCCTGCTCCTTCCCCAGCGTCCGGCGGACAAAGCGCACTGAGAATTCCCAGCGATCGCTAATCCGACAGGCACCAGGCCGGCGGATACTGCCGCCCGGCGCGGCGCGGCTGGTAACACGGGCTCGTGCGATGAAAAACCTCATGGTCATTGTCCGGGCGCCAGCCCGGCACGCCGGCCAGCGGGAGCGGCCGCAGCTCCATCGGGTCGTTCAACCAGAGGCTGCTGGCAATCATCTCGGTGCAGGCGGCGATGAGGTCCACGTCAGCAGCAGCGCGCGACGTGTCGAACACCAGCGCCTTGCCCACCAGCAGCTTGTCGGCGCTCAAGGCATGCTCCAGCAAGGCGTGGCCAAACAGCTGCAACCGGATCGAGCCATCCAGCCAGGTCTGCCGCCGGCGCCAGAACAGGCCGTACCAATCGTGCGCGTCCCACAACGCGAGCAGCGACGGATCGCGCAGGCCGACGATCACGCCGCCTTCGTCGAAATGGGTCATCGCGTATTGCGCGCGCGAACGCCGCTTGGGGCCCATGCGGGCGATCTCGCTCATCTGGCGCCGGTTGAGCGCTTGCTTCAACGCGGGATGGCGCAGCCACACCAGCGCGTTGAGCAGGTCGTGCCAGTTGCCTTCGCGGGTGGCGATGGCGCCGTGTTCAGCGATGCGTTGCTCGTAGTGCTGGCCGTCGGCCAGCAATTGGGGCGTCTGCGCCACGAAGCGATGGGTTTCGCCGGGAGGCAGCCGGCGGTTCAGTGCATCGATGGACGGCCATTCGGCGCCCTCGATCAGGTCCGCGTAGTCACGCCACAGCGACAGCGGCGGCCGGCCGAACGTCGCCGGATCCACCGTGCCGCGCCGTGGCGCCACGTAGCGCACGCGACGGCCCTACATCACTTTCAGCGCGGGATACGCCAACCGCGCATGCAGGTCGTGTTCGCCGGCATCCTCGATGACGACGTCGACGAACTGGCCCGGCTTCAATTGCTGGCCGTCGGCAATCAGCACCGTGCCGTCGATCTCGGGCGCATCGGCGGCGGAACGCGCCACCGCGCCGTCGGCGCCGGCCTCGTCCACCAGCACCTTCATCGTGCGGCCGATCTTGCGCTGCAGCTTCGCGGCGGAGATTTCGGCCTGCACCGCCATGAACTGCTCCAGCCGGTCCTCCTTCAACTCCTCGGAAACCGGATCGGGCAGTTCGTTGGCTTTCGCGCCGTCCACCGGCGAATAGGTGAAGGCGCCCACGCGGTCGAGTTCGGCCTCGCGCAGGAAATCCAGCAGTTCCTGGAACTCCGCCTCGGTCTCGCCGGGAAAGCCCACGATGAAGGTGCTGCGGATGGTCAGGTCCGGTACCACCTTGCGCCAGTTCTGGATGCGCTCAAGCGTCTTGTCGATGTTGCCGGGGCGCTTCATCAATTTCAGGATGCGCGGGCTGGCGTGCTGGAACGGGATATCCAGATACGGCAGGATCTTGCCGGCGGCCATCAGCGGCATCAGCTCGTCCACGTGCGGGTACGGATAGACGTAGTGCAGCCGCGTCCACACGCCCAGTTCGGACAGCCCCTCGCACAGCTCGGTCATCCGCGTGCTGTAGGCCTTGCCGCGCCAATCGCGCTCGGCGTACTTCACGTCGACGCCATAGGCGCTGGTGTCCTGCGAGATCACCAGCAGCTCCTTCACGCCGCCCTTGACCAGCTTCTCCGCCTCGATCAGCACCTCGTCAACCGGGCGCGAGACCAGGTTGCCGCGCATGGACGGGATGATGCAGAAGCTGCAGCGGTGATTGCAGCCTTCGGAAATCTTCAGGTACGCGTAGTGCTTGGGCGTCAGCTTCACACCCGTGTCCGGCACGATGTCCAGGAAGCGGTTGCGCTGCGGCGGCAAGGCGGCGTGCACCGCGCCCATCACGCTGGCGTAATCCTGCGGGCCACTGACCGACAGCACCTCGGGGTACGCCTCGCGGATCAGGCTCTCGCGCTTGCCCAGGCAGCCGGTGACGATGACCTTGCCGTTCTCGTTGAGCGCGGTGCCGATCGAATCCAGCGACTCCTGCACCGCCGCGTCGATGAAGCCGCAGGTGTTCACCACCACCGCATCGGCCGCGTTGTAGCTGGGCACGATCTCGTAACCCTCGACCTTCAGCTGGGTCAGGATGCGCTCGGAATCGACCAGCGCCTTGGGGCAGCCGAGGCTGACGAAACCGATCTTGTGGGCGGATTGGGACATGGGCTGCAGTACCGTGAAACGTGCGGAATAACAGGCGATTGTACGGGAATAGGTGATAGGGGAATGGGGAATGGGGAGCTTGGGGGTTTGTGTATGTTCCGGGGGACATTGCGCCGAATCTCCCTCAGCCGTTCGGGCTGAGCGTAGCCGCGCAGCGGCGAAGTCGAAGCCTTGCCGCGTCGTGCCCTTCGACTTCGCCGCTGCGCGGCTACGCTCAGGGTGATCGGTGGAGTGGGTGATTCCCAACCGCCCTTTCTCACGCCCTTTCCGTTCCCAGCCCTAGAATCTTCTTTTTCCCCGCAGGAGCCAACCATGGGTCAGCCCATCAACATTCCCACTTCCGGCACGCAGTGCATTGGTGGCTACCTGGCGCGGCCGCAGGGCGAGCCGAAGGGCGGCATCGTGGTGATCCAGGAGATTTTCGGGGTGACGGCGCATATCCGCGACATGGTCGATCGCTTTGCCGCACACGGTTACGTGACCGTCGCGCCGGCGTTCTTCGATCGGCTGGAAACCGGCGTGGAGCTGGCCTACGACCGTGGCGGCTACGCCCGCGGCCGACAACTGGTGACCGAGCTGGGGCTGGAGCGCGCGCTGGAAGACGTGGCCAGCGCGGCCGAATCGATCGCGTCGGCCGGCAAGATCGGCACTGTGGGCTATTGCTGGGGTGGCACGGTGGCCTTGTTGTCGGCGTTGCGCTTGGGCCTGCCGTCGGTGAGCTACTACGGCGCGCGCAACCTGCCGTTCCTGCACGAAACGCCGAAGGCGCCGGTGATGTTCCACTTCGGCGAGAAGGATCCCAACATCCCGCCCGAGGCGGTGGCCAAGCACCGCGATGCCTTGCCGCAGATGGAAACCTTCACCTATCCCGGCGCCAATCACGCGTTCAACCGCGACGGCAGCGCCAGCTACCACGAAGCCAGCGCGAAGCTGGCGATGCGGCGCACGCTGGATTTCTTCGAAACGCAGTTGGCCGCCGCATGAGCTTCGCCCTCGACCCGCGGCTCGCCGCCGACACCCTCGCCGTCACCACCCTGCCATTGTGCGAGGTGCGCCTGATGAACGACGCGCGCTACGCCTGGCTGATCCTGGTCCCGCGCCAGCCGGGGCTTGCCGAAATTGCCGATCTGGCCGATGACGAGCGCGCACGGTTGTGGCGTGAAGTGGATCGGGCCGCCGCCGCGCTGCGTCGGGTGGCGCCATGCGACAAGCTCAACATCGGCGCACTGGGCAATATCGTGCGGCAACTGCACGTGCACGTGGTGGCCCGTTGCGAAGGCGACGACGCGTGGCCCGGCCCGGTGTGGGGCCACGGCGCGGCCGTGCCCTACCGTCCCGACGCCGCCGCGGCACGCGTGGCGGCCCTGCGCCAGCACCTGGAGCACGAAAAAGCCCGCGGCTGAGCGCGGGCTTTCGTTTCTGCAAGGAGCGAGCGCCTCAGTGGCGGGAAGGATCGGGGTCGAAGTCCTTGCCGGTCGCATCCTTGCCGCGCTGCTGCTCGTTCATCTGCACCGGCGCGTGGGTTTCCTGCAACGGACGGGCCTCGGTATCGATCGGGTTGATCTTCTTCAGCGTGCCGTCGTCGTCGAAATACACGGTGAATTTGTAGTCGTCCTGCATCCGCGCCATGTATTGCAGGTGCTGCTTGCGGATCTTCGAGTCGTCGCTGCGCTCCAGCAGCACCGTCTTGGGCAGCTTGCCCTGGTCTTTCAGGTAGGCGAAGTGGCTGCCGGTATCCAGCGCCGACAGCACCGCGCCGTCGACCAGGAACTGACCGTTCTTGTACGCCTGGATGGTGACGTCGAACTGCCCCCGCATGGAGTCGGTGGGCACGCCCTCCTTGGTGCCGCCCAGGCTGCAACCGGCCAGCAACATCACGCTGCCCAGCAAGGCTGCCGCTGCGATTCGGGTCAGCAAGGTAGAAAAACGGATCATCGGACTCTCCTGAAAAATCATCGTTGCACTGGCGAAGTGTAACGGCCGCCGGCGGTGCCGCGGGGCCCCGGGCGCCTCTCGTTCACGTACGCGGCAAGGTCACGCCGCGCTGGCCCTGGTATTTGCCGCCGCGATCCTTGTAGCTGGTC
>JBIQMK010000208.1:0-6248 GCA_044463365.1 Rhodanobacter sp. | reverse complement strand
CGCTTAGCTGGAGCAGGACAGGAATAGCCCTACGCAGAAATCTACAACGGTATGACCGCTGGCTTCGGTGTTTGTCGGCGTGGGTTGGCTCGGGGCGCCAAAATCAACGGGCATACCGATAACCACGGCAAAGGACTGTCACCGATCTATCGCCATCGACCCGGACCGAGACTGTCCCGTTTTCGGACATGGGAACGAACAAAGGGGTGAAGCGCGAACGCGCCGCATCAACGACTAAATCGGCTACATCGGATTGCACTGTACACATCAGTTCCCTCATCTTGTCCGTATCTGGTTCAAGGACGAGTATCACCCCGTTGGCTACTCCTCGCGGTAATGCAGCTGAAATGTCTAAGGTGCGTAGCAAACCGGGGACAAGGCTTTGACCGACGACGATGCGGTCGTCTGGGTCATACAACATGGTTGTCACGCTCGAACTCTGGCGGTGTTGCTCAGGGACCTTCATTACTTCGAGGAATTCGGGCAACCAGTTGTCAAATATGAGTTGTGCAACCTTAAGGCCGTCCCAAGCATGGACCAGCCTGTTTTCCCCTTTCGAAAGCAGGGCTAGTGTCTGACGTGCCGGAGCTGTTATTTGGCCGGTCGTGGCCGCAATCCATCGAGTGATACGGTAATTCTGGTTGACTGCGGGGTCTAGGATTTCTTTGGCAAAGGCCTGTGTGCCCTGCAAGGTCAATGCAGTTGCTTGGGTTTGCCCTATCTGGCCTTTCTTGACCTGAATACCTGTGTAGAGACGTAATCGGTCAGGGCCGATTAGCTCATAAAACTCAATGTCGTTCCCAAGTTCATATTGACCGCCCGTGAAGCGGATTTCCCGGAGGCAGTGGTTATTGGTGGCGCTGTATCGTTCCAGGCATGGGATGAGGATTTCTCGGGTTATCCTGTTTTCGTCCCAGTCTGATGCTTCAAGAATGTCGTTTATCATCGGCACGGAAATCATCGCCAACCCTCCCTCAGGACTTGGATTGTAAGTGAAAAGAACTATCCAAGTCAGAGTCGCTTGTTCGACTTTTCGGATCCGAGCTATTGGACCAGACTTGTAGAGCGTAGGAATGTCATTGCCCCAATCGACATGATGTGCGCAATCAAACAGTGCCCCAAGGGCACTTTCCCGTATGAGGTTCAGAAATCGTCTCTGGTCTTGGTTTTACGTTGTCCGCCATGTCCGGTATTTGCGGACGCCACTCCTTCAACCCAGCCCCGACCCCATGAATCGTCTTGCCGCTGTCTTGCCTTGGTTACTGGTTTTCATCCTGCTCGATCTCTACGTCAACCTCGTACCGCGGGTGGTGGGCTTCGCGCTGCCGGTCTGGCTGGCCTACGTGGCGGGCTTCTTCCTGCTGGCGTACGTGCTTTGTCGCTTCGGGCTGGGCATCGCCAGGATGCAAACGGTGGGGCTGGGTCGTTCACCGAGCTGGCTGTCCTCGCTGGGACTGGGCTTTGCCATCGGCTTCGGCGTCTGGGCGCTGAAGAACCTGCTGTACTTCGGCATGGGCAAGTTCGAGGTGGTGGGTTGGCGCGACTGGAGCTTTGTCCTGCCGATGCTGGGGCAGGCGCTGGTCGGGATGTTGCTTGCCTCGGCGATCAACGACCTGATGATTCGCGGCTACGGGCTGGCCTTTTGCCGCCGCTTCAACCTGATGGCGTGGTACCTGCTGATCACCACTGCGGTGTATGCGCTGGACGACAGCTGGAACGAGGGCATCGACCCCTTCAACCTGCTGTTCTCCGCCGTTCTCGGCGTGTCCCTGGCTTACACCGTGCTCAAGACGGGCGCGATCTGGATGAGCATCGGCATCCATTGGGGCGGCAACATGTGCTTTCGCGTCATGGCCGGCTTCGACGGGCAGGGCGTGGTTCGCCTTGAGCATGTGGTCGAAGGCGCGCGTTTTGAATATGCGGGCCTGGCTGTTACCGCACTGATGTTTCCGCTGGTGGTGCTGGTGCTTCGACGGTTCGAGGGGCGAAGGGTTGGAGTTCCCGATTCTTCAACCTGCTGAAGCGGATTTCTTCATTCCGCCCCCGCAACCACCCGCTCCGAATGCCCGACCCAAAAGCGGATGCCCACGCCCCCGTGCCACCATCCGCCGTAAGCCCGGCCATCACTGCCATCCTGAACGGCGGCAGCCGCGCCCCGCCTTCCCGAGAAAAGCTGTCGAGGACAGTATCGCGAGCTGCGCGAATCAGGCGTATCGTTCGCGGACGGCACCGACTCAGGGGTGAGGCGCCGCCCATGCACTGGAACGCTGCGCCGATGCGCGGGCCACGATGCAGCGCGATGGAATCATCGAAGCATCCCCGGCGAATTCCAAACCATGCGAGGGTTCCACACATGTCACGTTTCGATTTTCTCCGCGGCGCGTTCGGCGCGGGCCTGGGAGTGGCGGTTGCCTGCGTATCGCTGCCCGTATCCGCCGACACGCCGGTTGCCGTGACCTTTGCGCCAAACAGTGTGTGGGCGCAGGAAATCGGCAGTCTTGATCGTTCCAACAAGTCGGTCGATTACACGGTCGCCGGTGTGGCGGGCAAGACGTTCAAGCTCAATCTCCTCACCCGCAGCCCGAACGTGCAGCTCAAGGTGAAAGACCAGAACCGCAGAAAACCGGTCCTGGATTCGCAGAAGACTGGCGAGACCACCTGGACAACGGTCAACCCGGCGGACACGACGTATACGATCCAGGTTTATATCGATCCTGCCGCGGTGCCCTCCGGTGAGACCGTGAAGTACGCGCTGCAAATCGGGCAATACGGTGTCGAAGACTTTCGGGCGCCGGCGACTGCCGTGACGTTTGAACCCGGCAAGCCATGGGCGGTGCAGAGCTGGATACTGGGGGCCGACGCCACCTCGCAGAACTTCACCGTGGCCATCGCCGCGGGTATGACCGTCAAGGTCAACCTCCTCTCCAGCAACGCTCAGGTGCACTTCAAGGTGGATGACCAGACTCATGGCAAGCCGCTGGTCGACACGGCGACGTCCGGCGCGGAGACCTGGTCGCAGTCCGTTGGGGCTTCGACGACTTACAGGATCCAGGTGTACGTTGATCCTGCGGCGGTGGCATCAGGGCAAAAAGCACAGTTCACCCTGCAGGTCGGGCAGTACGCTTCCGGGGGCGCCCGTCCCGAGAAGCTCGCCAGCGCGAGCAGTGCCGCGTCGCCGGCGGGTTCGGTGGTTCCTGAAAGCGGCCACTGAGAAACGCGCCGGAGAGTCATTCTCCGCGGAAAGGTGTCAGGGACGAATGGCTGACTTAAGCGTGAATCCCCACTCTTTCGTCATTCCCGCGAAAGCGGGAATCCAGTGACTTCGGCTTTTTACGGACGGCCAATGGCACTGGATCCTCGCTTTCGCGAGGATGACGGGCTTAAGTTAGCGCCATTCGTGTCAGGGACAAGTTTCAGGAATGATTATTCCACGCCCGTAGCCACCCGCCCCGGACGCGCGAATTGAAAGCGGGGAGGCCGCACCGCCGTCCCACCATCCGCCGTTAGCTCCGCCATCACCGCCATCTGGAACGGCCGCAACCGCGCACCCACCCGCAATGCCAGCTTGCGCACCACCCGTGCCGGCCGTCGGTCGTCGGTGTACAAACCAGCCAGCATCTGGGTAGCCAGATACAACGGGTGGGTGGCCAGGCGGTGTTTGCGTTCGTAGCGGCGCAGGAGTTCGCGGCTGTGGATCGGTTGCCCGGCGGCGACGGCGGCGCGTAGCTCTCGGGCCAGGGTGGCCTGGCCGAGCAGGCCGAAGTTGAAGCCGTGGGCGGTGACGGGGTGCATGCCGACGGCGGCGTCGCCGATCAGGGCGAAGCGTTCGGCCACGAAGCGTTTGGCGTACACGCCAACGAGTGGGTAGCTGCAACGCGGGCCGGCTATACGCATGGCGCCCAGGCGTTGCTGGAAGCGGGAGGCCATCGCGGCTTCCAATGCTGCGTCGTCCAGTGCCAGCAAGGCCTGCATTTCCTGCGGCGGCAGGGTCAGCACCACCGAGGAGGTATGGGGATCGTGCAGCGGCAGCAGGGCCAGGGTCTGGCCGACGCCGAACCATTCCCACGCCACCTGGTCGTGCGCCACGTCGTGTTGCATGCGCAGCACCAGCATGGTCTTGCCGAAGTCGTGCATGCCTGCCGGGATACCCATGGCGCGGCGGGTTTCGGAGAAGCGACTGTCCGCGGCGACCACGAGTCGGGTGTGCAGGATGTCGCCGGTATTCAAGGCGACCTGGGCGCCGTCGCTGGCGGTGCGCACGCCGGTGACCTGCACGCCGGTGATGCGCTCGGACTCGGGCTGCTCCATCACTTCGGCGTACGCCGCGCGGCGGATCGCGTGATTGGACAGCAGCCAGCCCAACTGCGGTTTGCCGGTTTCGTCGTGGCGGAAGATCAGGCCGTCGTGGTCGTCGCCATCGATCACCATGGCGTCGCGCAAGGTGCCGATCTCGTCTTCATGCAGCCGCGCCCACAGGCCCAGCTCGCGCAGCAGGCGCTGCGAGTGATGGGTGATCGCGATTTCGCGTCCGTCGTCCGCCGGTGCGATCAGTGCCGCCTCGGGCTGGCGCTCGACCAGCGCGATGCGCAGGCCGCTGCCCGCCAGCGAGCGGGCGAAACACAGTCCGGCGGGGCCGGCGCCAATGATCACGGTATCGAACGACATATGCAGGACGCTCCGGTTTGAGTGGCTGCAAGCTAGCTTTTGTCGCGTCCGCGCACGTTGACCCTGGTCATGGGAGCGGCGGCTGACCTGCTTCAACCGCCCGCCATCAAGAAGCCGTGGCCGCAAGGACGTCTTGATTGTCCGCTCGATCGTGGTCCGATCTCTCCTGCACGATGCCCACGCGCCGCATATAGGCATGCAGCGCGTCGGTGCGGTCACCTGCAACGAAGGCGCCGATGTAGCCGTCCGGCCGCACCAGGACCCAATGGTTCGGCGCGAGGCCATACGCATCGCGGAAATGGCCGTGCGCGTCGATAACATCGCCGCGGATGCCGAACACATGAACGCGCAGTTGCGGGTGCGGCGCGATGCGGTCGCGGTCGGTGTCCTGGCCCAGCAACGTCCAGTGCGGTCCGTGCAGCAGATCGAAGAGGCGGGCGGGCAGGCCGGTGGCGCGGTGGATGGGCGCGTCGGGCGCGCGGTCGCCGGGCTGCAGGCGGTGCGGTGGTGGCGCGGCTTGCAGGTTGAGCGAGGACGCGGGGTAACCGAGGTCGAGTTGGCGGACTTCGCGGTTGCGGCGCAGTTCGCCGCGCCTGGCCTCGTCCAGCAGCCGGGTCGAGAGGTCGAGCACGCCTTCGGCGATGGGGCGGCGTTCTTCCTCGTAACTGTCGAGCACGCTGTCCGGCGCGCCGGACAGCACGGCGGCGAGTTTCCAGCCGAGGTTGTAGGCATCCTGCACACTGGTGTTGAGGCCCTGGCCGCCGGTGGGCGGATGTGTGTGTGCCGCGTCGCCCACCAGCAACACGCGGCCCACGCGATAGCGGTCGGCCAGCCGCGCGCTCATGGAGAAGGCGGACGCCCAGGCCACCGCGCCGACCTGGATGTCGCAGCGCCCGGTGCGCTCGGTCACCATGGCCTGGAGGCCGGCCGTCGAGAGGTCGACATCGCCTTCCAGCGGCACAGGTGCCTGGATCTGGAACAGGTCGGTGCCGGCGAGCGGGCAGAATCCGATCTGCCGCTGCATGTCGCTTGCGTTGAAACGATGCCATGCGTCGCGGCTGAGCCCCTTCAGCGCCACGTCGGCCACCATCGCGCGCACGCCCAGCGTCTTGCCGGGAAAGCCGATGCCGAGCGCCTGCCGCACGAAACTGTGGCCGCCGTCGGCGCCGACCAGGTAGCGTGCGCGCACGGTTTCGGTACCGGCCGCCAGCGCGAGCGTTGCGGTGACGCCGTGCGCGTCCTGCTGCAACTGCACCAGTTCGCACCCGAACTGCGGCGCGTGGCCGAGCTCCGCCAGCCGCTCGCGCATCACGCGCTCGGTGAGGAATTGCGGCAGCATCCAGGGCACGCTGTGGGGTTCGGCCGGGGTGGCGGTGATTTCGTCGCCCATCGGTGCATCGGCGTGGCTGCCATCGGGGCGGTGTTCGCGCTGCATGGGGTAGGGGCCGCCCAGCGCATGGATGCGATCCACCAGCCCCAGATCTTCGAAGACCTCCAGCGTGCGAGGTTGCAGGCCCTTGCCGCGTGAGCCGTGAAAGGGCTGGTTTTTCTGTTCGATCAGGCGAAAGGCAACGCCGCGGCGT
>JBIQMK010000207.1:0-6270 GCA_044463365.1 Rhodanobacter sp. | reverse complement strand
CTGCGCGCGATCGGTTTCCGCGGCCTGCCGGTAGTGGTCTCGGTGCTGATGGAAACCATGTTGCTGGCGCTGCTCGGCGGCGTGCTGGGCGGGTTGATCAGCTGGCTGATCTTCAACGGCTACACGGCGTCCACGCTGGGTGCGAACTTCAGCCAGGTGGTGTTCCAGTTCAAGGTGTCGCCGGAGCTGCTGTGGCTGGGCATCAAGTGGGCGATGGCGATCGGTTTCGTCGGCGGGCTGTTCCCCGCCGTGCGCGCCGCCAGGCTGCCGGTGACCACGGCGCTGCGCGAGCTGTAAGCGATCCACGGGAACGCACGCTGTGCGTTCCCGTGCGTGTTTCAGGGCATCACCGGCGGCACGTAAGCCAGCGTCAGGCCCAGCAGCCACAGCATGCCCAGCACCAGCGGCACGTGCACCACCAACTGCACGAAGGTGTAGCCGACCACGTCGCGCGCCTTCAGCCCCAGCACGCCCAGCAGCGGCAGCATCCAGAACGGATTGATCAGGTTGGGCAGCGCCTCGGCCGCGTTGTACACCTGCACCGCCCAGCCCAGGTGCACGTGCAGGTCGTTCGCCGCCTGCATCACGTACGGCGCCTCGACCAGCCACTTGCCGCCGCCGGAAGGCACGAAGAAACCCAGGATCGCCGAGTACGCGCCCATCACCGCGGGGAAGCTCTCCTGGCCGGCGATGTGCACGAACAGGTTCGACAACCGGTGCGCCAGCGTTGCGCCGTCTGCACCGGGCACGTGGGTGAGCAGGGCCGCGATGCCGCCATACAGCGGAAACTGGATCAGCACGCCGGCGGTGCTGGGCACGGCGCGATGCACCGCGTCGAGGAAACTGCGCGGCCGCCAGTGCAGCAGGATCCCCAGGGTGAGGAACAGGAGGTTGTAGGTGTTGAGGTTGGCGATCGCGGTGACCGCCGGCTTGCTGGCGAACTCGTGGCCAAGCCAGCCAAGCCCCAGCAGGCCGATCGCCAGCGACAGCAGCGGGCTGTATTCCAGCCATTCGCCAGGACGCGTGCGCGGCGGCAGCGCGGGCGTGGAGCTTTCGCCGATGTCGAAATCCTTCGAGGTGCGTGCGTTCGTATCCGACGGCGCGGTGAACCAGCACACCAGCAGCGACACCACGATCAGCACCGCCGTCAGCACGATCGACTGCCACAGGAAGATGGTTTGGCTGAAAGGCAGCACGCCGGTGATCGCCAGCAGGCCCGGCGGCATGCTGGCCGGGTTCGCCTGCAACTGCGCCGCCGACGACGAAAGCCCCATCGCCCAGATCGCGCCCAGGCCCAGGTACGCCGCCGCGCCGGCGGCGCGGTAATCCATGCGCAACTCGTCGCGCCGCGCCAGCGCACGCACCAGCAACCCGCCGAACACCAGCGAGAAACCCCAGGAAAGCAGCGACGCCAGCATGCTCACCAGCGCGATGTAGACGATCGCGCCGCGTCCGCTGCGCGGCGCTCGTGCCAGCACGTCGATGAAGCGCGCCACCACCGGCGCGGTGGCCAGCACGTAGCCGCCGATCACCACGAACGCCATCTGCATGGTGAACGGGATCAGGCTCCAGAAGCCGCTGCCGAACGCATTGACGGTGGCCGTCGGCGTGGCGCCGAAGGCAAACGCGGCCAGCGCCACCACGACTACGCCCAGCGCGGCGAACACCCATGCATCGGGAAACCAGCGCTCCGCCCATGCGGCGCTGCGCAAGGCCGCGCGCGCCATCCAGCCGTCTTGCGATGCGTTCATGCCATTCTCCGCTGCATCGGCGACCCCGATGCGACCAAGAGTTGCATCTGGCGTGTGCAAGATCAAAAGCGACCCCACCCCAGCCCTCCCCTGGCAGCAGGGGAGGGAGCGGTGCCGTTCGCCCCTCCCCTGCTCGCAGGGGGAGGCTGGGGGGTTGCTCTTGATCTACCGCTTCTGCTTGGCCAGCGTGATCGCCACCACGCCGACCAGGATGATTGCCATGCCGACCAGGTCGTACGGCCCCACGTGCTCGCCGGCCAGCAGCACGCCGAACAGCACCGCCACCGGCGGGTTCACATAGGCGTAGCTTGTGGCCAAGGCGGGGCGCGCGTGTTTCAGCACGTACAGGTAGGCGCTGAACGCGATGATCGATCCGAACACCGCCAGGTAGGCCAGTGCCAACGTCGCGTGCAGGGTGGGATGGGCGGGCAGGTGCTCACCGCCGGCATAGCCGACCAGCAGCAGCGCGACGCTGGCGCAGAGCATCTGCGCGGCCGTGTTCATCGGGCCGGGCGGCATGTCGCGACCACGGCTCCAGACCGAACCGAACGCCCAGCAGGCGGCCGCCACCAGCAAGGCCAGCGCGCCCACCGGCGAGCCCGACAGGCTGCTGCCCAGGTTCAGCACGATCACGCCCGCGAAGCCGATCGCCAGGCCGAGGCTTTCGCGCCGGTTGGGCCACTGCCCGTACATGCCGGAAAACAGCGCCGCGAACAGCGGCATGCTGGCCACGGAAACGGCGGCGATGCCCGAGCTCACCCGCTCTTCGGCAAAACACACCAGCCCGTTGCCCATGCCCAGCAGCAACAAGCCGGTGAACGCCGCGTTGCGCCATTGCGGAAATGTCGGTGCGGCCATCCCGCGCAGCCGCAGGAAGCCGTACATGGCCACGCCGGCACACAGGAAACGCACGCCGGCCAGCAGGAACGGCGGGTAGCTTTCCAGCGCGAAGCGGATGCCCAGGTAGGTCGATCCCCAGATCACGAACAGCGCGAACAGCGCCAGCGGGATCAGCAAACGGGGATCGGCCAGGGAGCGCGACGTGTCAGTCGCGGCGCAGGTCGAAAGGTCGGACATGGTGGGGTGGTATCGGGAGAAGGCGCTGGATTATCCGCCTCTCTCCACCCTTTTGCGCGGCGCGCGCGGGCTTGGGCTCAGTGAGCCATCGGTCGATGGTGGTGCAGCACCACGAATTCGCCTTCCAGCACTTCCGGCTGGCGCGCGTGCGGGGCCGTTCCGGGCGCCAGCTTGCGGCCGTTGGTCCAGTAACGCCATGCCAGCAACACCATACCGCCCACCATCAGCACCCCGGCCACCACCAACCCGAACACCAGCAACACACCGACCAGCGCCATGCCCAGCAGCAGCGACAGGGCACGGGCCAACGGGTGGCGGGAGCGACGCATGGAGGGGAGTGAAAAGTGCATGTGTTAAAAATCCGTGTGGTAAAATCAATGACTTGCGAGCGCAACCATGGGGCCATCCGGCCTCCGAGGCAAGTGCCTATGGACACAATCACCACCGTTTTGCCGCTGTGCCGGCTGGTGGATATCCCCGACGGCGGCGCGACGGCGGTCGATGCGCCGCTGGCCGATGGCGAGCAAAGCCTGATCCTGCTGCGCGACGGCGAGCAGGTCCGCGGTTACCGCAATGTATGCCCCCATGCCGGTCGCCGCCTCGATTACGCGCCGGGGAAATTCCTGCTCAAGGACGACATCCTGATCTGTGCCGTGCACGGTGCCAGCTTTCAGCGCCAGGCCGGGCTGTGCGTGGCCGGCCCCTGCCGCGGCGACAGCCTGCGTGCGGTGCCGTTGCGGGTCGAGGGCGAGCAGGTGTGGCTGGCCTGAGACGCTTCAGCGGAAGACGAGGTTGATCGCCACGATGGTCACCGTAAGCACCAGCGCCGTCAGCGGCAGGCCCACGCGCAGGAAATCCTTGCCGCGATAGCCCCCCGGGCCGGTCACCATCATCAGCGCCGGGTGGCCCGAGCTCAGCAGGAAGGTGTTGGACGAGGACACCGCCACGATCAGCGCATACGCCGACGGGTTGCCGCCGGTGGCCACCGCCACGCTGATCGCGATCGGCACCATCATCACGGTGGCGCCCACGTTCGACATCACCTGCGAAAACAGCAGCGTCAGCACGCCCAGCACGATCTGCAGGATGTACGGCGAGGCGCCGCCCAGGTAATGCAGCACCTGCTGCGCCAGCCACGCGGCGGTGCCGGTGGAATCCATCGACCAACCCAGCGGGATCAGGCAGGCGGTGACGAAGATGGTCTTCCAGTTGATCGCCTTGTACGCCTCGTCCATGTTCAGCACGCCCGACAGCAGCATGGCGATGGCGCCGGTCATCATCGCCACGGACAGGTCGAGGTTGGTGAACAGGGCCAGGCACTTGGCCATCACGAAGAAACCCACGGCCTGCCAGATCTTGCCCGGGCGCTGCTCCTGCTTGGGGATGTCGGTGACGACGACCAGGTCCTTGTCCTCGGCTGCCAGCGACAGGTCGCGCCAGTTGCTGTGCAGCACCACGGTGTCGCCCGCGCGCAGCGTCACCGCGCGCACGTCGTCGCGAAACACCTGGTCGCCGCGGTTCACCGCCAGCACCGAAATCCCATAGCGCTTGCGCAGCCGCAATTCGCCGATGGTCTGCTTGATGAAGCGCGACACCGGCGGAATCACCACCTCGGAAATGCCCGCGCGGGTCGGATTGAACAACTCGCCCAACTGGCGCATGCGCGGCGACAGCCGGCACAACTGGTTGTTGGCGAACTGGCTGAGCTGCTCGCGCGGGCCCAGCACGCCCAGCACCGAACCCACCCAGATCACGTGATCGGCCGGCGGCGCCATGCGCGACTCGTTGCCGCTCTTGATCGCCAGGATCAGCGGCGCCTCGTGCAATTGCTCCGCCTCGCCGATGCTCATGCCCACCAGCGGGCTTTCCGCGGTAACGGTGAGCTCGGCCGTCTCGCCGCCGATGCCGTAGGTTTCCGCGAAGTAGCTCTCGGTGCGGCCGGGGGTGACCTTCAGCCGTTCGTCCTCGTGCCCGGGCAGCAGCTTGCGGCCGAAGAAATAGAAATAGCCCACGCCCACGAAGGCCAGCGCCAGGCCGATCGGCGTCACGCTGAACAGGCCGAATTTGGGGATGGTGTGCGCGCCCGGTGGCAGGTTGGCGTTGGCGCTGGCGATCAGGTCGTTCAGCACGATCAGCGGCGAGTTGGCGATCAGCGTGGTGTTGGTGGCGGTGAGGATGCAGAACGCCATCGGCAGCAGCAATCGCGACAACGGCACGCCGGTGCGCGCCGACAACCGGCTGCTGACCGGGATCATGATCGCCGCCAGCGCCTGGCTGGGAATGACCGCGCTGAACAGGCTGGCCACCAGGTTGATCACCACGCCGAGGCGCGATTCCATGCCGCGGGCCATGCGCATCACGAAGTTGGCGGTGAGGTTGAGCACGCCGGCGCGGTCCAGTCCCTCGCCCATGATCATGATCGCCATGATCGCGATCACCGCGTTGCCGGCGAAGCCGTTGAACACGCGATCGGACGGGATGAGCCCGGTCAGACCGATCACCACCACCACCAGCAGCGCCACCATGTCGGCCCGGATCCACTCCAGCACCAGCATGATCATGGTGAAGCCCACCAGCCCCAGCACCAGCACCATCTCGGGGGTGAGCGACAGGCCCATCAGCGCGCGTCCCGCGGTGGCGTTGCGTGCAAGTGGCTAGGCGATGGCAGTGGAAGCTTCACGCTGCGACGATTCGTCCCTGTCTGGATCGCGTGAGTATAAGCGGGCCGGTGCGGTTGCTGGTGAACCGCAGGGCAAGAGCGACCCCTCCCCAACCCTCCCCTGCAAGCAGGGGAGGGGGCAAAAGCGCGCGACTTGCAGATGCACGGGAGTACGGCGCTTTGCTCCTCCCCCTGCTTACAGGGGGAGGCTGGGAGGGGGTTACGCTTTTCCGTACTCCAATCCTCGCGGAAGAATCGCCATGCAGCGCAAATGGATTCGCGCCCGCCAACTCCGCAACGAAAGCACCGACGCCGAGCGCCGCCTTTGGTACTTCCTGCGCCGCCAGCAATTGGCTGGGCACAAATTCCGTCGACAGTATCCGTTGGCGGGTTACATCGTGGATTTCTGCGTACCCGCACGGCTGGTGGTTGAATTGGATGGTGGGCAGCATTTGGAAGCGTTCGAATATGACGAACGACGTACTGCGCTTTTGCAGCGCGAGGGCTATCGGGTGCTGCGCTTCTGGAACGACGATGTGTTGCTGCGCACGGACGACGTGGTGGCAGAGATTTTTCGGGTGCTGGAGGAAAAGCAAAAAGCTTGACCCCCTCCCAGCCTCCCCCTGCAAGCAGGGGGAGGAGCAAAAGCCGCGCGCTCGACGCCTTGCTCCCTCCCCTGCTTTGCAGGGGAGGGCTGGGGAGGGGTAAAGCTCTTGCTCTAAGCCCTCCGATACAGCAAATCCCAAACCCCATGCCCCAGCTTCAACCCGCGCCGCTCGAAGT
>JBIQMK010000206.1:0-6305 GCA_044463365.1 Rhodanobacter sp. | reverse complement strand
GCGGACGCATGGCGGAAGCAGGCGTGAACATCGAAGTGCTGTACAGCGACCACGACCACCAACTCATCCTGGTGGTCGACGACGCGGCCCGTGGCCGTGAGGTATCCGCTGCATGGACGCGCGAAACCGGGATGGCGGAAGCTTCCTCGATCAGCTGCGGGTCACCGGCCAAATAATGGCCTGGGCTGCGATGACGGACTCGCCATTGAAGGTGATCGACGGCGAACCATGCAGCACATAACCCAGGGCCAGTGCTTCGGACACGCGCTTGCAAAAGGCAGCGTCGTCAGGTCCTGTGAGCAAACGATAGATCGGCAGGTTGTTTGGTGGCGCTTCAGACACGCAATGCTCCCTGTTCACGGATGACCGACTGGCTTCAACGAGTTTCGGGGGCAGGCTGGTTGACCGCCCACTGATCGGCGAAAGCCCGTTGATAGGCGGGACGGGCTTCACCGCGGGCGACGTAGGCCGCGAGATTGGGGAACTCGTCGAGAAGACCCGACAGGCGCAACCTGAGCAGCACGTGCACCATCAGGAGGTCGCCCGCACTGAACGGGCCGTCCAGCCAATCGGCATCGCCCAGCCGGCTGGAGAGCTGGCGCAACCGGGTGCGGATGCGGTCCTGCACCAGGGGCAGGCGCGCCTTGCTCCATGGTTTGTCGGCTTCGAATATCCTGGCGGTCACCAGCTCGAGGATCGGCGGTTCCACCGTGTTGGTGGCGGCGAACATCCATGCGATCGCGCGCGCCCGGGCGTGGGCATCGTCCGGCAGCAGGCCCGCATGGTGCTGTGCGATATGCAGGATGATCGCGCCGGTCTCGAACAGCACAAGATCGCCTTCCTGGTAGGTCGGAATCTGCCCGAACGGATGCATGCCCAGATGCGCGGGTTGCTTCATGGCACGGAATGAAACCAGGCGAACCTTGTAAGGCAGGCCCACTTCTTCAAGCGCCCAGCGAACGCGCGTATCGCGCGCCAGCCCCATGCCGCCATCGGGCGATTTTTCAAAGGCGGTAATGGCGATGGTCATCGTGCGGCTCCGTTGGCGGTTTTCGGTGTAACGATCGAGTTGAGGGGGCGGCTGGCTTGCGCCGTACGGGCGGCACCCCGCATGCCGGTCAATGCGGGGGGCTGCCGCCCGGTCATCAGCCATGTCACGCCGCCGGTCGGTTGCAGTTGACCATCCACTTGGCGCCAAAGCGGTCGGTAAGCATGCCGAAGCGCAAGGCCCATGCCGTTTCGGCGATCGGCATCGTCACCTGGCCGCCTTCGGCAAGCGCTTTGAAAACGCGTTCGGCTTCGCCCGGTTCCTCGACGCTCAGCGACACCGCGTTGCCATGGATGCCGGGATACGGCTCGGGCGTGGGACCGCACCAGTCGGAGCCCATCAACACGGCGTCGCCGACTTCCAGCCGCACATGGGCGATCAGACCACGTGCGTCGGCCGGCAGGGTTTCGTTGCCGGGCATGTCGCCCATGGTCACCTTCATCGTGACCTTGCCGCCGAGGGCGTGGGCGTAGAAATCGAACGCTTCTGCGGCGTTGTCCTTGAAGAACAGATAGCTGACGAGGTTCATGGCATTTCCTCTTGCGGGACGGAAGTGGACGCAGCGATGGCTGCAACGGGCATCGATCGCCGCGGTTTCAGGCCGCGACGGCGATGTCGGGAAACGGTTCGCGCCACGCGTCCATTTCGCACAGCGTTTCGTGCCAGCGGTGGATGGCGGGGAATTCGGCCAGCGGGATGCGCGCGACGTCGGCGTAAGGCAGGGTGATGGCGAGTGAGAAATCCGCCACCGTGAGCGTTTTGCCGACCAGCCAGCGACGGTCTTGCAGATGGCTTTCGAGGATGGCCGCCAGCCGGCGGAAGCCATCCTGCGCGCGCGCCGCCGCGTCGGCATCGGGTTCACCGATGTTGAAGCGCGGCTTGATGACGTATTCGAAATAGAGTTGGCTGGCCACGGGATTGAATTCGTGCCCGCCCCAGCTCAGCCAGCGCAGGGCGTCGATCTGGCGATCGTCCTGTGGCCACAGGTCCGAGTCCGAACGCGCTGCGAGGTGGCACATGATGGCGTCGGCTTCCCACAGCACGCGCGTGCCGTCGACGAGCGTCGGCACCTTGCCGTTGGGGTTCAGCGCCAGGTAATCGGGCGTCTTGTGCTCGCCGCGGGCGAGTTCGACATACGCATAGTCGACCGGCGACTGCAGGTATTTCGCGACCGCGCAGACCTTGCGCGGACAAAGGACATCGGACCAGTAGAGCTTCATGGGGCGTCTCCTCGGATGCGGCGGAAGGGGTTCTGGATTTCCGATACGGCGTGGATGTTGCTGGTCTTGGTGATGCTCGAGTCTTTTCGCGTCATTCCGGCTTTCGCCGGGATGACGGCTTGATCGGTTCTTCCATGGGCGGCAACGGCATGACGCACGGCCCGCCCGCAAGACGATGCAGAGTTGCAGCGGCGGGTTCGCCAATGTCCTGGAGCAGCCGCTGCTGGGTCGCGTTCCAGAGGGGCATGGCGGCCACAAGCGTGCGCGAACCCTTGGGCGTGATGGCCGCCAGGCGCGAACGCGCGTCGGCGGGATCGATACGCAAGCTCACCCATCCGCGTTGTTCGGCGACCGCGAGGTTGCGGGTCAGCGTGGTGCGGTCGGCGGAGAGCATCTCGGCCAGCTCGCCGATGGCCTTCGAACCGGCCAGATGCAGCGCTGCCAGCAAGGTGAACTGAGTGGCGCGCAGGCCATGGGGGCGCAATGCCTGGTCGAACTCGCGCGTGATCGTGCGCGCGGCGCGCCGCGCCGCAAGGCACAGGCAACGGGTGGTGGCGAATACAGAAAGATCGGGTGTCATGGGATATAGGTGTATATGCACGTAAATGGTCTGTCAAGCGTGGGCGGCCGAAACCGGCGGTTGTTGGCATGGTTCCGAGGCCTGGCTTCGATCTGGCGAGGGGCGTTGGATCGACGGCGTGCCAAGCTTGAAGCTCGCTTGATCCCTGCAGTTGGATCTATAGCGGTTGACCGGTACCACTTTTACGAGTAATTGATCGTCTTGCGATTACGTTCGATTCGAACAATTTGATCGCGAGTCCTCTGTCATTCGCCGTCATCCCTTTTTTTGGCTTTCGGTTTAGTCGAAAGTTTTTTGAAACAGGTTCGGCCATGCAGAAGCATGTTTTTCACCATTGAACTCTCGCCGTACACGGAGGCAATCGATGAAAGTCTCAATCTCCAAAACTGCCCTGGTTGCAATGGGCGTCCTCGGTCTTGCGGCCACCACGATGGCATCGGCAATGGATGATGCTGCGGCCCCGAGTTCCGCGGTGGCGCAACCCGCATTCAAAAGCTTGGACGTGAACCGCGATGGCGTGCTCGTACGCTCGGAAATCCCCAAACAATTGCGAGCCTTGCGGGCGCATTTCAATCAATACGATGTGGCGGGCGATCATCGGCTCACGGAGGTCGAATACGCCAGTTATCTGGACCGATCCAACGCCCAAAGAGCAGGATGTGTGGATGGCCGCACGGTCAACTCGGCCCCTTGCATTGAGGCACTGTCGCGGGCGGGGCAGCTGAGCACCGGATGGAGCCAGTCATATTCCACCAAAGGTAGGTGAGACAAGAAGGGTTCGCCGCCGCGAGCTAGGCGTTCAGCGACTTTGGAGAGGTCTGTCGCCCGCAAGCGCTGATCGGCCGTCTGCCCAGTTGCAGATTGTCCCCGAGACCTTTTTCCGCTACATCGACGGCGGCGCCACCCGCACTTCCACCGCCGGCAGCGCCGGTGCCTGCGCGTTCTGCACGGAGGGCGCCTCGCACTGCATCCAGTCCGCACTGCTCTGTGCCAGCGGCGTATTGATGCCTGTCACCACATCCACATGGACGAACCGCTGCAGCGGCGTGTCGTCTTGCACGGCGAAGGCGCGGGACGCATCGTCGCTCAACATCACCCGATCGATCCGCTCCAACCCCGCTTTCCTCGCCGCCAGTGCGAGCGCGCCGGAAAGGTTGTAGCTCAGAGAATCCGTCGCGCGGCCTTGTGCCGCATCGAGCTGGCCGACATGTGCCAGCGCCTTCTGGAACATCCGGTGGCCGGGGTGCTGGTAGTGATCAAGAGTGAATGCGGTGAGGTCGGGCTGTTGCAGGGTGATGTGTTGAAGCGTCTCATGCATGAGCGCGCGCTGCGTGTTGGGACCGGCGATGCCGTCGTCGGGAAGGCCGTGGTTGCGCTGAAATGCCCTGACGGTGTTGAACGTCGCAGGGCCAAAGTCGCCATCGGAACGCAGTGGGTCGCCATGGTCGTCGGTGTACCCGAGTTGGCTGAGACTGGTTTGTAACCATTTCACGTGGACGCCATGCTCGCCCTTGCGCACCGTGCCCCCGATGCCCAAAGTCGCAAGTTCGTCGATGCTCATGTTTCCTTTCTTGACGGCATCGACAAGTTCTTGGGTGATGGTTTCTTTCCAGCGGTTCGATTGCGTCACGCGCGCCTCGGCGCCATTTGGCCCGCCGTTGATAATGGCGCCCGCGTGTTTGGCGTCTTCGCGGTACTTCTCGGGAACTTTGTTCTTCCAGTAGGCGATGGCAAGTTTCGCTGCCGTTTCCGGTTCGGTCGCCTGATCCGGATTGTTTGCGAGGTCGACTCCAAACTTGTCGCCAAAACGGGTGTAATTGTCCCTACCGGTGTACTGGAAATAGCCGCGACCGTGGAACCGGTAGCCATCGCCGGGCGTGTCGTTGCCCAGATCGGTGCGGCCCTCGTAGAGCACCTTTGCCATTTGTTTCGGATCGTGGCTATCGACGGCGGCCTGGATATCCTCACGAGTGGATCGGATGGCTGCGCTCTTCACCGCACCGATGACGTTGCCTACCGAGGAGTACCCCAAGCGTTCATGCATTGTGCGGAAGCCGTCGGTTTCGACCGAAGCATTACCCATGATGTTGGCGAGTTCAGTGGGCGACTCGATGCCTGCCTCGACGCAGCGTCTAAATAGAAGGGCGGAAATCTCGTTGAAATATGGCATGGCGAACTCCCTTCACCGGGCTGTCTTTACCTGCTTTTCGAGAACTTCGGCGATCGCTTCCGGGTCGACGGACGACATCGGTATCCATCCGAAATCCTTCGGATACGTTGCGCTGACATGAGCAGCGCTGGTGCCACTGACCGGGTTCGACGCGGTGGCACGGTGCAGGTACCACGTGGCCTTTTCCTTAGACCACGCAAAATGGAACGTACTGTCGCCCTTATCTTTCTGATTGACGTATACGATGCTGGCGGGCGACACGGCGAGGTTGTCGTTCAAAGACATCGAAGGCGCATGGCGCGCGACGTCGTTGTACGTACAGTCCACCGCCTTCGCGCTGTGGTCCGCTTTAACGACCTTGCCGTTCTCTCGCCGCAACACCAACAGTTCGCACGGATTGCTGTCGAAGTCGTAATCGCTCTTTTTGCTGGTTTGATGCCGAACCACGATCACGGCTGCCTGGGAGCCGTCCCCGTAGAGGTCGGCAGTCTTGTAGGCAAGCAGCGTGTCTGCGCTAGCCATCAAGGCGCGCACATCCTTTGGTACGGCCGTCGGCGAAGTATCAGTTGGCGCCGCCGTACACGCGAAGACCATCAGGGCTGCACCGCAGCTGGTGAGCCATTTGCAGAGAGTGATGGATCTGCGGCTTGCCCGAGCGAGCAAGTTAGTGTTGTGCGTGCCGCGTGCAGTCATGGTCTTCTTCCTTTTGAGGTTTCAACTATCGTTCGCCAACGATATCCAGGTACTTTTTCAGCGTGTCGGCACGTGCGCCGATGTAAAACACTTCGTTTTGGGTCAATTCGAGATTCGATACGATTTCATCGCCGTAGATAGCATTCTCGAATGTTCCGTTCGCGTCCTTGAACTTCAGCCATGCCCGCTCGGGAAGCTTGCAAGAGATGCGCCCTCATCCATCCTGCAGCGCACTCGCCGAGGTTTCCAGCGGCGTGACCTTGGCCTTCAAAAGCGCACTAAAGCTCGCTCAGCGCCGCAACGGCCAGTCCCCCATATTGCATGCTTGTCTCTGGTAACGAAGCTGCGAAGTCGACGGCTGCAGGAAATGCCAGCTTGCCGCGTTTCATTCTTTTGGTCTGTCGGCGAAAGCCGATGGAACCTTCCGCTGCCTGAGTGGATCGCTTCGGCAGGCCACCGTTTCGGTCGGGCGGCTGGTGTGTTCCGATCGCAAAGTGATGCCGCACACCAGCGGCGGGCACGTTTCGCGCACGTTGCCGTCACTTTCGTTTAACGAGTATTCGTCGCACCCGATCATCGAGGAAGGCAGCGATG
>JBIQMK010000205.1:0-6307 GCA_044463365.1 Rhodanobacter sp. | reverse complement strand
GATCGGCCGTGCCTGGGCCGAGGCGCGCTATGGCCGGTTGTGGGAGCAGGGGCTGGAAGGTCTGGAGCAATACAACCGCATCCGCAAGGTCGAGCCGATGCAGCGCGCGCTGGCAGAGCTGGAGATCAAGGGCTGGTTCGCCGGCCTGCGCCGCAGCCAGTCCAAGAGCCGGCACGACATTCCGTTCGTCGAATGGCAGCGCGGCCACTGGAAGTTCCACCCCATTGCCGACTGGACCGACCGCGACGTGGGCATGTACCTGCAACGCCACGGCCTGCCGTACCACCCGCTGTGGGAGCAGGGCTACATCTCCATCGGCGACACCCACACCACCCGCCGCTGGGAACCGGGCATGGATGCCGAGGACACCCGCTTCTTCGGCCTCAAGCGGGAATGCGGCCTGCACGAACTGGTGTAAGTGGCTTTCCCTTCTCCCGCTTGCGGGAGAAGATGCCGACTGCGAGGGCAGGATGCCGAAGCGAACGGCGAAGCCGGCCCGAAGGGCGTGCCGCAGGAGCGGCACGCAAGGCGGAAGAGGGCGCTCTTCTCCGAGCAAAAGCCCCCCTTCAGCCCTTCGGGCAGCTTCCCCCGCAAGCGGGGGAAGCGCAAAGAGCCGCGCCTTTCCTTCTCCCGCTTGCGGGAGAAGATGCCGAAGGCGGAAGAGGGAGCTCTTTCTTGGCCCGCACCGAGCGAAAAGCCCCCCTTCAGCCCTCCGGGCAGCTTCCCCCGCATCGCGGGGGAAGCGAAAGACCAAAGCCCTCACTCCACGCTGGCTTTGCGTGCCCTTGCCACGTTCTGCCGCCAATGCGGCACCACGGTGGCCGGATGCGGTGTGCCGTTGGCCACCGCGCTGCGCACGTCGGCGCGATTCAGGTGCGGCGCGAACTGCACGATCCAGTCCAGCGTGTAATCGCGCAGCACGCTGTCGCGGCGCAGCAGGATCCAGGTGGTGCAGGTGGGAAACAGCGCGTCGGCGGTGATCGTGCGCAGGTCGTTGGCGTCGTCCGGCAGCATGGCCATTTCCGCCAGCACGCCAATGCCCATGCCGGCGCGCACATAGGTCTTGATCAAGTCGGCATCGGCGGCGGTCATGGCGATCTGCGGTGACAGCCCCGCGGCGGCAAATGCGCGGCGGAGAGACGATTCGGGCTTCACCGACGAGTCGTAACTTACCAGCGGCAAGGCGGCCAGCTCGGCCAGCGACGGCGCGCGCTTGAGCGAGGCCAGCGGATGCGTGTGCGGCATCAGCACCACGCGATTCCAGCGGTAGGCGGGCAGGGCAATGCCGCTGGCCGGCGCCGCCCCCGAGGTGCTGACCACCGCCAGATCGACGCGGCCACCCTCCAGCAACGCCAGTACCTCGGCGTCGCCGCTGGGCTGCAGATGCACGCTGACCTGCGGATAGCGCCGGCTCAGTGCCGCAATGGAAGACGGCAAGGCGAAGCGGGCCTGGGTGTGCGTGGTGGCGATGCGAAGTTCGCCGTGCTCCTCATTGCGCAGGTTGGCGGCGATCGAACGGATGTTGACCGCTTCGGCCAGGATCACGCGTGCGCGTTCCAGCACACGGGCGCCGGCATCGGTCACGCCGTCGAGGCTCTTGCCCTTGCGTGTGAACAGTTGCAGGCCAAGCTCGTCCTCCAGCTGCTTCAGCTGCTTGCTGACGCCCGGTTGCGTGGCGTGCACGCGTTCGGCGGCGGCGGTGATGTTGAGCCCGCAGTCGGCGATGGCGATGAGGTAGCGCAGTTGGGTCAGGGTCATGGCGTCGATCCGCAGGTGTGCCGGTGGAGTGTACGGGTAGACGAGCGCGATGCGGCAGCTTCGTTGCGGCATGCCGTTGCGCTCGCGTCCCGGCCCGCGCCGGTTCGGCCCGAATAATCGGTGGCAACGTTCATTCTAGGGTAATTCGGACGTCTATACGCCCAAACATGTCTGACATTCTACATCACGGAAATGGCTCATAACCTTGAGGTATATCAACGGCATCACAAGTCATTTCCCCCCAAAAGGCCGGGCCGATAGCGTTACGTTGCCGCGCTGCCGTGGCGTCGACGCCGTGTATTCCATGAAGCTGTATCCGCTGTTTGCCGATCTTTCCCGCCGTGCCGTGCTGGTCGTGGGGGGCGGCGCCGTGGCCGAGCGCAAGGTGGCGGCGCTGTTGGCGGCCAAGGCGCAGGTGACGGTGGGCGCACCGTTGCTCACGCCGCAACTGGAAAGCCTGGTCAGGAAGGGCCGCATCGCGCATCGCGCGGGCGTGTTCGAGGCCAGCTGGATCGACCACGTCTGGCTGGTGGTGGCCGCCACCTCCGATCAGGCCCTGAACGCCCAGGTCGCCGAGCTGGCCACCTTGCAACGCATCTTCGTCAACGTGGTGGACGATGCGCAGCTCTCCAGCTTCCACGTACCGGCCGTGATCGACCGCTCGCCGGTGATCGTGGCCATTTCCAGCAGCGGCGAGGCGCCGATGCTGGGGCGGCTTCTGCGCGAGCGGCTGGAAACGCTGATCGACCATTCGATCGGGCCGTTGGCCGCACTGGCCGCGCGCCTGCGCAAGCGTATCCGCCGACGTTATCCGGATCTTGCCCTGCGCCGGCAGTTCTATCAGAAGCTGTTGACCGGTCCGGTCGCGGAGCTGCTTCGCCGCAACCAGCCGGAAGCGGCGACTGCCGCGGCCGAACAGGCACTTGCCGCGCCAAGCGCGGATGCCGTCGGCTCGGTGGTGCTGGTGGGGGCAGGTCCCGGTGATCCGGGCCTGCTCACCCTGCGTGCGCTGCGTGCGCTCAACGAGGCGGACGTGATCCTGCACGATCGGCTGGTCAGCCCCGACATACTGGAACTGGCCCGGCGCGACGCCGACCGTATCGAGGTGGGCAAGCAGGCCGGCAACCACCATGCCACCCAGGATCAGATCCACGACCTGATGTTGCAGCACGCGCGCGCCGGCAAGCGTGTGGTGCGCCTGAAAGGCGGCGATCCGTTTGTCTTTGGCCGCGGCGGCGAGGAACTGGAATTCCTGCACGACCACGGCATTGCCTATGAAGTGGTTCCCGGCATCACCGCGGCGCTGGCTTGCGCGGCCTACGCCGGCGTGCCGTTGACCCACCGCGACCACGCGCAGTCGGTGCGCCTGGTCACCGCGCATTGCCGCTCCTCGATGGACACGCTCGACTGGCCCGCGCTGGCGCAGGAGCGGCAGACCCTGGCGGTCTACATGGGCGTGGCCGGGCTGGAGACGGTTCAGGCGCAACTACTGGCGCATGGCCGCGCGGCGGAAACGCCGTTTGCGCTGGTGGAAAACGGTTCGCGTGCCGACCAGCGCGTGGTGACTGGCACGCTGGCCGACCTGGCAGCACAGGCGCGTCGCCACGATGTGCGCTCGCCGGCGCTGCTGATCCTGGGCGAGGTGGCTTCGCTCAGTCATCGGCTGGCCTGGTTCGGTGCCGAGCCGCTGGGGACGCCGGTCGCCATCGGGACGGCGGCACCGCCCCGACGCGTGCCGCGCGCCCCCCGGCGCGCCGCGGTGGAGACCTTGCGCGCCATCCACGGCGCATAACCTCCGCGTCACCGCGGTTATTTCATGCTGCGCGTTGCCGAGATTCCGACAGCGCGCTTTCTTTGCCCACGGAGCGTTTCCATGATCTACAACAGCATCCTCGACACCATCGGCCGCACGCCCATCGTGAAACTGCAGCGACTGGCGCCGGCCCACGTGGATATCTACGTGAAGGTCGAAGCGTTCAACCCGGCCGGTTCGGTGAAGGACCGCCTGGCGCTGGCCATCATCCTCGACGCCGAGCAGCGCGGCGTGCTGAAGCCGGGACAGACCGTGGTGGAGTCCACCTCGGGCAACACCGGCGTGGCGCTGGCTGCCGTCTGCGCGGCCCGTGGTTATCCGTTCGTGGCGGTGTTGCCGGATTCCTTCTCCATCGAACGGCGCAAGCTGATCCGCGCCTATGGCGGCAAGGTGCTGCTCACTCCCGCGGCGCTGCGTGGCAGCGGTGCCTCGGCGAAGGCGCAGGAGTTGGCCGACAAGCACGGCTGGTTCCTCGCCAACCAGTTCGACAACCCGGCCAACCCGGCCTACCACCGGCAGACCACGGCCGCTGAAATCATCAGCGACTTCGCCGGCCGCCGCCTCGACTATTTCGTCAGCGGCTGGGGCACCGGCGGTACGCTTACCGGCGTGGGCGAGGTGCTCAAGGTGGCGCGCCCGGAGGTCAAGGTGGTCGGTGCCGAGCCCGCCGGGGCCTCGCTGCTGGGCGGCAAGGAGTGGGCCTCGCACAAGATCCAGGGCTGGACGCCGGACTTCCTGCCTGCCGTGCTCAACGGCCAGGTGGTCGACCAGTTGGTGACCGTGGACGACGTGGTGGCCCGCGACACCGCGCGCGTGCTGGCGCAGAAGGAAGGCATCTTCACCGGCCTTTCCTCCGGCGCCACGCTGGCGGCCGCGCTGCAGGTGGCGCAGACCGCGCCCGAAGGTTCCGTGCTGCTGGCGATGCTGCCGGATACCGGCGAGCGCTACCTGTCGACCTTCCTGTTCGAGGGTGTCAACGAGGGTTCCGACGAGGTTTGATCGTTGTGGCGGCGGGTCGCCCACGGCCCGCCCGCCTTGCTGTCGGTCGTGCGGCAGCGGTGGTTCTAGGCAGTTGCAGTCGGCGTCAGCTGGCCCCGTCGCGCCATCACCTTCTCACCCACGTTGGCCAGCGCCTGGATCGCCGGCAGCAGTTCACGGCCCAGTTCGGTCAGGGCGTACTCGGCCGATGGTGGCGAGCTGTCCAGCGCACGGCGCGTCACCAGACTCCGCGATTCCAGCTCCCGCAACCGCGCGCTCAATACGCGGGCGGAGATGCGTGGAATGTCGTGGCGCAGTTCCCCGAAACGGCGCGGCCCGCCGCTGAGGTACCAGATCACGTTTGGCGCCCAGGCGCCGCGCAGCAGCATCATGCTCTCGCTGAGTGGGCAGGTCGGCGGTATCGAGACTTTGTTCTTGCGTACGGGCAGGCCCATGACTTCTACGGCATCCGGTAACTTGCGGGATACCGCATTTTGACCTGATTTCGTGCGGGTTGGTATCCATGAGTAACCACGGCCGCTAGCATGTTTCGGTCACCGCGATTCGCGCGGAGACGCCCGACGTGCATGCAACTCGCGCCACCCCTCATGGATAAACGATGAAACTCTATTACTTCCCCGGACCCTGTTCCCTGTCGCCGCATATCGTGGCGCTGGAGGCGGGCATCCCGCTGCAACTGGAAAAGACCGACATCACGACCAAGCTCACCGAGAGCGGTGAAGATTTCGGGAAAATCAACCCGAAAGGCTACGTACCGACCCTGATGCTGGACAACGGCGAAGTGCTCACCGAAGGCACCGCGATCCTGCAGTACCTGGCCGACCTGAAACCCGAAAGCGGCCTGGCTCCCGCCAACGGCACGCTGCCGCGCTACCGCCTGCAGGAGATGCTGGGCTACATCAACTCCGAGCTGCACAAGAACTACAGCCCGCTGTTCAGTCCGGACACGGCGGATCAGGTGCGCCAGCAGCGCAAGGATTACCTGCTCAAGCGCTACACGCTGTTGAACGACGTATTGGCCGGGCAACCGTATCTTCTCGGCGAGTCGTTCACCGCCGCCGACGCCTACCTGTTCACCATCACCAACTGGGCTGGCCACGTGGGTCTGGATCTTTCCCGATTCGCAGCGCTTGCTGATTTCCAGCAGCGTGTGGCTTCGCGGCCTGCGGTGCAGGCAGCGTTGGTGGCCGAAGGGTTGGTCGAGAAAGCTGCGTAAAGCAAGGTTCTCGAAGAAATGCCGGGCAATGCAGGATGCAGGCGCACTGCCTGAAATTGTTCGATGCCTCGCGTGATCGCTCTGACGCCTGTGTTCGCCGGGCCCGCAAGGCGGGTCCGGCTCGAACGGACGGCCAGACGGCGGCAACTTGCCGGGGGGGTGACTCAATAGCCTTTACTCTTGCCAAATCATCATCGTTTTCGCGGCGCGGTGACGGGACAATTGAAACGTCTCTTTGGTATTTATTGTCCCGCAACCCTGGCGGCGCTTTCAGATGTCCTTCGCCAGCCCTTCGGCCAAGCCGATATAGCTGCCCGGCGTCAGCTCCAGCAGGCGCTGCTTTGCATCCGCCGGCAGCTCAAGCCCACCAATAAACTCACGCATCGATTCCTTGGTAATGCCATGCCCGCGAGTCAGCGCCTTGAGCTGTTCGTAGGGTTGCGGCAGGCCGTAGCGGCGCATCACGGTCTGCACGGCTTCGGCCAGCACTTCCCAGCTGGCGTCGAGGTCGGCGGCGATGC
>JBIQMK010000204.1:0-6308 GCA_044463365.1 Rhodanobacter sp. | reverse complement strand
TCGCAGCGGCTGTCGGCCAGCGTGGGCCAGATGCGCATCGGCGATGCCGGCACCGACCAGCCGGCCTCTGCCAGCACCAGTGCCCTGGCCGCGCCCGCCCGTAGCCAGCTGGTGAAAACGCCCTGGACAAAGATCGACGACAACTTCTACGAGGCGCGCGGCTACACCTGGGCGCTGCTGGAACAGCTCAAGGCCATGCAGCACGATTTCGATCCCATCCTGCGCAGCAAGCACGCCGACGTGAGCCTGCAGCAGGTGATCCGCGAGCTGGAGGAAGCCCAGCGCCCACTGCACAGCCCGATGGTGTTGAACGGCTCGCCGTTCGGCTTCTTCGCCAACCATTCGCTGGTGATGGCGAACTACGTATCGCGCGCGAATGCGGCGATCATCGATTTGCGGGAGTTGCTCAAGCGCGGTTGAGGTAGGGACGAAGAGCGAAGAGCCGATGCGGTCGGACAAGGCCGTAATTGCCGCGCCTCAGCGCCAGAGAGCACCGTAATACCCTCTCCCCTGCGGGGAGAGGGCAGGGGAGAGGGGGCGGGTGCTTGCGGGAGAGCTGATGACGCGGCTTTTGGGCGTCGGGAAGAAGCTTCGTTGGAACTTCCCCGCGGCGTGTCCCCCTCTCCCTACCCTCTCCCCGCAGGGGAGAGGGATTACGGCGTGCACCAAGCTTGAGGTGGGGCGAGTGCGGCTTTTGTGCGCCGTGAAGAAGCTTCGTTGGACTTCCCCGCGGCGTGTCCCCCTCTCCCTGCCCTCTCCCCGCGGGGGAGAGGGGATTACGGCATTTACCGGCTTTGAGGCGTGCCGTTACGGCAGCATCCGGTTTGCCGGTTTGCCGGTTTGCCGGTTTGCGTCAGGCCTTCGCCGCCTTTTCCGCCTGGTAGCGGGCGATGCCAGCGGTGATTTCGGTTTTGGCTTCTTCGGCGCCGACCCAGCCGGCGACCTTGACCCACTTGCCCTTCTCCAGGTCCTTGTAGTGCTCGAAGAAGTGGCCAATGCGCTCCAGCCAGTGCGGCGAGACGCCTTTCATGTCGTTGATGTGCGCGTAGCCCGGGAACACTTTGGGCGAGGGGATCACCACCAGTTTCTCGTCTTCGCCGGCTTCGTCGGTCATCTTCAGCATGCCGACCGGATGGCAGCGGATCACCGAGCCCACGGTCAGCGGCAAGGGCAGGATCACCAGCGCGTCCAGCGGGTCGCCGTCGCCGCCCAGGGTGCCCGGCACGTAGCCGTAGTTGCAGGGGTAGCGCATCGGCGTGGACAGGATGCGGTCGACGAAGATCGCGCCGCTTTCCTTGTCCACCTCGTACTTGACCGGCTCCGCGTCCTTGGGAATTTCGATGATGACGTTGATTTCTTCCGGCACGTTGCGACCGGCGGGGACGAGATGCAGACCCATGGGGTGTCCTAGGCAAGAGAGGGGGGAAAGTCAGCCGCCTAGGATACGCCAAACCTTGCTGCATCGCAGCGACCGGGCGCGTTGCGCGTGCCGCGGCAAGTGGCGGATCAGCGCTTCGAGCCTCGCCCGAAAGGCCGTTCGCGCAGCCACTTGGTGGCGATCCATTTCTCGCCCTGGAGCACCGGCAAACCGGCGTGCAGCGAACTCGGATCGCCGCCCTCGTAGGCGAAATAGACCGCCGATCCGCGCCGCGCCGTCACGGTGAGCCCGATCTCGGGAAACGCCGTGCCGCCGCCGCGTTCGGGCGTATTGAGGTACATCACCACGCTGGCGATGCGCTGTCCCGCGTGGGCGGTGAGCTTGCCGTAACCCGGCAGGGCCGGGTCGAACCAGTCGTAATGCGGCTCGTACTCCTGTCCGGGCCCGTAATGCAGGATCTGCAGGCCCTCGCCGTGGCTGGCCGGCACGCCAAGCAGTTGCGCCAGGCGCTGCTCGATGGCGGCGACCAGCGGCGTTTCGGCCGCGCGAAAGAACATGCCCTCGCTGGTGCGGCGGTGATCGATCTGCTGCTTGCCCTCGCTGTCCACGGTCAGCGCGCGCTGCAGGCGCGGCCGTGCCTGCTCGATCAGGTCGGCGCATTCCCGGTCCGACAACAGGCCATCGAGCACGCGCAACGCCGGCGCGTCGACGCTGACCGGAATGCCGATGGTGCGTCCATCGACGACGACTTCGGGCGCCTCCGGATGCCTCGTGCGCGCACCCTGCGGTTTGCCGGTGGTGGCGTGCAGGGCGGCCAGCGGCAGCTTCATCACCTCGGCCACGATGCTGCGGCTCTGCCGCGGGTCGTAGCCGTTCTCCTTCATCAGGCGCAGGACGTCATCGACGCCATGGCCGGCCCGGGTGGTCGCGAGGATCCATTCGCGCAGTTCAGGGCTGATGGTGACGCGTGGGTACATGGGAGGGCAGTCGGGCTGATCGAGGAGGCGCAAAGCTTACCTGCCGAACCGCCGGCAGGTCGCGATACCCGGCGCCGGCGTTATTGCTACTTCAGCTGATCCCACAGGAAGTCGTACGCCATGGCGTGCATGTGCGCGGATTGCCGGTTGTCCGCACCGGCGCCGTGGCCACCTTCCAGGTTCTCGTAGAACCACACGTTCGGATGGCCTTGCGCCTGCATGCGCGCGGCCATCTTGCGTGCCTGCACCGGACCGACGCGGTCGTCGCTGGTGGCCGTGTAGAACAGCACCGGCGGGTAGTCGACACCCTTTTTCACGTTCTGGTACGGCGAGAACGTCTTGATGAAGTCCCAGTCGGCGCTGTCGGGGTTGCCGTACTCGGCCATCCACGAGGCGCCGGCGGAAAGGTGGATGTAGCGCTTCATGTCCAGCAATGGCACTTCGCAGGCGATGGCGCCGAACAGCTGCGGATACATGGTGAGCATGTTGCCCATCAGCAGGCCGCCGTTGCTGCCGCCCTCGGCGCCGAGATGGGCGGGCGAGGTGACGCCGCGCTTGATCAGGTCCTGGGCCACCGCCGCGAAATCCTCGTAGGCGCGCGGGCGGTTGGCCTTCAAGGCGGCCTGGTGCCACTGCGGGCCGTACTCGCCGCCGCCGCGGATGTTGGCGATCACGTAGACGCCGCCGCGCTCCAGCCAGGCACGGCCGATGCTGCCGCTGTAGTGCGGCTGCAGCGAGACCTCGAAACCGCCGTAGCCGTACAGCAGCGTGCGGTTGCTGCCGTCGAGCTTGATGTTTTTCGGGGCGATCTCGAAATACGGCACGCGGGTGCCGTCCTTCGAGCTCACGAAATGCTGGCTCACCGTGAACTTCGTCGCGTCGAAGAACGCCGGGTCCTGCTTGATCGTGGTGGCCGGCTCGCTGCCCAGCACGCCGCGTTGCAGCGCCGTGGGCGCCAGGAAACCGGTGACGTTGAGCCAGTATTCGTCGCTGTGGTCGGGGTCGGTGCTGACCACGCTGATCGTGCTCATGGCCGGTGCGCCGGGCAGGCTCTCACGCTTCCAGTCGCCCGCCTGCGGCGTCAGCACCTCGAGCCGGCTCTTCACGTCGTCCAGGATGTCCAGGATCAGGTGGTGCCGGGTCCAGTCGTACGAGGCCAGCGAGGTGTGCGCATCGGGCTTGAACAGCACGGTGAAATTTGGCTTGCCGGCCATGAACGCATCGAAATTCGCCGCCAGCAGTGCGCCGGACGGGTAGGTGGTGCCGCCCACCGTCCATGGCGAGCGCGTCTGCACCAGCAGCCACTCGCGATGCGCGTCGGCGCTGGCGTCGGTGGGCACGTCCACGCGCACCAGCTTGCCGTCGATGCGCTGGTACAGCTCGCTGTGGAAGAAGTCCTTCGCCACGGAGACGAAATCGCGCTCGAAGCCCGGTGTGCGGTCGTGGTAGGCGCCGACGGCCAGGTCCTTGGATTTGCCCTCATACACGATGGTGGCCGATGACAGCGGCGTGCCGCGCTTCCACTCCTTGACGATGCGCGGATAGCTCGACTCGGTCATCGTGCCGGGGCCGAAATCCGTGCCGACGTAAAGCGTGTCGTCGTCGATCCAGCCCGCTTCGGTTTTCGCCACGGGCAGGTCGAAGCCGCCTTTCACGAACGACTTGCTGGGGATGTCGAACTCGCGTACGGCCACCGCGTCGCCACCGTCGGGCGACAGCGAGATCAGGCAGCGGTTGTAGTCCGGCTTCAGGCATTGCGTGCCCTTGAACACCCAGCGCTTGTCCTCGGCCTTGTTCAGCGCGTCGACGTCCAGCAGCACTTCCCAGGCGGGGTTCGCCTTGCGGTATTCGGCCAGTGTGGTGCGGCGCCATACGCCGCGCGGATGCGCCTTGTCGCGCCAGAAGTTGTACAGGTAGTCGCCGCGGCGGCTGACGTCGGGGATGCGCGCGTCGGAGTCGAGCACCTCGAGAATGCTGTCGCGGGTTTTCTCGAAACCTGCGCCAGCGGCGAACCGCGCCGCCGTCTTCGCGTTTTCCTTTTCCACCCAGGCCAGCGGGCGGGCGCCGTGGATGTCTTCCAGCCACAGGAAGGGATCGTCGGTGGCCGCCGCGGTAGCGGATTGGGCGGGTGTCTTGTCGCGGGCATGGGCGTCGTTCATGCCCGCCAGTGTGACGCCCAGCGCCAGCATCAGCCAGACCGATCGATTCATTGTCATGGGAGGTCCTGCGGTAAGTGATCTTTCGCCAGTGTGCCATTGCGTAGCGGTGGGTACGTGTGGCTAAAGTCAGTGTGGAGGGTGGCGTGGGGCGGAAATGGCGAACCCCGCGTGGGCGGGGTTCGTTTGGAGATTTGGCGTGGTGTCGGCCAGGAGCGCGAGGTAGGTGAGTTGGTCTGCGCTTGAGCTCCCTCTCCCCAACCCCTCTCTCCCGCAAGGGGACTTCCTTCGGTCGCCGCAAGCGGGAGAGGGGCGATGGTGCCGTGCAAGCGTTGCTTTGCCTTACAGCAAGGGAATGAGTAGCAACGCCACGATATTGATGATTTTTATTAATGGGTTCACTGCGGGGCCCGCGGTGTCCTTGTACGGGTCGCCCACGGTGTCGCCGGTGACGGCGGCCTTGTGTGCTTCCGAGCCCTTGCCGCCGTGGTTGCCGTCCTCGATGTACTTCTTGGCGTTGTCCCAGGCACCGCCGCCGGTGGTCATCGAGATGGCCACGAACAGGCCGGTGACGATGGTGCCGATCAGCACGCCGCCCAGCGCTTGCGCGCCGGCTTCGGGGCCGCCAAGCCATTTGAAGCCGAAGATCACCAGCACCGGCACCAGCACCGGCAGCAGCGACGGCAGGATCATTTCGCGGATGGCCGAACGGGTCAGCATGTCCACCGCACGCGAATATTCCGGCTTGGCAGTGCCTTCCATGATGCCGGCGATCTGGCTGAACTGGCGGCGCACCTCGACCACCACCGCACCAGCCGCGCGGCCCACCGCCTCCATCGCCATCGCGCCGAACAGGTACGGGATCAGGCCGCCGATCAGCAGGCCGATGATCACGTAGTGGTTCGACAAGTCGAAGCTCACGATGGAGCCCTCGAAATGCTGGCTGAGGTTGTGCGTGTAATCGGCAAACAGCACCAGCGCCGCCAGCGCGGCCGAGCCGATCGCGTAGCCCTTGGTCACCGCCTTGGTGGTGTTGCCCACGGCATCAAGCGGATCGGTGACGCCGCGCACTTCCGGCGGCAGGTCGGCCATCTCGGCAATGCCGCCGGCGTTGTCGGTGATCGGACCGTAGGCGTCCAGCGCCACGATCATGCCTGCCATCGACAACATGGCCGTGGCCGCAATCGCGATGCCGTACAGGCCGCCCAGCGCGTAGGCGCCCCAGATCGCGGCGCATACCGCGATCACCGGCCACGCGGTGGATTTCATCGACACGCCCAGGCCGGCGATGATGTTGGTGCCGTGGCCGGTGGTGGAGGCCGCCGCGATGTGCTGCACCGGCTTGTACTGCGTGCCGGTGTAGTACTCGGTGATCCACACGATCGCGCCGGTCAGTGCCAGGCCGATCAGGGTGCAACCCCACAGGCTCATCGCGCCGTGGCTGAAATCGGGCATCAGGCGCGTGGTGATGGGATAGAACGCCACTGCCGCCAGCACCGCCGACACCACCACGCCCTTGTACAGCGCGCCCATGATCGAGCCGCCGGGTTTCACCTTCACGAACAGCGTGCCGATGATCGAGGCGATGATCGACACCGCGCCCAGCAGCAGCGGATACAGCACCGCGTTGACCCCCACGTCGGCCACCATCAGGCTGCCCAGCAGCATGGTGGCGATGACGGTGACCGCGTAGGTTTCGAACAGGTCGGCGGCCATGCCGGCGCAATCGCCCACGTTGTCGCCCACGTTGTCGGCGATCACCGCGGGATTGCGCGGGTCATCCTCGGGGATGCCCGC
>JBIQMK010000203.1:0-6322 GCA_044463365.1 Rhodanobacter sp. | reverse complement strand
CGGCCGATCGCGGGGCGATAGACCTTCAGGTTCAGCGAGAGCTGCTCGGTCAGCGCGTCGACGAACTGGTAGGTCTCGGGAAACAGGTAGCCGGTGTCGATCAGGATCACCGGGATGTCCGGCTTCTGCTGGCTGACCAGATGCAGCGAGACGGCGGCCTGCGCGCCGAAGCTCGACGACAGCGCATGGTTGCCGGCGGTGTGCTTCAGCGCCCATTCCACCCGCTGCTCGGCCGTCAGGCTCGCCATCCAGGCATTGAGCTCGGCCAGCGCGCCGGGGCTGTGATCATTGAAAGGGAGCTCGATCGCGTTCATGCGTTCACCTTCAGCGGAATCTTCCGCGGTTCGCTCAGTACACCCACGCGCAGCAGGAAATCGCCGAAATACTCGCCCGTGGTGCGTTCGGCGGCGTACCGCGCGAACAGGCCATCCAGCACGTCGAGGATCACGGTCTCGTCCACGTTTTCGCGGTAGGCCTGGTTGAGGCGCTGGCCCTGGAAGTCGGCGCCAAGGCGCAGGTCGTAGCGGCCAGGCGCACGGCCGACTAGGGCGATTTCCGCCAGGTACGGACGCGAGCAACCGTTGGGGCAGCCGGACATGCGCAGCAGGATCGGCGCATCCAGCAGCCCGTGCCGGTCCAGCGAGCTTTCCAGCTTGGACAGCAGCTGCGGCAGGTAGCGCTCGCTTTCGGCCATCGCCAGGCCGCAGGTGGGCAAGGCGACGCAGGCGATCGAATGCTGGCGGATGCCGCTGTTCTTCCGGTAGCCATCCATGCCGTGGCGGGCGACCAGCGCGTCGATGGCGTCGCGATCCTCGGCAGCCACGTTGGCGATGATGAGGTTCTGGTTGCAGGTCAGCCGGATGTCGCCGGTGTGGATGTGGGCCAGCTCGCGCATGCCGCTGAGCCAGGTGTGCGCCTCGGTATCCAGCAGCCGGCCCGATTCAACCTGCAAGGTGAGATGCCAGCGGCCGGCGTGGCCTTCGACCCAGCCGTAGCGGTCGCCGTTGTGGTCGAAATGGAAGTCGCGCGCCGGCTCCAGCGCGAAGCCCAGGCGCTTCTCGATCTCGGCCTTCATCACGTCGAGGCCGTAGGTGTCCACCGTGTACTTCAGGCGCGCGTGCTTGCGCTCCTCGCGATCACCCCAGTCGCGCTGCACGCCGATGACCGTTTCGGCCAGCGCGATCAGGTTCTCCGGCCGCACGAAACCGATGATGTCGGCCAGCCGCGGATAGGTGGCCGGATCGCCATGGGTGGCACCCATGCCGCCGCCGATGCCGGCATTGAAACCCACCAGTTCGCCGTTCTCGATGATCGCGATCAGGGCCAGATCCTGCGAGTACACGTCGATGTCGTTGAGCGGCGGGATCGCGATGCCGATCTTGAACTTGCGCGGCAGGTAGGTGGGGCCGTACAGCGGTTCCTGCTCGTTGGCGGCTTCCTCGCCCACCAGCTTTTCGCCGTCCAGCCAGAACTCGTGGTACGCGCGGGTCTTCGGCTTCAGATGCTCCGACAGCCGTGCGGCCCAGGCGTAGGCCGCCTCATGCGCCTCGGACTCGATCGGGTTGGTGTTGCAGATCACGTTGCGGTTGACGTCACCGCAGGCGGCGATGGTGCTGGCCGCCGCGGCGTTGATCGCCGCGATGCTGGCCTTCAGGTTCTTCTTGATGATGCCGTGCCACTGGAAGGTCTGCCGCGTGGTGATGCGCAGGCCGCTGCTGGCGTAGTTGCTGGCCAGCGCATCGAACGCCAGCCATTGCGCGGGCGTCATCACGCCACCGGGCAAACGCGCGCGCAGCATGAACGCATAGGCCGGCTCCAGCTTCTGGCGGCGGCGCTCGTCGCGGATGTCGCGGTCGTCCTGCATGTAGCTGCCGTGGAACTTCAGCAGCTTGGTATCCGACTCGGCGATGGCGCCGGTGACCGGGTCAGCCAGCCCTTCGGCGATGGTGCCGCGCAGGAGGCGGCTTTCGGATTTGATGTGTTCGAGATGGGAAGGCATGGGGGAGCTTCTAATTAATAGACGTCGCGGGCGTAGCGGCCCTGTTGCAGCAAGTCGGCCAGCCAGGCCTTGGCGTCGTCGGCGCTGAGGCCGCCGTGGACGGAGGCCACGTCGAGCAGCGCTTCGTGCACGTCCTTGGCCATGTGCGCGGAGTCGCCGCAGACATACAGATGGGCGCCTTCGCTCAGCCACGCGTACAACTCGCGACCCTTCTCGCGCAGGCGTTGCTGCACGTACAGCTTCTCGGCCTGATCGCGGGAGAACGCCAGGTCCAGCCGGTGCAGCGCGCCGCTGCGCAGGGCTTCCTGCCATTCCACCTGGTAGAGGAAATCCTGCGAGAAATGGCGGTTGCCGAAGAACAGCCAGTTGCGGCCGCTGGCGCCCGTCGCCTGGCGCTCCTGCACGAAGGCGCGGAACGGCGCGATGCCGGTGCCCGGGCCGATCATGATCACGTCGCGGCTGCCATCGGCGGGCAGGCGGAAGCGCTCGTTCTCTTCGATGAACACCGGCACCCGGGTGTCGTCATCGGTGGTGGCGAGGTAGGTGGAGGCGGCGCCGAAATGCTTGCTGCCATGCCTTTCGTATTCGACCACGGCCACGGTGAGATGCACTTCGTCCTGGCCGACCAGCTTGGGGCTGGAGGCAATCGAGTACAGCCGCGGCGTCATCGGACGCAACGCGGCGACCAGTTGGTCGGCGTCCCACGCGGCGGGGAATTCGCGCAGCAGGTCGATCGGCTGATGGCTCTCCAGCAGCGCGGCGAAATCCGGCTTGTGCTCGGGCTCCAGCAGCCGCTGCAGGTCGCGGTTGCCGCTGAGCGCGGCATGCGCCGCCAGCAACGGGCGGGTCAAGCGGGTGATGTCGCGTTCCTGGCTCAACCAGCGCGCCAGCGGCAGACGTTTGCCTTCGTGGGCGATCTCCCGGCTGCCGTCGAGCTTGAGCGCCGACAACCACTGGTCGACCAGCACCGGCGGATTGGTGGGCCACACGCCGATGGCGTCACCCGCCGCGTAGCGCAGGCCGGAACCTTCCAGCGACAACTCGAGATGGCGCACGTCGCGGTCGCTGTCGCGCGACACGATGCGCTGGTTTTCCAGCACTTCGGCGGCGAACGGTTTCTCACGCGAATGCAGCGGCGGCGCGCTCACCGCATGCAGCGGGCTGACCGGCCGCGCGCTCGTGGCGGGCACGCTCAGCGCCTGCTTCACCGATTCCAGCGCACCCTGCGACCAGGCCGCCGCGGGCGCCTCGAAATCCACGTCGGCCTCGCCCAGCGCCGCGAAACGGGTGGCGCCCAGCTCGGCCAGCCGCGCATCGAGGTCGCGGCTTACCGCGCAGTATTTCGCGTAGCTGGAATCGCCCAGGCCCATCACTGCGAACTTCAGCTGCGGCAGCTTCGGCGCGCGCTTGCCGGCGATGAACTCCATGAAACCGATCGCGTCGTCCGGCGGATCGCCCTCGCCCTGGCTGCTGATCACCACGGCCAGGTAGCGCTCCTGCGCCAGCTCGCGCAGCGGGTAGGCACCGGCACGCAGCAACCGAACGGTCAGGCCGGCGGCTTCCGCCTTGCCGGCGAGCTTTTCCGCCACGCGCTTCGAGTTGCCGGTCTGGCTGCCGTAGACGACGGTCAACCGCTCGGCCGGGCGCTCGGCCGGAGCCGGCGCATCGGCCACCACGGCCAGGCCGGCGTGGCCGGGGATGCGCGTGGCCAGCGAGGCCAACGCCGCAGCGTAGGCGGACACCCAATAGAGGTCGGCCGGCGAGAGGCCGTCGGTCAACCGCGCAAGCAGCGCCAGCCGTTCCTCCCCGAGCGCAGGGGTGGGAAGAATGGGTTTCAACGCTACGTTCACGGCGCTTCCTTTTGGACGTCTTTACTTCTTGGCGTCCAATCCTAGGTATGTGTCGGTATCAGGTAAAAGCATATGTCGGCATGTGCTTATGCCCGCTCTTCATTTCAGCGCAGGCGGCAAGGGTCTGATACTCTCGCCGGCCTCAATCACCAGATATCCATGCCCAATCTCGCCGAGCTGTTCGTCTTCATCGCCGTCGGTGCTTTCGCCCAACTGGTCGATGGAGCACTGGGCATGGCCTACGGCGTCACTTCCGCCGGGCTGCTGATGGGCCTGGGCGTGCCGCCGGTATCGGCCAGTGCCAGCGTGCATTACGCCGAAACGTTTACCTGCGGTGCTTCCGGACTCAGCCACCTGCTGGCCGGCAACGTGCGCCGGCGGCTTTTCCTTGCGCTGGTGATCCCTGGCGTGATCGGCGCCCTGCTGGGCGCCTACGTGGCGATCAACGTGCCGGCGCACTGGATGCGCATCGCGCTGACGCCGTATCTGCTGGGCATGGGCGTGTTCCTGCTGTTCCGGGGCACGCGTCCGCCTGGCCAGCGCCAGGACGTACCGCGGGGCACCCCGCTGCTGGGTTCGGTGGCCGGCTTCGTCGACGCGATTGGCGGCGGCGGCTGGAGCGCGTTGACCGTCACCGTCCTGCTGGCGCGCGGATTGCCGCCGCGCGCCGTCATTGGCAGCGTGCACCTGGCCAAGTGCGTGGTCAGCGTGGCCGCCAGCATCAGCTTCCTGCTCAGCATCGGCACCACCCATCTGGCCGCCGTCTTCGGCCTGATCATCGGCGGCGTGCTGGCGGCACCGTTCGGCGCCGTGTTCATCCGCCGCATTCCCGGCCGGCTGGCCACCTACCTCGCCGGTTTCGCCGTCCTGGCACTCGGCCTGCACAACGCGTTCCGGCTGCTTGTCTGAGCATCGCAGCCATTACAATGGCCGGATGACTCCCACCCCAGAACTCCCCATCGAAGTCCGCGGCAGCGCCACCCAGCCGCTGGGCATGAGCCCGGCCCGGTTCCTGCGCGATTACTGGCAGAAGCGGCCCCTGCTGATCCGCGGCGCCTTTCCGGATTTCAAGCCGCCGCTGCAGCCGGACGACCTGGCCGGCCTGGCCTGCGAGCCGGCCGCGCTGGCACGGCTGATCGTCCACGACCCCAAGCGCGACCGTTGGCATGTGAATACCGGCCCGCTGAGCGAAGACGACTTCGCCCGCACACCGGACAGCCACTGGACGTTGCTGGTGCAGGACGTGGACAAATGGGACGCGGACGTGGCGCGCCTGCTGGAGCCTTTCAGCTTCCTGCCCAGCTGGCGCGTGGACGACATCATGGTGTCGTACGCCGAGCCCGAGGGTGGCGTCGGCGCCCACGTGGACCAGTACGACGTCTTCCTGCTGCAGGGGCTGGGCCAGCGCCACTGGGCGATCAGCGATGACCCGCTGGCGCCGAAGGCGTTCCGCGCCGACGTGGAACTGAAACAGCTGGCGAGCTTCGAGCCGACACACGAATGGCTGCTGCAACCGGGCGACATGCTCTACCTGCCGCCTGGCGTGCCGCACGACGGCATCGCGTTTGGCGGGCCCTGCATGACGTTCTCGGTGGGCATGCGCGCGCCATCGCAAGCGGAAATGACCGGCGATCTGGCCGACTACATCGCCGACCTGCTGCCGGACGAACTGCGCTACGCCGATCCCGACCTGAAGCCGGCGCGCGCCGCCGGCGAGATCGATCGCGCCGCCCTGGCGCGCATCGTCGACGCCCTGCCGTTCGCCGCCGCACTGGATGAAACCCTGTTGCGCGACTGGTTCGGTCGCTTCATCACGCGCTACCGCAACGCGCAGGTCGTGGCCCCGCTGGCGCGGCCGCTGACCGAGGCCGCGCTGAAGAAGCAACTTGCCGCGGGTGCCAGCCTGTTGCGCCATCCGTGGTCGCGACTGGCCTGGAGCCAGGGCAAGAGCGGCTGCACGCTGTATGTCAGCGGCCAGGCCCACGCCGCCTCGCCGGCGCTGGCGCAGGCCTTGTGCACACAGCGCGCATGGCGGCCATCCGGCTCGCTCACCGACCCGGAGTTCGACCTGCTGCGCACGCTGGTGAACGAAGGCCACCTGCTGCCGCGCAAGTCGCGCCGTCAATGAAACTCCAGCATTTCCACGTCGAAGCCGCCGACTGGAGCCGCGAGGCACAACGCGATGCCCTGCTCGCCCTGCGCCACGAAGTCTTCGTGCAGGAACAAGGCGTGCCCGAGGAACTGGAGCGCGACGACCTGGATGCCCACTGTCACCACGTGCTGGCACGCGACGACAGCGGGGAGCCGATCGGATGCGGCCGCCTCACGCCGCAGCACAAGATCGGCCGCATGGCCGTACGCCAGCCATGGCGTGGCCAGGGCGTGGGCGCCGCGATGCTGCGCGAGCTGGTGGAAAAGGCGCGCGCGCTGGGCTGGCCCGACGTGAGTCTGGGCGCGCAGCTGCCCGCCATCG
>JBIQMK010000202.1:0-6344 GCA_044463365.1 Rhodanobacter sp. | reverse complement strand
GCCGCCGCCCTGCCTGCCGCCGCGCAGGACACCGCGCCGCAACTGCTGTTCCACGTCTCGGCCGACCACGGCTTCACCGCCGATCATGCCGAAGGCGACGCGGTTCCCAACTTCAAGGACAAGGTCGGCCTGATCGCCGATGGTGCCATGGGTCAGGCGATCCAGTGGCAGGACGACGGCGTGCTGGCGTGGAATGCGCCGGGCAACATCCGCGCCGAGCGCGGCACACTCTCCTTCTTCTGGCGCTCACGCTACCCGGTGGGTGAGGCGCCGTTCGTGATCTTCCGCGTCGGCTATGCCGACCACAGCAGCTGGGACATGGTCTGGCTGCGCATAGACTGGAACGGCCACGGCCTCGACGCCTGCGTCACCGACGCCAACCTGGCCCGCACCCGCGTCTCGTTCAAGCTCGACAGGAACCCTGACCCCAAGCAATGGATGCACCTGGCTTTCGGCTGGGATGAGGACAAGGGCGTCACCCTGTTCGTCGATGGCAAGCAGGTGGCGCGCGCCGAAACCACGGGCGACTACGACGCGGCGCTGGACCAGCTGGGCCTGGCCGGCCGCGTGATGGCGCCCTACCAGGTGCAGAGCCGCTACAACTTCCTGCGCGGCAGCGACGTCGACGATATCCGCGTGTACGACCGCATGCTCGACGCCCGCGATGTTTCCGCGCTGGCGCATCATGGCGAGCCGAAAACCATGGCCGACGCCGCCACCTCGCAACGCGCCTGGTGGCATCGCTATGGCTGGGATCGCACGCCGCCGCCCGCGTTGACCGCGCCCGTCACCAGCATCCGCAAGGTCGAGTTCGCCGACGTGCGCGACCACAAGCAGTGGATGTGGAAAGGCACCGACGGCATCGCCGAAACCACCTGGCCCGGCGTCTACAACCGCTCGCGCCTGGCCGGCCGCCACGACTACTTCACCCTGCCGGACTGGAACACCTACGTCGATGGCGGCAAGACGCTGGACCTCACCGTGCCCACCGGCGAAACGGTCAACCGCATCGAGATCCGCGGCGCCGCCTACGGCACGTTGTCGGGCAACGCCGGCACCTTGTTCACCCGGCCGGAAGGCGTGGTGCGCAGTGTCAACAGCTTCGCCGCGCAAACCGGTGGCAAATTGCGCTTCACCAACGTCGCCCAGGAAACCCCGATCCAGGAGATCTGGGGCTACGACGTCAGCAACGCCGCCGAGCCAGCGGGCACGGTCAAGCAGCGCTACATCGTCGACAGCAACGCGCTGCCGGATTACACCAACCTCGATCGCCTGCGCGACTACATCGACGGCCGTTTCGCGCCGGACGAGCGCAGCACGGTGATGGCGCTGCCCAAGGGTGCGGGCTCGCGTCCGCGCGGCCCCGACAGCCTGCCCGCGCATCCGCTGCCGATCGTGCAGGTGCTGATCCCCTCGGGCATCGGCAGTGCACCGGCGGCGCAGCCGCTGATCCGCAGCTGGGCCTACAGCTGGGAGAACATGCACGACGGCCTCGACGGCATCGCCATCGACCTCCCCGCGCTCGACCTGCCGGCCACGCACACCGGTCCCGACGGCAAGGTGATTCCGCTCGACATCCGCATCAAGGACCCGATCTGGCCGGGACGCGACATGATCGACGTGTCCGTCTCAGTGAAGCCGGGCCAGAAGCGCACGCTGTGGCTGGACCTGCGCGACCGCATCCTCACTGCCGACAGCCTGTGGATTTCCATCGCCTCGGCTGCTCCCGGCTTCAACGCGAAGTCGCTCGATGGCGCGGAAATCCGGCTGGTGTTCAAGGATCGCCAGCAGGCGATCAAGGAGCACGTGGCCGACCGCTTCAACCAGGTGCGCGACAACTGGGGCTTCATGGTCGAGGAGCACACCACCTCGCGCCGCCAGCGCCTGTACGACCGCCTCTATGCCGACATCAGCGACCTGCTGCGGGTGGATCCGGAGCATGAGCAGGGCCGCATGTACTGGAACGACATCAGCTACAACAGCCAGGGCCTGCCGCCGTTCGTGCAGCCGCAGCCGCCGGCCGGCGTGCCGCTGTGGGCGTTCCGCCAAGTCGAGGATCTGAAGTACGTGCGCCGCTTCGTCGATTGGTGGATCGACAACCGCCAGATTGCCTACGGCGATTTCGGCGGCGGCATCTCCGACGACACCGACCTCACCCAGCAGTGGCCCGGGCTCGCCCTGATGGGCGTGCAGCCCGATCGCCTCAACGCCTCGCTGACCGCGCTGTCCGACGCGGTCTACAAGAACGGCATGTTCTCCAACGGCCTCAGCACCATCGAGACCGACGAGCTGCACTCCTACGAGGAAGGCATCAACGCCGACTCGGAAATGCTCTACCTCAACTGGGGCGATCCGCTCACCGTCGAACGCCTGATGGCGACGGTGAAGGCGCTGCATGAGCGCATCATCCTGCGCAACTCGCAAGGCCACCTGCATTTCTCCACCGACTGGTTCGGCGGCAACAAGATCTACCGCGATCCGAACTGGCAGTGGCAGAAACCGTACTCGTTCCCGATCCTGCACCCGGCCTTCCTGCTCGGCGTGTACAACGCCGACCCCACCGGGCGCGAACTCGTCACCGGTCTGGCGGACGGCTATCTGGCCCATGCCTACACCGACGCGAAAGGCCGCTGGGCGTTACCCAACGAGATCCAGTGGTCCACCGACAAGACCCGCGGCGGCGAACTCAACCAGGGCTCCGGCGCCGGCGACCTGATGCACCTGTTCTGGGCGGCGTGGCGCTGGAGCGGCAACGCCGACTACCTCAAGGCGCTGGACTATCGCGTGGCGCGCGGCGGCCCGGTCGCCATCGCCAACCTGGGTGAAAACTTCATCGACGTGCTGGGTCGCCAGGGCGACTGGGGCAAGCGTCTCGTCGACGAAGCCCAAGCCGGCAAGATCGGTTTCCCCAGCGTGGTGGCGTGGCAGCTCACCGGCGACAAGAGCTACCTGGAGCAGCTGTTTGGCCAAGGCATCCAGGACAAGGCCCAGCACGAATACATGATGACCGAGGGCCACTGGTGGAGCGACCGCGTCGAGGCACCCAGCGAACTGCTGCAGCGCGTGCGCCTGGGCGGCATCGCGCTGAAGCGCAACCAGAGCTACCCCGGCAACACGGTGAGCTGGCGCTTCGACCAGCCCGGCGCCGCCGAGCAGGTGGCGCTGCTGGTCCATGCGCCCTCACGCGACCGTTTCACCGTGACGGCCTTCAACCTCGGCGAGCAGCCGCTGGATGCGCACATGACCGGCTGGAACATCGACCCGGGCACCTGGCGCATCCGCAGCGGCATCGACCGCGACGGCGACGGCAAGATCGACGGCAAAGCCACACAACACGACGTGCCACTGGAAACCAGCGCCAGCACCACGCTGCGCTTCCCGCCACGGCAGACCCAGGTATTCGTGTTCGAGCGCATCAAGGCCGGCACGCCGGTGGCCACCCGCGCCGACCTGGGCATCGGTCGTGGCGATCTGCTTATGGATGGCCAAACGCTGAAGCTGACCGTGCACAGCCTGGGGCACGTCGCGACCTTGCCGGGCCAGGCGGTGGTGACCGATGCCAACGGGCGCGAAGTCGCACGCGTCGCCATCCCGGCCTTGCCCGCACCGCTGGATCTGCTGCCCAAGACCGTGGAGGTCGAGTTGAAGCTGCCACAAGGATTCAAGCACGACGGCGCCAGCGTGCAGGTGTCGCAGCAGGGCGATGCGGCAGAAGTCACCCGACTCAATAACCGCCTGCCGCTGGAGTAATCACCAAGGCCCGGCGGCCGAATGTCGCCGGGCCTTGTGCCCGGTTGACCTCAAACTCCCCAACCGTCATTCCAGCGAACGCTGGAATCCAGTGCCTTGAGGGCTTCCGAACAAGCCACGGCGCTGGATCCCAGCTTTCGCTGGGATGACGAGCGTGAAAGCGAAGTCGTCCGCAGGTTACTTCAGGGCATTTACCTCGATCACCTGCTCAAGCTCATGCCGCTCCCCCGGCTGCAGCTCAATGGCATCCGGCGCCACATTGGTGACTTCCACGCTGAGGTAATGGCGCCAACCCGCGCCGATATCGTCGATCCGGCGCGCAGCCTGTTCGCCGGCATTCCACACCACCGCCGAATGGCTGCCGCGGGTGCTGATGCGAATGTCGCGGCCAAGACTCGGGTCGTGCAGCACGTAAGGTCCGCTGGCCCGGGTATAGATGCGGTCGCTGTATCCCGCCGGCAGCAACTGCCAGTTGCCGTGCTGCACGTGGGCGCGGCCGGCGTCCTTCTTGTCCAGATAGGTCAGCCCGTCCAGGCCGGCGACGGTCACCTTGCGCACGTCGCCGACTTGGAAATAGTTGTGCAGGGCCTGGGTGAACACCACCGGCTTGTCGCCGACGTTCTCGGTCGCCAGCGTTTGCGACAGCGTGCGACCGATGCGCAGCGTCATCGTCAGGCGCAAGGGCACGTCGGCGAGCGTGGGCGGCGCCAGCTTCAGCACAACCGTGCCGTCAGCCTCGCGTTGGGCCTCGTGCACGCTCCATGCCGTGGTGCGCACCAGCCCGTGCGACGGCATTTCGGCGGCCTGGCCCATCTTGGCGAAATACGGCCAGCACACCGGCGTGCCGCCACGGATCGGCTCCGGCTGATGTTGGGTCAGCGGCGACAGCCACAACACGTCCGGGCCGCCCTTGGGCACGAACGAAATCAACTGGCCACCGAACACGCTGATGGCGGCCGTGGCGTAAGGCGTTTCCACCAGCCACGCGGGGAAGCCGTGAAACTCGCCGCTGCTGAGGCCCGCTACCCGAACATTCGGAGCGAGCTTGGCCTGCAGTGGCGCGTTGAGCAGCCGGGAATAATTACTCGGCACAGAGAACGCGCTCAACGGCGCGTTCGGCGGGGTTGCGAAGGCCGGCGCGGCCAGCAGCAGCCCCAGCACGATGGAAGCGCAGATCGATTTCATGCAACGCCACCTCCGATGAAGCACCAAAGCAGATTGGCAGAAAACCCACTGCCCACGCCCGGACGAGGCCGGACGTGGGCAGTGGGCTTCCAGGCGAGCTTTACCTGCCCAGCACGCGGCTGACGTAGGCGCGCAGCTTCTCGTCCTTCGCGTTGTCGAAGAACGCCTTCTGGAAACGCTCGCCGCTGACCGCGTGCTTCACCAGCTCCGGGTCGATCGACTTCAGGCCTTCGACCAGATCCTTGGCGGCGCCACGCTTCACCGCCGCCAGGATGCCGGCATTGGTCTGCTGCGACTGGCGCCCCGAGGCCGGGTAGCCCTGGCCGCGCTCGCCGTCGAACGCCTTCTCGAAGATGTAGCGCACGTTGATCTCGCCGCCCCAGCCAAAACCCTTGGCGTAGGGCAGGGCCAGCGCATTGCCGTTGTTGACCTGGGCAAACAGGAACGCGTCGGTGGGCTCGATGCAGTAGCCGCAATACACGCCCGGCCAGGCATTGAGCGACATCATCGCGCCCTGGCCGGTGCCGCAGCCGCTGACCACGAAGTCGGCTGCGCCGGAGTTCAGCATCAACGCGCCGCAGATGCCCAGGTGGATGTAGGTGAGGCGATGGTCGTTTTCGCCATCCATGCCCACGTTGAACACCTCGTGGCCCTGGGCCGCGGCGACGCCCTGCAGCTGCTCGAGCACGATCGGGTTCTTGGGAGCCTGGCTGAACTCCATCATCAAGGCGATTTTCATGGGTGACTCCTTTGGTTCAAAAGTGGTGCAGAGGTAAGGGAAGCAGTTTTTCGCTATGGCTCTTGCTCGTCATTCCAGCGCACGCTGGAATCCAGTGACTGCAGTCGCTGCCAAAGCGCTGGATGACCCGTCTTCGGCTGTTGTAAAGCGCTTCCAGCGTTCGCCGGGATGACGGTGTGTGGGCCTTTTCTCAGCGCGCCAGCCAACCACCATCGACCGGAATCACCGCGCCGTTGACGTAATCGGCGGCACGCGAGGCCAGGAACACGGCGGTGCCGCCCAGGTCTTCCGGCTTGCCCCAGCGCCCGGCCGGGATGCGGTCCAGGATGGCCTTGCTGCGGTCCGCGTCGGCGCGCAGCTGCGCGGTGTTGTCGGTGGCCATGTAGCCCGGCGCGATGGCGTTGATGTTGACGCCCTTGTCGGCCCATTCGTTGGCCAGTAGCCGGGTGATGCCGGCGATGCCGCTCTTGGAGGCGGTGTAGGAAGGGACCCGCACGCCGCCCTGGAACGACAGCATCGAGGCGATGTTGATGATCTTGCCGCCGCCCTGGGCGATGAAATGCTTGCCGGCGGCCTGGCACATGAAGAAGGCGGACTTGATGTTGACGTTCATCACGTCGTCCCAGTCCTTCTCGCTGAAGTCCACCGCGTCCGCGCGACGGATCAGGCC
>JBIQMK010000201.1:0-6361 GCA_044463365.1 Rhodanobacter sp. | reverse complement strand
CGGCTCAGCGCGTCGGCGGGGATATCGTGGGTCTGCGCGTCGCGCAGCATCTGCACCCGGTTTTCCAGCCGGCGCAGGAACACGTACGCTTCGCGCAGCATGCGTGCCCGCGAGGCGCCGATATGCCCGCGCGCCTCGCAGGCGGTCAGCGCCGGCAGCAGGCCGCGCACCCGCATCGACGGCTCGCGGCCGCCGCGGATCAGCTGGGTCAGCTGCACGATGAACTCGATCTCGCGGATGCCGCCGGGGCCGAGCTTCAGGTTGTCGGCCAGATCCTTGCGCGCCACCTCGGCATCGATCAGCGCCTTCATCTCGCGCAGCCCGGCAAAGGCGGTGTAGTCGAGGTACTTGCGGTAGATGAACGGCCGCAACAGCTCCTGCAACTGCTTGCCGGCCTGGCGGTCGCCGGCCACCGGGCGGGCCTTGATCCAGGCGTAGCGCTCCCAGTCGCGGCCCTCGTTCTGGTAGTACTGCTCCATCGCCGCGAACGACAGCGCCAGCCGGCCGGCATTGCCGAACGGGCGCAGGCGCAGGTCGACGCGGGCGCAGATGCCGTCCATGGTGGGCTCGTGCAGCAGCCGCACCAGCTGGCGTCCCAGCCGCACGAAATACTCGCTGTTGTCGAGCGTGCGCGCGCCGTCGCTCTCGCCGCCGTGCGGGTAGGCCAGCACCAGGTCGATGTCGGACGAGAAATTCAGCTCGCTGCCGCCGAGCTTGCCGAAGCCCACCACCACCAGCCGCTGCACGGCGCCGTCGCCATCGCGCGCCTGGCCGTAGCGGGCCGCCATCGACCGTTCGGACCAGCCCAGCGCAGCACTCAGCAAGGCCTCGTACAGTGCGCTGGTGGCCGACAGGGTCTCCGGCAACTCGTCCAGGCCATTGACGTCGCGGAACACCAGTCGCACGGCCTCGGCATGACGAAAGCGCCGCAGCGTTTCCATGCAGGCCGCCTCGTCGTCGGACAGCTTCAACGCGGCGATGCGCGTGGACGCATCGCTGCCGGCGCGCAGCCGTTGCAGGCCAGGCGCCAGCAAGTCCGGCTGGCGGCACCACACGTCGAAGGCGAAATCGCTGGCCAGCAGGGTGCGGCGGATGCGCTCGGCCACGCCGGCGTCATCGTGCAGCGGGATGCCGGCGGCGCGGCAACGGGCCGCCAGGTCGCCATAGCGGTCGTCGATCAGCGCGCGCAGCGCCGGGGAGGCTTGGACAGGCATGACTGCATTGTGCCGCAGTGCGGCGTGCAGCCGACACCATTGCGGGCGAACGTGGCGAACCCTTGAAGCGCGGCAGTGCAGGCCCGAAACTGCGCGATCCGGCCAACGCGTGGTTCATGTTGGCTTGATTACATTCGCTGCCCCGCGATGACAGCAACAGGACTGCCATGTCGTTGAAACCCACCCGCCCTGCGCGCCGCTGGCATGCCCCGGTCTGGCGCACGGTTGCCCTGCTCGCCGTGATCCTGGGTTTCGTGCTGCTGACCGGGCTGATCGACGGTGGCGTCGGCGTGGTGCCGAAGCGCCTGCTGGACCAGGCGCGCTTTCCGTTCGCCAATGCCCTGCCCGGCCTGCTGCTGGCCGGCGTGCTGTTGATCGCCACCCGCCGCCTGCTGTTGTCGTTCGGCCTGGTGCTGCTGTTCGAAGGCGTGGTCTACGGGGTCAACGCGCTGAAGGTGGCGAACCTGGGCACGCCGCTGCTGCCGGCCGATTTCCAGATGGTGGGCCAGTTGCGCAAGGGCGGCATGCACCTGCTGTCCGGTTACCTGCCGCACAGCCCGTGGCCGTACCTGGGCTTGCTGGCCGGGCTGGCGCTGGTGATCGCGATGTGGCGCTTCGAGCCGCCACTGCTGCCGCGCCGCACCGGCGGCAAGCGCCTGGTCGCCGGCAGCGTGCTGGCGGCAGCGCTGCTCAGCCTGCTACTGGGCGTCACCGCATGGGAGCGGCTCTACAACGGACGCGTGCTGTGGCTGGAACCGTGGTCGGCGATGTCCACCGCCAGACACGCGGGCGTGATCAGCGGGCTGATCATGTTCGACCTGCACTACGGCCACGGCAAGAAGAAGCCCGACCTCGCCCTGGCCAAGGGGTTGATTGCCGACTACGACCACCCGCTGCGCCAGCGCCTGCAACAGCCCTCGGCCGGCCCCGGCGAACTGCCCGACATCGTGGTGGTGCAGAGCGAATCGTTCTTCGACCCGACCATCATGAAGGGCTACGAGAACAGCCACTTCACCCCCAACCTGCACCGGCTGGCGCAACAGGGCACCAGCGGCGAACTGCACGTGCCGACCTTCGGCGGCGGCACCATCCGTACCGAATTCGAGGTGCTGACGGGACTGTCGTTGCGCTATTTCGACAACCTGCAGTTTCCCTACCTGCAGTTGAGCCACGCCACCGTGCCCAGCCTGGTCCGCGCGCTGAACGAACGCGGTTACGACACGGTCGCACTGCACGGCAACGACCCCGCGTTCTGGAACCGCAGCGCGGCGTTCAAGGCGCTGGGCTTCGACCGTTTCGTGTCGCAGGCGTCGTTTCCCGCCGATGCGCCGCTGGATGGCAAATACATGGCCGACAGCGCCATGACCGACGAAATCCTGCGCCAGCTGAAGGACAGCGGTCCGCCGCAGTTCATCTTCGCCATCAGCATCGAGGCGCACGGGCCCTACGACATCGAGCCCACCCACACTGCCGAACGCGATGCCATCCCCGTGCCCGCAGGGATCGAAGGCCGCGACAAGCTGGAGCTGCAGACCTACCTCTATCACATCGGCCACGCCGACGCCGAGCTGGGCCGGCTTGTCAAACAGCTGGCCGCGCGCAGCCGGCCGAGCCTGGTGCTGTTCTACGGCGACCACCTGCCGGCGCTCAGCAACAGCTACCAGATCACCGGCTTCGTCGACGGCAAGAACATGCTCAGCCAGGCCGGCACGTGGCTGCTGATCGAGCCGCAGCGTCCGATCAAGCCGGTGCGGCTGGACACCGCCTCGTGGTTGCTGCCCGGCGTGCTGCTGGACCACGTGGGTATCCATGACGATGCGTATTTCGCACTGACCCAACTCGTGGGCCCGCAGCTGGCGGCGCTTACCGAGGCGCCCGGTGCCCCGCCGCCGACCGAAGGCAGCGATCAGCGCAAGCTCGACCAGGCCATGTCCAGCATCGACCAGCTGCGCATGAGCGGAAAGCTGGATGCCTTGCTGCCGAAAGTCCTCGCTCCCATCGGCGGCGTTGCCCACGACGCCGCACCGGCGCAAACGCAGGCCACCGCCCTGGGGCTGTGACGCTGCCCGCGGCAAATGCGCCCCCGAGCGCCCGGCGGACGGGCAGCGAGTCGGACCATTGAACGCGGCGGAAACCCCGCTCGCGGGGCGTGTGCGCGAAGCTGCAAAACCGGGGGCGGCGTTGTATCATGCCGGCCTTTCTTTATCTTTCTATCCGTACGAAGGGATATAGCCGCGATGTCCAACTACCTGTTCACCTCCGAATCGGTCTCCGAAGGCCATCCGGACAAGGTCGCCGACCAGATCTCCGACGCGGTGCTCGACGCCATCATCGCGCAGGACCCGCGCGCCCGCGTCGCCTGCGAAACCATGGTCAAGACCGGCGTGGCGATCGTCGCCGGCGAAGTCACCACCAACGCCTGGATCGACCTGGAGGCGCTGACCCGCAAGGTGATCCTGGACATCGGTTACGACTCCTCCGACGTGGGTTTCGACGGTGCCACCTGCGGCGTGCTGAACCTGATCGGCAAGCAGTCGCCGGACATCAACCAGGGCGTGGACCGCAAGAACCCGGAAGACCAGGGCGCCGGCGACCAGGGCCTGATGTTCGGCTACGCCACCAACGAAACCAAGACCTTCATGCCCGCCGCGATCCACTTCTCGCACCGCTTGGTCGAGCAGCAGGCCAAGGTGCGCAAGAAGAAGAACTCGCCGTTGCCGTGGCTGCGCCCCGACGCCAAGAGCCAGGTCACGTTGCGCTACGAGAACGGCGTGGCGGTGGCGATCGACGCGGTGGTGCTGTCCACCCAGCACGATCCGGGCGTCAAGCAGAAGGACCTGATCGAAGGCGTGCGCGAGCTGATCCTGAAGCCGGTGCTGCCGGAGAAGTGGCTGCACAAGGGCACCAAGTTCCACATCAACCCGACCGGCAAGTTCGTCATCGGCGGACCGGTGGGCGACTGCGGCCTCACCGGCCGCAAGATCATCGTGGACACCTACGGCGGCTGGGCCCGTCACGGTGGCGGTGCCTTCTCGGGCAAGGACCCGTCCAAGGTCGACCGTTCGGCCGCCTACGCCGCGCGCTACGTGGCCAAGAACATCGTGGCCGCCGGCATCGCCGACCGCTGCGAGGTGCAGGTGAGCTACGCGATCGGCGTGGCGCATCCCACCTCGATCCCGGTCACCACCTTCGGCACCGGCAAGATCAGCGACGACAAGATCGAGAAGCTGATCCGCAAGCATTTCGACCTGCGCCCGTTCGGCATCCTGCAGATGCTCGACCTGATCCACCCGATGTACCAGCAGACCGCCAGCTACGGCCACTTCGGCCGCACACCGGTGGAGCTGAAGGACGCCAAAGGCAACAAGTTCACCTCGTTCTCGTGGGAAAAGACCGATCGCGCCGAGGCGCTGCGCGAGGATGCGAAGCTGAAGTAAGCGCTGTCCGCAGGTTTGCCGCTTCAAACGAAAGGCCCCGCTCACGCGGGGCCTTTTTTTGCGTTCCGCGGCCGTCGGGCGTGCCTTTCTCCCTCCCCTGCTCGCAGGGGAGGGTTGGGGACGTCAAGGCGTGAGCATGCGGATCGCCTCGTCGCGCACGCTGCGCATGCTGGCGTTGAGGCTGGCGGGGTTCATGGCGATGACCGGGTCCAGATATTCATGACGCACACTTTCGGGGGCATTCTCGGCCCCCAGTTCGGCCAGCGCGTAGTGCAGGCGCGAGGCGCTCTCGATGGTGTGCGCGTCGCGCGGCCCCAACAGTTTCTCGCGTCCGGTCAACGCTTGCCGATAGGCATCGCGCGCCGCCTTCCAGTCGCCGGCATCGCTGTTGATGTCGCCGATCAGGGTCAGCGTGCCGAAGATGATCGGATGGTCGTCGCCCAGTACCCGGCGTTGGCCGGCCAAGGTCAGTTCGGCCTCGGCCAACGCCTTCCGGTACTGGCCGGCGGCGTTCATCAGACTGGCCAGGCTGCCGTGGGCCATCAGGGTGTTGGGATGGTCCGGCCCCAGCATGCGTTCGTGCGACGCAAGAATCCTGCGCTCCAGCGCGACGGCTTTCGTGTAGTACCCCTGCGCGACCGCCGGATCGTCGGCAAAGTGTCCCTGCTTGGCCAGCAGCCGCACCATCACGGTAAGCGACGCCATCGTTTCCGGATGGTCCGGGCCGAGCAGCCGCTCGCGCGCCGCCACCACCCGGTCCAGCAACGCATGCGCCTGCGCGAACGCAGCTGGATCCTGCGCCAGATAGACCTCGTCGGTGGCGACCATGTTCTGCGCACTCAGCGTTTCGGGGTGATCCGCACCCAGCTTGCGCTCGCGCAGGGTCGCCACTTCGCGCGCCAGCGCCAGCGATTTCTCGTACTCGTGGCGGTAGTGCAGCAGCTTGGCCAGCACGACCATGGCGTTGAGCGTTTCGGGATGGTCCGGCCCCAGCTTGCTGCGGTCCAGCGCCACCAGCGTCTCGGCCTGCTTGCGCGCTTCGTCGCGCATGCCCAGGCCGATCAGGGTGGTCACCAGATCCTGCCGCAGCTCCATCACGCCGGTGTCGGTGGCCGGCAGCAGCGGTTGCAATTGCGCATACAGATGCTGCTGCAGCGCCAGCGCCTGCTGCAGGTGGCCTTGCGCCGCCATCACCCGGCCGCGCCCGGCTTCCGCGGCAACGCGCAGTGGCGCGGCCAACGGCAGCGAGGATGATTCCCTGTCCGATTGCTTGAACAATTGCGCGGCGGCATCCAGGTCGCCCTTGCGATACAGCGCCTGCGCCAGGTCCACCTGCGCCGAAAGCCGCGCGTGGTCGTCGGCGGGCACGGCTTGCTCGCGGGCCGCCAGCACCTTGCGCAACTCGTTGACGGCATGCGGGTAGCTGCCGATGTTCATCAGCACGCGGGCCATGGAATGACGCATGTCGGCGGCGAGCTGCGGCGCATCGGCGAATGCCGCGTCCAGGCTGTCCAGCGCATGCGTCACCACGTAGGTATCGAGCACGTTGCGGGCGGTGTCGGTGGCCGAGATGCCGGCGAAGGCGCGCTGCAACTCCTCGACCGCCCCCTTGTCCGGCGGCGCACCCGTGTCCTTGGCAGTCGAGAGCATGGTCGCCAATTGCCGCTCCTGATCGCGCTTGATCGCATGACCCATCGCGTCGATATCCAC
>JBIQMK010000200.1:0-6367 GCA_044463365.1 Rhodanobacter sp. | reverse complement strand
GTCGTTGGTCAGCACCATCGACAGCACGGCGGTGGCGGCTACCAGCCCCAGGCCGAGCCCGCGCAGCGAGTGCGCCCGCGCCATCACCGCCGCGGCGGCATGCTGCACCAGGCCGCTGTCGCGAATGCCCTGGATCGCCAGCAGCAATCCCGCGAGCCCGGTCAGCGTGGGCCATTGCAGCCAGCGCTGATAGTCGGTGGTAGGCCGAGGGTCGAGCAGCGCCAGGACGCCAGCGAAAACGGCGAACAGCAGCAACAGCCATTCGTCGCGCAACCATCGGCGCCATGGCGGCAGCGACGGATCGTCAGGCGTCATGGCGAGCGGGCACCGGTGTCGGGATCGGGCCGTCCATCAGCGGGAAGCTCTGCACGGGAATGCTTATCCTTCCCGCAACAAGCGCATCGGCGGCGTGCGACTGACCTTGCGCGTGCCGACCAATCCCAGCGCCATCACGACCACGGCCGCGGCGATCGCGGCCAGCGCCAGCGGTGCCAGCGGCGGCGTGAAGTGCTCGATATGAAACGCCGCGCGGCCCAGCCACCAGCCCGCGCCGGCGGCGCCCAGCGCGGCCGTGAGGCCGGCGATCAATCCCAGCAGCGCGAATTCGCAGGCCGCCGCCACCCGCAACTGCGCGCGGCGAGCCCCCAGCGTGCGCAACAGCGCGGCTTCGTGCTGGCGCTCGGCCGCACTGGCAGCGAGCGCGGCGGCCAGCACCAGGGCGCCGGCCAACAGACTGAAACCAAGAATCCAGCGCACCGCATTGCCCACGCGGTCGACGATCTCGCGCACCCGGTCGAGCAACGAATCCACGTCGATCAGGCTGAGGTTGCCGTAGTCGCGCGACAGTTGCGCCAGCCCGTCGGCATGGCCGGGCGGCAGGTAGAAGCTGGCCAGCCAGGTATGCGGCAGGTCGCCGGCGTGGGCCGGGTCCAGCATCAGGAAAAAGTTGACCCGGAACGAACTCCAGTCGACCTTGCGGATGCTGGTTATTTCCGCGTCGATGCTGCCCTCGCCGATGTCGAAGCGCAGCGTGTCGCCCAGTTTCAGCGCAAACATGTCGCGCCACGTCGTATCGACCGACACCTCGGCCTGCGCCGGATGCGGCCCCAGCCACTGTCCGGCGATCACCTGGTTGCTGGGCGGCAGGGCATCGGCCCATGACAGCCGCAGTTGGCGGTCCGCGCGGTCGTCGGCGCGTTCGTCCTCGAAGTGGACCTGATCGATCGGCCGGCCATTGATCGCGGTGAGCTTGCCCACCGCCAGCGGCATCATGTTGAGCTTCTCGCCGCCGATCTTTTCCAGCGCCTGGGCAAAGCCCTCGCGCTGATCGTCCTGCAGGTTCATGGCGAACCAGTTCGGCGTGTCGGGCGGCAGTTCCTGGCGCCAGCCCTGCAGCAGGGCCGGCGCCACGATCGCCAACAACAGCAGCGCGCACATGCCCAGGCTGAGCGCGGTGGCCTGGATCAGGCTCAGCGTGCGCCGCCGCGCCAGTGCCGCCAGACCCAGCCGCAGGCCCGGGTGCGCGCCGGGCGCCACGCGCCGCGCCAGCCACAGCATCAACACCGCCAGCAGCGCGGCAACTACGGCCACGCCGAGCAGGCTGGCGGCGAGGATGCCGGCCAGCGTCAGCGACTGGCTCTGCGCCCAGATCAGGCCCAGCGCCACCACCACGGGTATCAGGTACAGCGCATCGAAGCGTCGGGTTTTCCGGGTGGCGCTCTGGCGAAATACCGCCACCGGCGGCACCTCGGCCAGACGCGCCAGCGGCGGTAGTGCAAAACCGGCCAGCACTGCAAGGCCCATGGCGGCCGCCGCGAACGACGGCGCCAGCGGCAATGAGGTGGGCACCGAACCGAACAGCGTGCTGGCGAACAGCCACGCCAGCTGCGACAAACCAAGAGCCAGCACGGCCCCCAGCACGGTGGCCGGAATGGCCAGCGCCCCCAGGGTGCCCAGCAGCAAGCCCATCACTTGCCGGCGCGGCGTGCCCAACGCGCGCAGCAGGGCAACTTCGGCGGTCTTGCGCCGCGCATAGCGTTGCGCCGACAGCGCGATGGCGATGCCGGCCAGCAGCGCCGACAGCAACGCGGTGAGGCGCAGGAAGGCGCCGGCGCGATCGAACGAGGTGCGCATGCGCTCCTGCGTCTGCTCGGGCGTGATCAGCTGGGCGCCTTGCGGCAATGGCGATGCCTGCACCTGCTGGCGCCATGCGTCCACTGCCGCCGGTTCGCCCGCCAGCAGCAGTTGATGGCGGGCGCGACTGCCGGGATCGAGCAGGCCGGCGTGGCGCGCGTCGTCCAGATTCATCAGCGCGCGTGGCGCCAGCGCCAGCAACTGGCCGCCGTCGGGTTGGCGCTGGAGTTCGGCGGCGATGGTCAAGTCGCGCCCGCCCAGTTGCACCGGCTCACCCACTTTGACGTTCAGCGCAACCAGTGCGCGATGGTCGAGATAGACCAGGCCGGGGCCGGGCGCCTGGCCGATGTAGCCATGACCCGTCGCGTCGACCACTTGCAGCGTGCCGCGCAATGGATAGTGGGGGCCCACGGCCAGGACATCGACCAACTGGATATGCCCGCCGCCAAAGGCCACGCTGGGAAAACCCGCGGTGTGCGCGATCCGCAAGTCATGCTGTCGGGCCGCCTGCGCGAAGGTTTCAGGCAAGGCCTGCGGCGATGAAATGCCGACATCGCCACCGATGAGTTCGGCGGCGCCCGCCAGCATGCCGCGCTCAATCCGCGCGGCCAGCGTGGCCACCACCCCAAGCGCCGCCACCGCCAACACCAGCGACGCGGCCAGCGTGCGCAGTTCGGGCAAATGCCATTCCCGCCGCAAGCTGCGCAAGGCCAGCCACAGCAGCCTCATGAGTGGGCGCCTGCGGCCACGACGCGGCCTTCTTCAAGCTCGATCCGCCGGTCACAGCGCGCTGCCAGTTCGGCGTCGTGGGTCACCAGCACCAGCGTGGTGTGGTGATCGCGGTTCAGCGCAAACAGCAGGTCGCAGATGTGGTGGCCGGTGCGCTGGTCGAGGTTGCCGGTGGGCTCGTCGGCGAACAGCACGCGCGGGCCGTGCACGAAGGCGCGGGCGATCGCCACGCGTTGTTGCTCGCCACCGGAAAGCTGTGCCGGGTAGTGCCGTCGCCGCGACGTCAGCCCCACCGCGTCCAGCGCCTGGCGCGCACGTGACCGCGCATCGCCGGCGCCTTCCAGTTCCAGCGGCAGCATCACGTTTTCCTCGGCGGTGAGCGCCGGCAGCAGGTGGAACGACTGGAACACGAAACCCACCAGGCGCCGACGCAGGTCGGCGCGCGCTTCCTCGTCCAGCGATTCCAGTGCGTGGCCGTCCAGATGGATGCTGCCACTGCTCGACGTATCCAGGCCGGCCAGCAGGCCGAGCAGGGTGGTTTTGCCCGAGCCCGACGCGCCCACGATGGCGAAGCTTTCGCCGGGAAGGATCTGCAGGTCCACCCCGCGCAGGATGTCCAAGGCGCCCTCGGGGCCAACGACCGACTTGCTAACATCGCAGGCCACGACAAGCGGATGGGAAGAATCACTCATGCATCGATGCCCTGGTTGGAGGATATGGAGCGTATGGGTGCTGCTTTGTTGCATCGGCGTCGCCAGCGCGCAGGCCGCCACGCCGAAAACGGTGCTGGTGCTGGGTGATTCGCTGTCCGCCGCGCACAACATCCCGGTCGAAGCCGGCTGGGTGCACTTGCTGGACACGCGTCTGCGCAAGATGGTGCCGGAATGGCGCGCGGTCAATGCCAGCATCAGCGGCGAAACCTCGCTCAGCGGCCGCAACCGCCTGCCCGGCCTGCTGCAGAAGTACCGTCCGGACGTGCTGGTGATCGAACTGGGCGCCAACGACGGGCTGCGCGGTTTGCCATTGCCCGCCCTGCGCGACAACTTGGAGGCGATGATCGCCATGGCGCAGAAAAGCCATGCCCGGGTCCTGCTGGTGGGCATCGAATTGCCGGTGAATTACGGGTCCCGCTACCGTGACGGATTGCGCTCGGTCTATGCCGATCTGGCAGCGACGCGGAAGGTGGCGCTGGTGCCTTTCTTGCTGAAAGGCGTCGCGATGGACCCGGCATTGATGCAAAACGACGGCCTGCATCCCGTCGCGGCGGCGGAGCCCACCGTACTGAAAACCGTGTGGCAGGGGCTGCGCCCGCTGCTGGAACCGCGCCATTCCAACGGTTCCTGAACCATTCGCCATCATTTCACGCGCCCCTCACCCCGTAACCGTTTAGATCTTCACATTTGTGAAATCACTACGTGCGAGGACGACGATATGACCGTACACGACGAGCAAGCCGGGTTGATCCTGTTGGTCGAAGACAATCGCCAAATAGCGGAAATGGTGGGCGAATTCCTCGAACGCCGCGGGTACTCGGTGGATTACGCAGCCGATGGCGTCAGTGGCCTGCATCTGGCGGTGTCCAACAGCTACGACGTGATCGTGCTCGACCTGATGTTGCCGGGGCTGGACGGGCTGGAGGTCTGTCGCAAGCTGCGCAAGGAAGCGCAGAAATCCACGCCGGTGCTGATGCTCACCGCGCGCGACACGTTGGACGACAAGCTGGTCGGCCTGGAAGCGGGCGCCGACGACTACCTGGTCAAGCCGTTCGAGGTACGCGAACTGGAAGCGCGCTTGCGCGCATTGATCCGCCGCGATCGTCGCCAGGTATCCACCGAGGTACTCACCGTGGGCGACATGACCCTGGATACCGCCACGTTGCGTCTGACCCGTGACGGGCAGGAGCTGGTCGTGTCCCCGATCGGCCTGAAACTGCTGGCGATCCTGATGCGCGAATCGCCCCGCGTGGTCAGCCGCCGCGACATCGAGCGCGAGATATGGGGCGACACCTTGCCCGATTCCGATACCTTGCGCTCGCATCTGTACAATCTGCGGCGTGTCATTGACAAGCCCTTCCCGCGGCCCCTGCTACATACCATTCACTCGGCCGGCTATCGCCTCGCAGATCTCGAATCGGAGGTGGCGCTGACCGCCCAGACGGCTTGATACCGATACGGCAAAGTCAATGGACGAAAGGGTGAAAACGGCGGCCACCTATCGGGTGGGCGCCTTCCGTCGGCGGATTGCCTGGGTGTTCGGCTTGCAGTTCGTGGCGGTGGTTATCATCTGCATCATGGGCATTTACGACGTGGCGCCGACACTCGCCGTCGTCACCGTGATCGTCCTCACGACCGCGCTGGGCTGGTTCGCCACCCGCCGCGAATGGCGGCCGGTACGGGCGCTGGCCCGGCTGGTGGCGGGTTGGGACGGGCAGCAGCCCGATCCCAACGCGCTGCAATTGCACAAGTTGTCCACTCATACCGATGCCGACGTGGCGTCGCTGGCGCGCGGGTTGCACGGATTCGCCACCCGCATCGCCGGCTACAACCAGCGCGAACGCAATTTCACCCGCGACGCCAGCCACGAACTGCGCAGCCCGCTCACGGTCATCAAGATGTCGGTCGACATGCTGGCCGACGAAGAGGGCCTGACGGAATTCGGTACGCGCTCGGTGAACCGCATTCGCCGCGCCACCCGCGAGATGGAAGTGCTGGTCGAGGCGATGCTGATCCTGGCACGCGAGTCCGACACGGTGATCGACAGCGAGCGCTTCGTGGTCAACGACGTGCTGCAGCAGGAGCTGCAATCGGCCCGCGAACTACTGGTCGGCCGGCCCATCGAACTGGAACTGGAAGAACCCGCACGGTTCGCGCTGGAGGGCTCCGCGCGGGCCTTCTCGGTGTTGTGCTGGCAATTGATCCGCAACGCCTGCCAGCAAACCGAGCAGGGCCGCGTCATGGTCACCGTGACGCCCGGCGTGGTCAGCGTCAGCAACCACGAATCGGTGCCATCGACGGATGACACCCACCCCAAGCGGTTGCATGGCGCCGACCGCCACGGCTTCGAACTCGCCATCGCCCAGCGCATCAGCGACCGCTTCGACTGGCCGCTGGAGCTGCAGACCCAGCCGGGTCACGAGAACATCGCCCGCATCCGCTTTCCGCATCCGCTGCCGGGCTAACTGCGGCAAGGGAAGCGGTGATGGCCGTCAGCCCCATAGCGATGGCGAGACGGTGAATGCACAGCCTGTCTTTGCCGTGACGTCTTCCAGCGTCACGCCGTCATTGAGTTCGATCAGGGTCAGTCCCTTGCCCTTTTCGACCTCGAACACGCACAGGTCGGTGATGACCAGGTCGACCACCTGCTTGCCGGTGAGTGGCAGGTCGCATTGATCCTTGATCTTGGGGCTGCCGTCCTTCGCGCAGTGCTCCATCAGCACCACCACGCGCTTCACGCCGCTGACCAGATCCATCGCGCCACCCGGGCCCTTCACCATCTTGCCCGGCAC
>JBIQMK010000199.1:0-6396 GCA_044463365.1 Rhodanobacter sp. | reverse complement strand
CGCCGGGCCTGCGGCTCCTGTTGGCGGGTGGCGTGTTCCACCAGGCGGCGCAAGGTACCGGAGATGCCGCCGGGCTGCTGGCCCAGCCAGTCCCAGTGTCGCGGCAGCAGCGTGACTTCGCGCGCCACTACGCCCAGTCGCGGCCGACCGGGGCCGCGCGGGGCCGCGGACGGCGGGCTCGGCAATCGCGCCATCACCTCTTCCAGCGAGCCGCGGAAATCGACCTCGATCTGCCGGCTGGTACGGTCCTCGAAGATCAGGATCGGGCCGACCGCGCCTGCGTCGAGCGCCTGTTTGGTGGCGCGAACGACCTCGGCCAAGGGGCCGCGGGCGATCAGGCGGCGATCGTCGAAGGCGCTGCAGGTCACATCGTCGGTAGGCATCATGAGTTTGATCCGGGTAAAATGTACCGGCATATTACCCGGTAAATATTTACCGTCAATATCACCCGGGCAAATTACCTGCTGCGGGGATGGACGCGGACCCGGGCCGGCTTGCTATGGTTGCCGCTTTCCACCGACAGGAATGCCCATGCGCCTGCTGCGTCCGGCCCCCTTGCTGGCCTCGCTCGCCTTGTTTGCCGCCATGGCCTCACCCGCGCGGGCTGCCGCCGAACTGGACATTCCACCGGTGCACTACCAGCAGCGCACCTTGCCCAACGGCTTGCAGGTGCTCAGCGTGGAGGATCACGGCAGCCCCAACGTGGCGGTGCAGATGTGGTACCACGTGGGTTCGAAGGACGACCCGAAAGGCCGCTCCGGCTTCGCGCACCTGTTCGAACACCTGATGTTCAAGAGCACGCGGCACATGCATGCCGAGCAGATGGACCGGCTCACCGAGGACGTGGGCGGCGCCAACAACGCCACCACCGGCGACGACGTCACCAATTATTTCGAGGTGGTGCCGGCCAACTACCTGCAGACGCTGCTGTGGGCCGAGGCCGAGCGGCTGTCCAGCCTCAACGTGGACGAGCCCAATTTCAAATCCGAGCGTGCCGTGGTGGAGGAGGAATACCGCCAGAGCGTGCTGGCCAACCCCTACGGCAAGCTGTTCAACGCGATCGATCCGAACTCCTACACGGTGCACCCCTACCGCCGCCCCACTATCGGCAGCATCGAGGACCTGGAAGCGGCCTCGCTGCCGGACGTGATCGCTTTCCACCGCACGTACTACCGCCCCGACAACGCCACCCTGATCGTGGCCGGCGACTTCGATCCGAAGCAACTCGACGCCTGGGTCGACCAGTATTTCGGCTGGATACCGAAGCCGGCCACGCCGATCCCGCGGGTCACCGCCACCGAGCCGAAGCGGCGCAAGAACCGCCGCGTCACCGTCACCGCGGATACCGCGCCGCTGCCCGCAGTGGCGCTCAGCTGGCTGATTCCGCCCGCGGCCGACAGCGCCGACACCGTCGCGCTGCAGGTGGCCGCCGCGCTGCTGGCGCGCGGCGACGCATCGCGGCTGTACCAGGCGCTAGTGTATCGCCACCAGGTGGCGCGGGAGGTCGATGCGGAAGCCGATGTGCGGGTGGGGCCGGGCCTGTTCCTGGCCTACGCGATCCTGGCCAGCGGCCACGCGCCGGAAGAGGCGGAAAAACTGCTGCACGAGGAAATCATCTGGCTGGCCACCCAGCCGATTTCCGCCGAGGAACTGGAGCGCACCAAGACGCTGTTGTTGACCGATGAACTGAAACAGCGCCAGACCGCGCAAGGGCTGGCGTTCGCCCTGGGCCAGGCGGCGCTGATCGGCGGCGACGTGGCCCGCGTCAACACCGACCTGGCGGCGCTGCAGCGGGTCAGCGCGAAAGACGTGCACCGCGTGCTGCAGAAATACGTCACCGGTGCGCATTACGTCACCATCGATTACCTGCCGGCCGCCAAACCCGGCCAGCCCGCCAGCGCGGAGAATGCCAAGTGAACCGTCCGGCCAGCGCCCTCCTTTCAGCCGTCCTTGCCTCTCTTTTCAGCGTGGCCGCCGCCGCGCCGCCAACCACGTTTCCGTCCACGCCACCTGCGCCCGGCCCTGCGCCCGCACTGAGCCTTCCCACACCCACGGCGCAAACCTTGCCGAACGGCCTGCGCGTGATCAGCGTGCGCCGCGAAGGCTTGCCGCTGGTCACCGCGCAGCTGGTGATACGCAGCGGCGACGAGATGGATCCGCCGCAACTGGCGGGCCTGGCCACGCTTACCGCCAGCCTGCTGACCAAGGGCGCGGCCGGCCTCACCGCGCCGCAGATCGCCAACGGTGCCGAGGCCCTGGGCGGCTCGCTGGAGGCGACCGCCGGCTGGGACGAAAGCGACGTGGGCATCACCGTCACCACGCCGCGCCTGCCGCAGGCGCTGGCCCTGCTGGCCAAGGTGGTGCGCCAGCCGGAGTTCAGCGCGCGCGAACTGAAGCGGGCGCAGGCGCAGGCGGTCGACGACGTGCATCTCAGCCTCAGCCGGCCCGCCACGCTGGCGGCGCTGGTGGCGGCGCGCGGCACCTTCGGCGCCGGCGCCTATGGCCACCCGCGCGGCGGCACGCCGGCGTCGATCGAGCGCATCGGTCGCGCGGACGTGCAGCAGTGGCACGCCCGGCTGTACCGGCCGGACAACGCGATCCTGATCCTGGCCGGCGACGTGACGCCGGCGCAGGCGCTGCAACTGGCCCAGGCCAGTTTCGGCGACTGGGTACGGCCGTCCTCGCCCCTGCCCGCCAAACCGCCCGGTCGCGGCGATGGCGTCCTGGCGCCGGTGGTCTTGATCAACCAGCACGGGGCCGGGCAGGCCGGCGTGGTGGCGAGCCACGCGGCACCGCCGCGCAGCGACGAGCATTACTTCGCCGGGTTGGTCGCCGATGCCGTGCTGGGCGGGTCGTATTCGGCGCGGCTGAACGAGGAGATCCGCATCAAGCGCGGGCTCTCCTACGGCGCTTTCAGCGACCTGCGGCCGCTGCGCGACGCGGGCATGTGGCTGGCCTCGGCCCAGACCCGCAACCCGGCGGTACCGCAGGTGATCGACCTGATGCTGGCCCAGTTCCGGCAGCTCGGCCGCGACACGGTGCCTGACGCCGAACTGGCCGCGCGCAAGGCTACCCTCATCGGCAGCTACGGCCGCAGCCTCGAGACCACGGCCGGCCTGGCCGATCAGGTGGCGGCGCTGGCGGTCTACGACGTGCCGCTGGACGAGCTGGGCCGTTACGCCGAGGAGGTAAATGCGGTGACGCCACGCCAGCTGCGCAAATACGCGCACAAGCACCTGGGCGCCGACGACGGCACCGTGGTGGTGGTGGGCGACGCCAGCCAGTTCGCCGCGGCGGTGCGCAAGACGCATCCGAAGGCGGTGCTGCTCGACGCGGCCACGCTCGACCTGGACCGCGTCGACCTGGGCTCCACGACGCACTGACCATCCATCGCGTCAACCGCACCGGTCGACGGCCGGGGGTGGGTCGATAGGCCCCTGCCTGCGTTCACATGTACGCGACGCGATATACTGAACTATCGCGTACACCATTTATCCCCGCAGGTTCCCCATGCGTTTCATCCCCGTGCTCCGCACCGCACTTGTGCTGGTGCCGTTGACCCTCGCTGCCACCCCCGCCGCCGCCGCGCGATGGGAATTGCAGGCCGGCCAAAGCTTTATGGACGACTACGGCGCGAATACCGCCTTCATCGAGGCGGTGTTCGCACCGCACCCGCTCGGCAACACCCGCTTCAGCTGGGCGCCCGACGTCTCCGTCGGCTGGATCGACGGCCGCGACGTGGCCCGCTTTCGCGGCAAGCGCTACACCACCCGCGACAGCATCGCCCTGCTGGCCGCGGGCATACGGCTTTATGTCGGCGACGGCGACGAGTGGAGCCGCCGGTGGTTCCTCGGCCTGCAACCGGTATTGCACACGGGCCGCACCCAGGCGCTGAGCAGCGTCTACGAATTCGCCACCACGGCGGGCTGGCAGGGCCGGCGTTTCAGCGTGCAGCTGCGCCACATTTCCAACGCCAGCCTGCACGAGCCGAACCGTGGCGAGACGATGGCGTTGGTGGGTGTGGCGTTTTAGACCAAGAGCGGCCCCCTTCCGCCCTTCGGGCACCTTCCCCCGTGGAACGGGGGAAGGAAGCGATCAGACACCTCGAAACAGCCAGCTTCCTTCCCCCGCGTGCGGGGGAAGGTGCCCGAAGGGCGGAAGGGGGCGCTTTTAGTGCCCGCCCGCCGCCGGCCCCGCCTTGGCGCTGAACGGCGGCTTGGCCAGCCAGATCACCAGCACCAGCGCGATGAACACCCAGCCCAGCATGTGGAACACCTCGTTGAAGGAGATCTGGTAGCCCTGCTGGGTGATCATCTCGTTGATGACGCCAGCGCCGACCTGCGGGTCGCCCTGGCCCAGGTGGGTCATGGCCGTCTGCGAGGTGGGATTGAACACGTTGATGTGTTCGGCCAGCTGTTCGTGGTGGGTAACCGCGCGGCGCTCCCACAGCAAGGTGGTGATGGAGGCGGAGAAGCTGCCGCCCAGCGTGCGCAGGAAGGTGGCCAGGCCGGAGCCCGAGGCAATCTCGTTCTGCTGCAGGTCCGACAGCAGGATGGTGAGGATCGGCATGAAGAACAGCGCCACGCCCAGGCCCTGCCACAGCTGCACCATCGCCACGTGGTAGAAGTCGATGCCAATGTAGAAATCGGCGCGCATGAAGCAGGTCACGCCCATCACGATGAACGCCACCGAGGCCAGCAGGCGCAGGTCGACACGGGTGGCGTACTTGCCCACGAAGAAGGTCAGCAGCACCGGGATCACGCCCAGCGGCGCGGTGGCGTAGCCGGCCCAGGTGGAGGTGTAACCCAGGTTGCGCTGCAGCCACAGCGGCACCAGCAGGCCGATCGCGAAGAATGCGGCGTAGGCCAGCACCAGCGCGATCGTGCCGGCGGTGAAATTGCGGTGGCGGAACAGCTTCAGGTCGACGATCGGGTCCTTGTCGGTCAGTTCCCAGATCAGGAAGATCGCGATGTTCACCGCCGAGATGATGCTGGCCACGATGATGAAGGTGGAGTTGAACCAGTCCTCGTCATTGCCCTTGTCCAGCACGATCTGCAACGCGCCCACGCCGATGATCAGGGTGATCAGGCCGACATAGTCGATCTTCGGCCGCTCGGTTTTCTCGACTTTCGCGCGCAGCTGGTTGGCCACCACCATGCTGGCGAAAATGCCGATCGGGACGTTGATGAAGAAGATCCACGGCCACGAATAGTTGTCGGTGATCCAGCCGCCCAGGATCGGGCCGGCGATCGGCGCCACCACCGTGACCATCGCCAGCAGCGCCAGCGCCATGCCGCGCTTGGCCGGCGGGTAGATGCCGATCAGCAGGCTCTGCGTGATCGGGTACATCGGCCCGGCCACCGCGCCCTGCAGCGCGCGAAACAGGATCAGCATGCCCATGCTCTGCGACACGCCGCACATGAACGAGGTCAGCGCGAACAGCAAGGTGCAGGCGGTGAACAGCTTCACCTCGCCGAAGCGGCGGGTGAGGAAGCCGGTGAGCGGCAGCGAGATCGCCATGCTCACCGCGAACGAGGTGATCACCCAGGTGCTCTGGTTGTTGCTGACGCCGAGGTTGCCGGCGATGGTCGGCAACGACACGTTGGCGATCGTCGTGTCCAGCACCTGCATGAACGTGGCCAGCGACAGGCCGATCGTGCTGAGTGCCAGGTTGGGTGGACGGAAATGGGTGGTCATCGGCGTCGATCAGTGAGGGGTACTTGTCCTGCTCCTCCCCCTGTTCGCAGGGGGAGGTTGGGAGGGGGTAACGCTCTTGACTTCAAGATCAAGAGCGAACCCCTCCCCAACCCTCCCCTGCAAAACAGGGGAGGGAGTCCGATGAGTTACTTCCCGCCGGCCATGTTGGCGTGGATGATCTGCGCGATCAGCGCGTCGGCCTTGGCCGACTGCTGCGCGTAGACGTCGGTGCTGAAGGCCGGCTTGGTCGGCGGCTGCTGCGCCAGGGTGGGGCCGCTGCGATCGTGCAGGTTCACGTCCACGGTGAGCGACATGCCGAGGCGCAACGGGTGCTTCTGCAGCATGGCCGGATCGTCGAACTGGATGCGCACGGGGATGCGCTGCACGATCTTGATCCAGTTGCCGGTGGCGTTCTGCGCCGGCAGCAGCGAGAACGCGCTGCCGGTGCCCACGCCCAGGCTCTGCACCTTGCCCTTGTACTTCACGTCGCCGCCGTAGACGTCCGATTCGATCTCCACCGGCTGGCCGATGCGCATGTCGGTGAGCTGGGTTTCCTTGAAGTTGGCATCCACCCACACGCCGTTCAGCGGCACCACCGCCATCAGCGGCGCACCCGGCTGCACGCGCTGGCCCAGCTGCACCGAGCGTTTGGCCACATAGCCGTCCACCGGCGCCACCAGGGTGGTGCGCAGGTCGTCC
>JBIQMK010000198.1:0-6467 GCA_044463365.1 Rhodanobacter sp. | reverse complement strand
GATGGTAGTGTGGCTCGCCCATGCAAGAGTAGGTCACCGCCAGGGGCTTTATCCTGATCAACCCTCACCGGAAACGGTGGGGGTTTTTCTTTGGCCGAATGTTGGCTCCGGACATTTTGTCCAGCATACGGGCGCCGCCGTCCGGCTGCCGTTAGCAGTGGACCGTACATGTCGGCGTGGCCGATTCATCGAACCGATGTGGCGGAATGATCACCGCGTGATGCATGACCGCGCGCGCCCGAAGAAAAAGTGCGATAGGTGCGACCCCGATGGTCGCCTATGATGGGTGCGTCATGCCGCGTCCAGGAGCGAGCATTTGTTTGTCCATGTAGAAACACGTCGACGCGCCCGATGGCATTGGGCGACAGCGCTGATTGTCTGCCTTTGCGTCATGTGTTTCGTGGGCTTGGCGTTGACTCCCGCGCCAACGCGCATCGCGTTGCTGCTGGAATGGGGTACGGTGCCGGCCAATATTTTCGATACCCACGAAGCGTGGCTGCCGCAGTTGGTCGATCCTGCGTTGCTGCGTCTGTTTACCGCGTTGTTCATTCACGTCACATGGTTGCACTTGATGAGCAACCTGCTGTTTTTGCTTATCTTTGGTTTGCCGGGTGAGCGGGCGCTGGGGTCGCTGCGATTTCTGGCGCTGTTCGTGATCGGCGGGATCGTGGCCAATCTGATCGGTGCGCTGTCCCTGGCGGGCGTGCGGTTGCCGATTATCGGCTGCAGCGGTGCGGTCTCAGCGGTGGTGGGCACGTACGTCGCATTGTTTCCGCGCGCCAAGCTCGGTCTGGTGCTGCCGTTGGGACTCTATCTTGAATTCGTCCGCGTGCCGGCCTACCTGTTGATCGGCATCTGGGTTCTGCTGCAGCTGCTTTTCAGCTATGCCGGCCCCAGCTACGGCGCCTACGTGTGGTGGGCGCATATCGGGGGATTCATGGTCGGCCTGGTGTTCGCACTGTTCTCACGCGATGCCGTGGCTCGCCGCCTGCGGTACTGAGGCGGCGTGAAAGCCCGTCGTCTTCTGCCCCATATGGAGCTGGACGAATCGGCGAAACAATCCGCGTGCTACCGGCGTTGCCGCCACCTCGCGGAAGATCCGCCGCGGATCGGAGCCCTCCCGTTGCATGTCGGCATGCTTGCGCCGAATGTAGGCCCGCATGACCTCGGCGTTGAATTCCGGATGGAATTGCGCGCTGTAGGCTTGCTTGCCATAGCGTATCAAGTGGTTCGGATCGCGGTCGGAGCGAGCCAGCACAGTGGCGTCGCGCGGAATCTCCACGACGCTTTGTTCGTGCGTGGTGTGGGCGCGAAAGCTGGCCGGCATGCCTTCGGTGAGGGCATCGAGCGGCGCGTCGGCCAGAAACCTGATCGGCAGGGTGCCTATCTCGCGCCCGCCGGACAAATAATCGACACGGCCACCCAGTGCGTGAGCCATAAGTTGATGGCCAAAACAGATGCCGAACATTGGCAGTTCGACGTCCATGGCATTGCGGATCCATCCGGCAGTGAGCTCGCTCCATGCGGCGCGCTCGGTGACCATGGCCGCCGACCCGGTAATGAGCGCCCCTGCCACTTCCCCTGGAGGCGGCAGCTGCTCGCCGGCAGTCACGTCGATGATGCGGACCTGGCGGGACGGCAAGCGCGCGGCGAGACAGAACCAGTGGGCGAAGTCGCCATGTCGGGCGCGGATGGGTTTGGGCGCGTGGCCGGTGCGGATTACCAGGACCGGTTTGGCTGGCGAGAGACGGATGGGCGGAAATTTCATGCGGATCGAAGAGGCAGGTGGAAAAGGGCAGGTCAGGACGCGTTGTCGCCGAGCGCGTCGATCGGTGGCAGCACAGTAAGTATTTCCTGCACCGTGGTCAGACCATTGGCGACCTGATCGGCCGCCGAAATCCGCAACGGGCGCATGCCTTCAGCCAGCGCAGCCTGACCGAACTTGCCAAGATCCAACTGCGCCGATATGAGCGCCCGCAAGTGCGGGGACAGCATCATCATTTCGTAGATGCCGGTGCGACCCATGAAGCCGGTGTTGCGACACTCCAGGCAGCCCACCGGGCGAAACACCTGCTCCGGCACGGGGATGGACCAGCCGTGGGTCAGCACGGCCCAGGTGTGGGGATCCTGGGAGGTGGGTTCCTTGCAGTGGACGCACAGCGTGCGCACCAGGCGCTGCGCCACCACGCCGGTGAGCGTGGATTGCAGCAGGTAATGCGGTACGCCCAGGTCGAGCAGCCGGGTGATGGCGCTGGGTGCGTCATTGGTGTGCAGCGTGGACAACACCAAATGGCCAGTAAGCGACGCCTGCACCGCCATTTGCGCGGTTTCCAGATCGCGGATCTCGCCGATCATGATGATGTCGGGGTCCTGGCGCAGCAGCGTGCGCACGCCGGCGGCGAAATCGAGATCGATCGATGCCTGCACCTGCATCTGGTTGAACTCGGTCGCCACCATCTCGATCGGATCTTCCACCGTGCACACGTTGAGCGCCGGCGTGGCCAGATGCTTGAGGGTGGAATAGAGCGTCGTGGTCTTGCCCGAGCCCGTCGGGCCCGTGACCAGCACGATGCCGTGCGGGCGCTCCACCATGTTGCGCCATTGGGCTCCCTCGGAGGCGGAAAAACCCAGCTGCGCGAAATCCTTCACCACCAGGTCGGGGTCGAAGATGCGCATCACCACTTTCTCGCCGAACGCGGTGGGCATGTTCGAGATGCGCAATTCGACCTCGCGCCCAGCTGACGAGCGTGTCTTGATGCGGCCGTCCTGTGGGCGGCGTTTCTCGGCCACGTCCATGCGGGCCAGAATCTTGATGCGCGCGGTGACCGCCGTCATCACCGGCGGCGGCAGCTCGAACACCTTGTGCATGACGCCGTCGATGCGGAAGCGGATCTGGCCGGCCTCGCGGCGTGGTTCCAGATGGATATCCGATGCACGCTGTTCGAACGCGTACTGCAGCAACCAGTCGACGATGTGCACCACATGGCGATCGTCCGCGCCCACCTCGCCCGTCTTGCCCAGTTCCACCAGTTGCTCGAAGTTGAGCAGGGCGGAGGTGTCGTAGCCGTTGCCCTTGGCGTCCTGCGCCATCTGGATCGAGCGCTGTACGCCGTAGAACTCCTGCAGGTAGCGGTTGATGTCCAGCGGGCTGGACACCACCCGCTTGACGTCGCGCCGCAGCATCTGCGACAGGTCGCCTGCCCATGCCGCATCGAACGGCTCACAGGTGGCGAACGTCACCGAGTCGGGGGCGGCGGCCACCGGAAGAATGCGGTGTCTTTGCGCATACGCGTGGCTGACCACCTGGGTGACCGCGCCGGCGTTGATCTTCATCGGGTCGATTTTCAGGTAGGGCAGATCGGCTTTCGCCGCCAGCCATTCGGTCAGCGCCTCCAGGCTGAGCGGCCGGCCGGGATCGCGCTGGTTGGGCAGCTTGGCGTTCGCGACGAGCACCAGTGGATGCAGTTCCACCGTGGCACGTCCGGCACGGATACCCATGCGCACGCGCTTCGCATCCTCGCCCAGCAGAAAACCATCCACCACCAGCGATGCCAGCAGATCGTCCAGTTGCAGTCGGCCGCGGCGACCGAGCAGCGACGCGATAGGCGGTGACATGGTCATCCCGAAAGAAAGAATTCCCGTGGGCCCCTGGCTGGCCGCAACCAGCACCCAGGCAAGCTGCCGCTATACTAACGCGCTTTATTGCAAGGTCACGGAGAACCATGTCCGCCCGCACGTTCCAGGACATCATCCAGACCCTCAACCGCTATTGGGCGGCGCAGGGTTGCGTGTTGCTGCAGCCGCTCGATACCGAAGTGGGCGCAGGCACCTTTCATCCGGCGACCTTCCTGCGTGCGCTCGGCCCGGAGCCTTGGTCGGCGGCGTACGTGCAGCCTTCGCGGCGGCCCACTGACGGCCGCTACGGCGACAATCCCAACCGCCTGCAGCATTACTACCAATATCAGGTGGTGCTCAAGCCCAATCCGGAAGACATCCTGGAGCTTTACATCGGTTCGCTGAAGGAACTCGGCCTCGATCCGCTGGTGCATGACCTGCGTTTCGTCGAGGACAACTGGGAATCGCCCACGCTCGGCGCCTGGGGCTTGGGTTGGGAAGTGTGGTTGAACGGCATGGAGGTGACCCAGTTCACCTATTTCCAGCAAGCCGGCGGCCTGGAATGCAAGCCCGTCTCGGGCGAGATCACCTATGGCCTGGAGCGGCTCGCGATGTACCTGCAGAACGTGGACAACGTCTACGACCTGGTGTGGACGGATGGCCCGCGCGGCACGGTGACCTACGGCGACGTGTTCCACCAGAACGAGGTGGAGCAGAGCACCTACAACTTCGAGCACGCCAACGTGGCCGAGCTGCTGCACTGGTTCGACGTCTGCGAAGGCGAGGCGAACAAGCTGGTGGCCGCCAACCTGCCGCTGCCCGCCTACGAACAAGTCATGAAAGCCAGCCACACCTTCAACCTGCTCGATGCCCGCCGCGCCATCAGCGTCACCGAACGCCAGCGCTACATCCTGCGCGTGCGCACCTTGTCGCGCGCCGTGGCTGAAACCTACGTGGCGCAACGGGAGAAACTCGGTTTTCCGGGGCTGAAACAGGCAAAGGAGCAGGCCCGTGGCTGAGCATGAATCGCTGTTGATCGAGCTGGGCACCGAAGAGCTGCCGCCCAAGGCGCTGGATGATCTCGCCGCGGCCTTCCTGCGCGGCATCTGTGACGGCCTGGCCAAGCGTGGCGTCGGGGCCGATCTGGATCACGCCATCCTTTATGCGTCGCCGCGGCGGCTCGCCGTGCACGTCCCGCGCGTGGCCACCCACCAGCCGCCGCAATCGATCGAACGCCGGGGCCCGGCATTGGCGGCCGCACACGGCAGCGATGGCCAGCCCTCGAAAGCGCTGCTGGGCTTTGCCCATTCCTGCGGCGTCGGCGTCGACCAGCTGGAGAAGCTCGAGACCGACAAGGGCGCCTGGTTTGTCTGGCGCACGGTCAAGCCGGGCCAGCCCGTTTCGGCGCTGCTGTCCGAGGTCATCAATGAAGCATTGGGCCACCTGCCCATCCCCAAGGCGATGCGCTGGGCCGACCACGACTACAGCTTCGTGCGTCCGGCGCATTGGCTGGTGATCCTGCATGGAGCCGAGGTCGTTTCCGGCGAAGTGCTGGGCCTGAAGAGCGGCCGTATCTCGCACGGCCATCGCTTCATGCATCCCGAACCGGTGACGATTGCCGATGCCGACAGCTGGCTGGACACGCTGCGCGCCGCGCACGTGCTGGCCGACCCGGTCGAGCGCCGCCAGCGGATCCACCAGCAGGTCGGGCAGGCCTCGCTCGAAACCGGCGGCGTGCCGCGCATGGATGACGCCCTGCTGGACGAACTGGCCAACCTCACCGAATGGCCGGTGGCGATTGCCTGCACGTTCGAGCGCGACTTTCTCGAAGTGCCGCCCGAGGCGCTGGTGACCACGATGGTCGCCAACCAGAAATTCGTCCCGGTATTCGACGCCAATGGCGCGCTCACCGAACATTTCATCGGTATCGCGAACATCCAGAGCAAGGACCCGGCAGAGATCCGCAAGGGCTACGAGCGGGTGATCCGGCCGCGTTTCGCCGACGCCAAGTTCTTCTGGGATGAAGACCTCAAGACACCGCTCGCCGACAACCAGGAACTGCTCAAGAGCGTCACCTACCAGCAGGCGCTGGGCAGTCTGTGGGACAAGAGTGTGCGGGTGGCGGAACTGGCGCGCATCGTTGCCCACCGCGTCGGCGCCGACGCCGGGCTCGCCACGCGTGCCGCAAGCTTGAGCAAATGCGATCTGTTGACCCGCATGGTGGGGGAATTTCCGGAACTGCAGGGCGTGATGGGCCGCTATTACGCCCACCACCACCGTGAACCGGCCCAGGTGGCGGACGCGTTGGACAGCTATTACCAGCCGCGTTTCGGCGGCGACGCCATCGCCGGCGACGTGATCGGGCAGGTGCTGGCGGTTGCCGAACGGCTGGACACGTTGGCGGGCATCTTCGCGATCGGCATGAAGCCCGGCGGCAACAAGGATCCCTTCGCGCTACGCCGCGCCGCGCTCGGCCTGGCCCGTACCTTGATCGAGGCGGACATGGACCTCGACCTGCACGGCAGCTTCCTCGAAGCCCTGGAACTCATCCCCGACAGCGCGCTGTCGGCGGCACTGAAACCCGGCAAGGATGGCGTCGTACCTGCGCTGAAGCCTGGCCGCCGCGCCGACCTGGCGGCTGAACTGTGTGATTTCGTGTTCGACCGCCTGCGCGGCTACTACGCCGAACAGGGCTTCGACAGCAACCAGTTCGAGGCCGTCCTGGCCGTGCAGCCGCGCAGCCTCGTGGATTTCGACCGCCGCCTGCGTGCCGTGGCCGAATTCGGTCGTCGCCCCGAAGCCACCAGCCTGGCCGCCGCCAACAAGCGCGTGGCCAACATCCTGCGCAAATC
>JBIQMK010000197.1:0-6548 GCA_044463365.1 Rhodanobacter sp. | reverse complement strand
CCACGCGAACGCCAGCATCTCCAGCCACAGCACGGTCGCGGTGGCCACGCCGCAGCCGTGCGCGCCCTGCGGCGGGATGCCGAGCTTGCCGAACATCAGCACGTAGCCCAGCGGCACCAGCAGCGCCAGTCCGCCCAGGCTGAAATACATCGATGGCCGCGTCAGCGACAGGCCCTCGGACAGGCCGCGCAGCGCGAAATAGCAGGTCAGTGCCGGCGCACCCCAGCTGATCGCCAGCAGGAAACGCTGCACGTCGTGGCGCAGGCTGGCGGTCACCCCGATCAGCTCGATGAGCGGTTCGGCGTGGCGCACCGCGACCCACAGCAGCACGCCCATGCCCAGCGCCAGCCACAGCGCCTGGTGGAACACCGCACCCACCTCGCCGCGGCGGCCGGCCCCGTCCAGCTGCGCCACCGACGGCGGCACCGCCATCATCATGCCGATGCCGCTGACGATCGCCAGCGACCAGATGCTGGCGCCCACGGCTACCGCACCCAGCACGTGGGCGCTGACGTGGCCGGCCAGCAGCGCGTCGATCACGTTGCTGCCGATGGCCGCCAGTTGCGCGGCGATCAACGGCAACGCAAGGCGCACCGTGGCGTGCACCTCGTGCAACAGGCGGGCACGTTCGGGACGAAAGGGCTTCATCGGTCGGGCGGGGTCGAGGGGGCGGCTATTCTAGCTGAGCCACGGGTCACATCCGTGCGGCCAGCGCTGCTGTGCCAAAATCCTGCGCTGCACGGGGAAGGGAACGGCAATGAAAGAGCTGACCAGCTACGAGGGATTGCACTGCGCCAACTGCGGCGCCGCGATGCAGGGCGAGTTCTGCCACGAGTGCGGCCAATCGATCCACAGCGTGCTGAAGCCGGTGCACCACATGGTGGAGGAAACCGTGGAGACGGTCCTGCACATCGACGGCCGCATCGTGCAGACGCTGCCGCCGCTGCTGCTGAAGCCGGGCTTCCTCACCCTTGAATACTTCGCCGGCCGCCGCGTGCCGTACATTGCGCCGTTCCGGCTGATGTTCGTGCTGTGCCTGCTGAGTTTCTTCGTGGTGCACCTGGCCTTCGACCGCTTTGCCGATCACGTCGTCCACGCCACCCATCCCACGGTAAAGGTCGATGGCAAGCAGTTCGCCGACGTCGACACGCCGCGCAAGGTACGCCACCTGTTGCAGCGCCAGCTGGACACCCTGCCGCACATCGACAGCTACGGCCTGCTGTCATCCGAGCAACTCGACATGTCGGCCAGGGACATGCGCGAAAAGGCCAATCAGCGCCTGATCGAACTGGGCGCGGCACCGATGTCGGCCGCGTCGCTGGCGGCACCGGCGATACCTGCGGTGGCGGGTCGCGCGCAGGGGCATGACGCGCTGGATGAGGCCTTGCGGCGGGAATCGCGTCCCGTTCATCTGTCGTGGCTGCCCGACGTGGCGAACGCGCGCCTCACCGCGCTGAGCCAGCGGCTGCACAAGAACATGAGGGACTTCAAGGATGGCGACCCCACTGCCCGCGCCGAGGCCAAGCAACGCATGATCAACGGCGTCTTCGGCGCACTGCCGATGACCATGTTCATACTGATCCCGGTATTCGCCGGCTTGCTCAAGCTGTTCTACGCATTCCGCCGGCGGCTGTACATGGAGCACCTGATCGTGGCGCTGCACAGCCACGCGTTCATGTTCCTGGCGCTGCTGCTGATCACCCTGATCGGGATGCTGTCGACCTGGCTGCGACCGCACGCGGCGTGGACGCTCCCGCCGCTGAGCTGGATCCAGAACCTGCTGATGCTGTGGGTGCCGGTCTATCTGCTGATCATGCAGAAGCGGGTGTACCACCAGGGCTGGCCCATGACGGTGCTGAAATTCTGGTTCATCGGCTGGTGTTACTTCTGGTTGCTGACGTTCGCGCTGGTGGTCGCCGCGGCGCTGGGCATGGCCCATTGAGGCCGCTGTCAGACGGCTGTCATGGCGGGTTTTGCACAGCGTAACGGGCCTGTCAAGGCGCCCTCTGGGGCGATGACAATTGTGTGAACCCTGCCCCAACCGAATTTGCAGGCCGTTGAAACGAAAGGTGTTTTTTTGCCTGACCAAAACATGGTCAAGGTGACGAAAAAGGCGCCACGACGCGCTTCGGAGCCTCCCCTCCCCGCTGCATCCACAGACTTATCCACAGCTCTTGTGGATAAGCGCAAAAACCACCGGCGGTTAGTCACTTACCCCGGCTTTCTCGATAAATGGGCAGCAAGTTCACGCAACTCCACTGAGGCGATCCGCCGGCCATCGCGGCCCGCGACATCGCGGGTTCGACGGGCCGCGCCGGTACACTGGGGCGCCACGAGGTAACCCATGCCCGCCGTCCTTCGCGTCGCCCTGCCGGTGCCCCTGCCTGCCCTGTTCGACTACCTGCCGCCCGCGGCCGGTAAGGCCGACGTGGGCGCGCGGGTGCTGGTGCCGTTCGGGCGCCAGCGGATGGTTGGCGTGGTGGTGGCGATCGACGCCGAAGCCGCCGTGGAAAGCCGCCGGCTGAAGCAGGCGCTGCGCCTGCTCGACGACGAGGCGTTGCTCGACCCCGAGCTGATGCAGACCCTGGCCTGGGCCGCCGACTACTGGCTGGGCGCGCCGGGCGAGGCCTATGCCAACGCGCTGCCGCTGGCCCTGCGCGAGCCGAAACCGTTGCCGCCGATCGGCGACGAATACTGGTCGCTGACCCTGGCCGGCCGCAGCGCCCACGACGCCGGCAGCCGTCGCGGCGGCAGCAAGGCGCTGCTGGCCCTGCTGGCCGACGGCGCGCTGGGCGCGCAGGAGCTGACCGAACGCCAACCCGGCTGGCGCGAGGCGGCCCGTCGGCTCGCGAACGCCGGCCTGCTGGAGCGCAGCGAGCGGGCGCCCGCGGACCGTCCGTTGCCAGCGTCCTCCGCGCCGCAACTCAACGACGAACAGCAACAGGCGGTGGCCACCGTGGGCGCCGCGCTGGGCAACTACCAGCCCTTCCTGCTCGACGGCGTCACCGGCAGCGGCAAGACCGAGGTCTACCTGGCCCTGATCGAGCAGGTGCTGGCCCAGGGCAGGCAGGCGCTGTTGCTGGTACCGGAGATCGGCCTGGCGCCGCAGACCGTGCGGCGCTTGCGCCAGCGGCTGGGGGTGATCGTGGAAGTACTGCATTCGGCGCTGTCCGAAGGCGACCGCGCACGCGCCTGGCTGCGCGCCCGCGCCGGCAGCGCGCGGGTGATCCTGGGCACACGCTCGGCGGTGTTCACGCCGCTGCCGCAGGCCGGTTTGATCATCGTCGACGAAGAGCACGACAGCGCCTACAAGCAGCAGGACGGCTTCCGCTACCACGCCCGCGACCTGGCCCTGGTGCGCGGCCGCGCGCTGGGCGTGCCGGTGCTGCTGGGCTCGGGCACGCCATCGCTGGAATCGCTGGCCAACGCCGCCGCCGGCCGCTACCGCACGCTGCACCTGCGCGCCCGCCCCGGCGCCATCCGCCCGCCGCAGGTGCAGATCGTGGACATGCGTGCGCAGCGGTTGCAGCACGGCATGTCGCCCGCGCTGCTGGCCGCCGTGGCCGACACCGTGGCGCGCGGCGAGCAGGCGCTGGTGTTCCGCAACCGCCGCGGCTACGCGCCGGTGCTGCTGTGCCACAGCTGCGGCTGGCACGCCGGCTGCCCGCATTGCGATCGGCCGCTGACCCTGCACGCGGGGCGGCGCCAGCTGATCTGCCATCACTGCGACCACCGCCAGCGCATGCCGCAGGTCTGCCCCGTCTGCGGCGTGGGCGACCTGAAGCCGCAAGGCCACGGCACCGAGCGGCTGGAAGAAGCGCTGGTGTCGCTGTTTCCGCAGGTGCCGGTGCTGCGCGTGGATCGCGAAACCACCCGCCGCCGCGACGCCTTCGAGCAGTTGTTGGCGTCATTGCAGGACGATGCGCCCGCGATTCTGGTCGGCACCCAGATGCTGGCCAAGGGCCACGACCTGCCCAACCTCACCCTGGTGGCCATCGTGGGCGTGGACGAAGGCCTGCACAGCATCGACTTCCGCGCCGAAGAGCGCCTGGCCCAACTGGTGGTGCAAGTCGCCGGCCGCGCCGGCCGCGCGCGCAAACCCGGCCGCGTGCTGCTGCAGACCCACCAGCCCGAACACCCGCTGCTGCGCAAGCTGCTGGCCCACGGCTACGCGGCCGCCGCGGCCGATCTGCTGGGGGAGCGCCGCCGCACACAATTGCCGCCGTACAGCCACCAGGTTCTGCTGCGCGCCGACGCGCCGCAACGCGACCACGTCGACGCCTTCCTGCACGAAGCGCGCTCGCTGCTGCCCGTGCTGGACGATCTGCAGATCGCCGGCCCGATGCAGGCGCCGATGCCGTTGCGTGCCGGCCGCCAACGCGGCCAGCTGTTGCTGGAAAGCACCCAGCGCGGCGTGCTGCGCTCCATGTTGCGGTCATGGCAACAGGCGCTCTTTGCGCTGCCCTCGGCGCGGCGGGTGCGCTGGTCGCTGGATGTGGATCCCATCGATCTGTACTGATCCACCCCACGCCCGCGCGCCCAACTTTCGCCACGGGTCGCTGTCGACGGGGCGGTGGCATACTCGCCCTTTTGCCGGCCCGGAGCCTTCCATGCGATTCCTGCCCGCCCTCGCTTTCGGCACGCTGATGCTGCCGCTGGCCGCCCTGGCCAATGATCCCAACTCCTACGCCCAGCCCGACCAGGTGCGGGTGACCCACCTGGATCTGAACCTCAACATCGATTTCCCGCACAAGCAGCTCGACGGCCAGGCCACGCTGAAGCTGGACTGGAAAAACCCGCAGGCGCAGTCGCTGGTGCTGGATACGCGCGACCTGAAGATCGCGAAGATCGAGGCGGTCGGCAGCGACGGCAAGACCACGCCGCTGAAATATGCGCTGGCGCCGCGCGACAAGGTGCTGGGCAGCAAGCTCACCATCGCCACGCCGAAACATCCGGCGCAGGTGCGCATCGTCTACACCACCTCGCCCGGCGCGTCGGGCCTGCAGTGGCTGACGCCCGCGCAGACGGCGGACAAGAAGGCGCCGTTCATGTTCTCGCAGTCCGAATCCATCCACGCCCGCTCGTGGGTGCCGCTGCAGGATTCGCCCGCGATCCGCTTCACCTACGACGCCCACGTCACTGCGCCGAAGAACATCCGCGTGGTGATGAGCGCCATCAACGACGCCAAGCATCCGCTGGATGGCGACTTCACATTCAACCAGCCGCACCCGATCCCGTCCTACCTGCTGGCGATCGGCGCGGGCGACATCGCGGTGAAGGAAACCGGCCCGCGCTCGGCCGTCTATGCCGAACCGTCGGTGGTGGCCAAGGCCGCCCACGAGTTCGAAGACACCGAGAAGATGATCGCCACCACCGAGCAGCTGTACGGTCCCTATCGCTGGGGTCGCTACGACATCCTGGTGCTGCCGCCGTCGTTCCCGTACGGCGGCATGGAAAACCCCAATATGACCTTCGCCACGCCCACCGTGCTGGTGGGCGACAAGAGCCTGGTGTCGCTGGTGGCGCACGAGCTGGCGCATTCGTGGTCGGGCAACCTGATCACCGCCGCGTCGTGGCGCGACATCTGGCTCAACGAGGGTTTCACCACCTACGTGCAGGGCCGCATCACCGAGGCCGTGTACGGCAAACCGCTGGCCGATGAAGAGGCCCTGCTGTCGGCGCGCGCGCTGCAGAAAAGCATCGCCGAGATGCCGGCCAACGCGCAGAAGCTGGCGCCCGACCCGCGCGGCGTGGGTGCCGACGATTCGCTGTCCGACGTGGCCTACGACAAGGGCTCGTGGTTCCTGCGCACGCTGGAGCAGCGCTTCGGCCGCGCCGATTTCGACGCCTACCTCAAGGGCTATTTCGACCACTTCGCATTCCAGAGCATCACCACCGAGGAGATGCTCGATTACCTGAAGCCGAACCTGATCGAGAAATACCCCGGCAAGATGCGCTGGGACGAGGTGCAGGCCTGGGTTTACGGCACCGGCATTCCGAAGGATGCGCCGCTGCCCGATTCGCCGCGCTTCGACGCGATCGACAAGCAGCGCAGCGCGTTCCTGGCCGGCACGCTGGCCGCCGCCAAACTCGACGCCAAGGGCTGGAACACGCAGGAGTGGATGTACTTCCTCGACCGCCTGCCCGACGCGCCGCCGCTGGCGAAAATGCAGCAACTGGACGCCGCCTGGCACCTCACCGGCACGCCCAACGCCGAGATCGGCATGCGCTGGTACAGCCACGCCATCGCCGCTGGCGACAAGGCCGTATGGCCCGCCGCCGCCGAGCACATGATCCGCATCGGCCGGCTCTACCTCACGACGCCGCTGTACAAGGCCTTTGCGAAAACCCCGGAAGGCCTGGCCTATGCCGAGCAGGTCTACGCCAAGGCCAAGGCCGGCTACCACCCGCTGACGCAGCAGGCGGTGGAGTCGATCCTTGCGAAGGCGAAGAAGACGAAATAGCAAACGGCCCCTCCCCCTGCGCAGCAGGGGGAGGTTGGGAGGGGGTAGCGCTTTTGATCTCCCATCAAGATCAAGAGCAACCCC
>JBIQMK010000196.1:0-6594 GCA_044463365.1 Rhodanobacter sp. | reverse complement strand
GATCCTTGTAGGAGCGACTTCAGTCGCGACGCTTTTGCTCTTGAATGCGGCTCTTGCTCCAAACCACAGAACCCCAAAGCGTCGCGACTGAAGTCGCTCCTACAAACGGCCAAAGACCAGAGGCGTCGCGGCTTAAGCCGCTCCAGCAGTTGGGCAGGCGCAGGTATCACCGCATCGCAGGGCTGTACCGCACCGTCAAGAAGAAACTCCGCCGCGGCTGGTTGTAGTACCAGACCGTTTCATAGTCGCGGTCGAACGCGTTGGCCAGGCGGGCTTCCAGTTGCCAGTCGGCGGTGAAGTGGTAGCTGGCGCGCAGGTCGGTGGTGGTGTAGCCGGGGACGGGCTGCAGGTTGCCGGCATCGGCGTAGCTGTGGCTGCGGGCGTTGAACGTGGCGCCCAGCCCGAAAGCGCCGAAGCGGCGGTCGACATCCAGTCGTGCGGTGCGTTGCGGGCGGCGCATCAGCAGCTTGCCGTCGTTCAGGCCGCCATCCTCGTTCCGCGGCTGCAGCCAGGTCAGGTAGCCCTGCACTTGCCAGCCGGCGAGGTCGATGCCCAGCTGGCCTTCCATGCCGCGGATGCGTGCCTTGCTGATGTTCAGCGGGAAGTAGTGGCTGTCCAGCGCGATCATCTGGTCGATGTGGGTCTGGTAGGCGTTGATGCCCCAGTTCCAGTGGGTCAGGCGCTGGTTGAGGCCGAGTTCGGCGCTGCGCGATTCTTCCGGTTTCAGGTCGGGGTTGCCGCTGCCGTAGGGGTAGTACACATCGTTGAAGGTGGGTGCGTGGAAGGCGGTACCGTAGCTGGCCGACAGGCGCAGGCCGTGGTCGAAACGGTAACCCCACGCGGCAGCGCCGGTGTTGTGGCTGCCGAACTGGCCATTGTGGTCGCGCCGCGCCGAGAGCTGGATTTCCTGACGGCCGAACGTGCCCTGGTATTGCGCGTAGCCGGCGGTGTTGTTGCGGCGGGTATCGAGGTAGCCGGTGTCGCTGTCGACGCGCTCGCCCTGCCAGTCGAGACCCAGGGTCAGCAGTTGGTTGGGCGCCACGGTGATGTCGTTCTGCCAGCCGGCCTGGTCGCGGCGCGAGCCGATGTAGCCGCGAAAATCCCGGTTCTCGTAGCTGTCGTAACGGTCCAGGTTCTGGCCCGCGCTCAGCGTGGTTTTCCAGGCGTCGGTGGGGTTGATGCTGAAACGCCCGCCGGCCACCTGCTGCAGGGTGCGGCTGCGGTTCTGGTAGCTGCCGTCGAACTCGACCTCGCCCAGGTTGCGCAGCCAGGTGCCGGAAAGTTCGTCGCCGTTGTCCCAGCGATAACCGCCGCTGGCGGTGAGGTTCTTGTTGCGGTTGCCGTCGCGGTCCGGCTCGTCGATGTAGCAGGCGGTAAAGGCATCGGCCGCGCCGATGCGGCAGCTGTTGATGCCGCGGGTGTATTGCGCGCCCACGCCGATGTTGTACCAGGCGTGTTCGTCGCCGCCGGACAGGCCCGCCTGCCCGCGCAACAGGTTGTTGCTGCCGGTGGTGAGGCTGAATGAGGGCTGCAGGCCGCCGCCGGGCTGGCCGTGGCGGGTGAATATCTGGATCACGCCGCCGATCGCATCGGCGCCGTAGAGGCTGGAGCGCGGCCCGCGCACCACTTCGATGTGGTCGATCTGTTCCACCGGAATCTGCTCGAACGCGGCCAGGCCCGCGCTGACCGAGCCCACCCGCACGCCATCGACCAGCAGCAAGGTGTGCGCCGAGTTGGTGCCGCGCATGAACAGCGACGTCTGCTGGCCCAGGCCACCCAGGTTGCCCAGGCTCACGCCCGGCAGGCCGGTCAGCAGGTCGGTGACGGTCAGCGGTTGCAGCCGGTCGATGTCGTCGCGGTCGATCACGCTGACCGAGGCCAGCGATTCGTCCACGGTGATCGCCGTACGCGTGGCGGTGACGATCACCGCGTCCAGATCCTGGGTGCCGACGGGATCGGGCCGGCCCGCATCGGCTTGCGCCGCCATCGATGCGGCCAGCAGCGCGGCGGCCAGCAGGGTGCGTTTCATGTACGTGTGTTCCACAGGCATTTCTCCGCCGCGCGCCCGCGCACGGCTCCAGCGTCAATGAGCCGGTGGTGAAGAAGGAGGGACGGAACAACGGGCAGGCGAGCGCCGACACGACTGTTCGGCCTCGCCCACCGCGAGCCACCAGGAATCGTGCAGGCCGGTCTCCGGGCTCACGAGTGGCAGGGAAACATCCTGCCGCGAACAGCGCCTTCCCGTGCAAGCACAGTGGCATTCGCTGATCGACGATTCTCGCTTACCGTTGCGGGGGCAGCGCCGGCCTTGCGGTGATCAACACCACGCACCGGCTTCCCGTTTCATCCCTTCGGCGTGAAGCCGTCGGGACACCTGAACCGCGCCACTTTAGCTTTGCGGGGTGGTTTGGGCAATGCGTGAGAGAGCTTCCTCTCCCCTGCGGGGAGAGGATTGAGGAGAGGGGGCCGGTGCTTGCGGGGAAGTTGGTGAGTGGAGTTTGCGGCGTCGTGGGTGGCTTCGTTGGGCTTCCCCGCGGCGTGTCCCCCTCTCCCTGCCCTCTCCCCGCAGGGGAGAGGGGAATTACGGTGCTATTCGGCTTTGAGGCGCGGTGCTCTCAGCCGTTGTCCACGCCGCCGATCCAGCTTTGCCGCACGCGGTAGTCGGCATCCAGCGCCACCAGATCGGCCTGGTAACCCGCCGCAATACGGCCGTGGCTGGCGTCCAGGCCCAGGAAATCGGCGGGGTAGGTGCTGGCCATGCGGGCGGCTTCGTCCAGTGGCAGGTGCAGCATTTCCACCGCGTTGCGCACGGCGCCGGCCATGTCCAGCGCGGAGCCGGCCAGGGTGCCGCCGGCGGTCTGGCAGACGCCGTCCTTGACGATGATGGTTTCGCCGTTGAGCTTGTACTCCGGGCTGTCGGCGCCCACCGGCGGCATCGCGTCGGTGACCAGCAGCATCTTGCCGCGGGTCTTGGCGGCGATCGCCACGCGCAGGCTGACCGGATGCACGTGGTGGCCGTCGGCGATGATGCCGCACCAGCTTTCGGCATCGTCCAGCGCGGCACCGACCACGCCCGGTTCGCGGCTGCCGAACGGGGTCATGGCGTTGAACAGGTGGGTGAAGCCGCGCACGCCGGCGTCCAGCGCGGCGCGCGTGGTGGCGTAGTCGGCGGCGGTGTGGCCGGCGCAGACGATCACGCCGCTGGCCGCCAGCGCGCCGATGCTGGCGGTGGGCATCTGGTCCGGCGCCAGCGTGATCAGTCGCACGCCACGGTGCGGCGCGCACAGCAAGGCCAGCTCGTCGGCGTCGGGCACGCGGAAGAATTTCGGGTCGTGCACGCCCTTGCGCGCGGGCGCCAGGTAGGGGCCTTCCAGGTGGATCCCGAGCAGGCCCGGCACGCCTTCGGCCAGCGCCTGCTCCACCGCGGCCAGCGCCGCGCGCATCACGTCCGCATCGTCGCTGATCAGCGTGGGCAGGAACCCGGTGGTGCCGTAGCGGCGATGGCCGACGCCGATCTGGCGGATCGTCTCCACCGTGGGCGCATCGTTGAACAGCACGCCGCCGCCGCCGTTGACCTGCACGTCGATGAAGCCGGGCAGCAGGGTGGTGCCGGCCAGGTCATGGGTTTGCGCGTCGCGCACGCGCGGATCGGAGGCCGGCAATACGGCGGCGATGCGCGGGCCATCGAGCAATACGGCGTCGTCGCACCAGCCTTCAGGGGTGAGTACGCGGCCGTTGACGAGGGCGAGAGTCATGTGGAGTCCTGATGGATGAGAGCAGGTTGGATGAAGCGTCAGGCGTCGGGCTTGCCCTTCGACTTCGCCCGCTGGCGCGGGCTACGCTCAGTGCGAACGGTGTCTTTCGGTGCCGCGCAGGCCCTCCGTTCTCCCTGAGCGTAGGCCGGAGGCCGGAGTCGAAGGGCCGTTCGACGCCCGGGCACAAACCCGTCAAACCGTTTCGGTGACCTTGTTCAAATGCGGCGGCACGTCCGGATTGAAGCCCCGCAGCAACGCCAATTCGCTGGCCGCGCGGTAGAAGCTCTGGATGATCAGCAGCGGCGTGCACAGCGCGGGCAGGCCGGTGGCAACGGGCAACGTGCCCTCGCCCTCCAGGCCCGGCGCGGCCACGAACACCTGCGCGCCGCGGTTGCGGAATTCGCGCGCCACCGCCAGCGTGCTGTCCAGCGTGTCGTCGTCCTGGGCGAAACACAGCACCGGGAAATCCGGGCCCACCAGCGCCATCGGGCCGTGCTTCACCTCGGCCGAACTGAATGCCTCGGCATGCAGGCCGCAGGTTTCCTTGAACTTCAGCGCCGCCTCCAGCGCGATGCCCAGGCCGAAGCCGCGCCCCACCACGAACAGGTTGTGGGCGTCCTTCAGGCCGTTGCTCAGCGACGACCAGTCGGCATCCCAGTTGCCGCGCAGCGCGCCGGGCAAGGCGTCCAACGCGGTGGCCAGCGCGGGGTCGTTTTTCCAGCGGGCGCACAGGTGCAGCACGGCGGCCAAGGCGGCGATGTAGCTCTTGGTGGCGGCCACGCTGCGCTCCGGGCCGGCATGCAGCGGAATCACCGTGTCGGCAAGTTGCGCCAGCGGCGACTCGGCCACGTTCACCAGTGCCACCACGCGCGCGCCGGCCAGCTTGGCCGCTTCCGCGTTGCGCACCAGGTCGGGGCTCTTGCCCGATTGCGAGATGGCGATGAACAACGCGCCCTGCCACTGCTGCGGCGCCGCGTAGACCGAGGTCACCGACGGCGACGCCGAGGCGGTGGCGATGCCCAGCTGGGTTTCGAACACGTACTTGGCGTACGCCGCCGCGTGGTCGGAACTGCCGCGCGCGCAGGTGACGATGAAGCGCGGCGGCTCCTCGCGCAGCGATTGCGCCAGCGCCGCGATCACGCCTTCGTTGGCGGCGAACTGGCGCGCCACGACGTCGGCCGTCTCGTGCGCTTCGGTGTACATCAACGTGTCGCTGGCAGCCATGTCGGTGGTTTTTCCCAAGGTGATGGATCAGTCGGTTTGCAGTTCCGCCACGAAGTCGTAGATGTCGCCGCGGTACCAGGAGCAGGTGAACTCGACCACGCGGCCGTCATCCAGAAAGCTGCGCCGCTCGATGTTGAGCCCGGCGCTGCCAGCGGAAACGTGCAGCAGGCGCGCCTGGTTGGCGTTCAGCGACACCGCGCGCAAGCGCTGCAGCGCGCGTCGCGGCCGGGCGTTGAAGCGCTCCAGCGCCTCGTACAGCGAGTCGCTGACCAGCATCGGGTCGGGCAGCAGGCTGGCGGGCACCGCGCTGCGCTCGATCGCCAGCGGTTCGTCCTGGCCGTAACGCACGCGGTGCAAACGCGCCACGATCGAGCCGGGCGAGAGGTTCAGCGCCATGGATTCTTCCGGCGTTACTTCGCCCAGGCTGCGCTCGAAGAACTCCGAGCGCGGCGATAGCCCGCGCTCGCGCAGATCCTCGGTGAAGCTGGTCAGGCGCGACATCGGTTTCACGATGCGCTCGGCCACGAAGGTGCCGGCGCCATGGCGCTGGTGCAGCAGGCCGTCCTCGACCAGCCCGGCGATCGCCTTGCGCACGGTGACGCGCGACAGCTTCAGCGTCTGGGCCAGGTCGCGTTCGCTGGGCAGGGTCTGCCCCGGCTCGATGCCGCGGCGCTCCACGATGTTGCGGATCGCGCGGCGCAGGCGCAGGTACGCCAACGGTTGGTAGGCAGCCGGATCGTTGCAGATCCGCTGATATTCGAGTGCCAGGGCGCTTTCCATAGTTACGAAAGATACCAATAGCGAACCAGTTAGACAACTCCGGCGTCTCGGGCAAGCAATGAGGGCCCGCATGGCGTGGGTGGGCATGATTTCCGAAGAAGGTGGGGTTTGTCCAGTCCGTAGGGCAGCGTCAAAGGGGAACTGGTGCGTTGTGGTATTCCACTGGTATGATCGACGTCGAACCGCGTGGGCGGCCCCGTTTCGCCCATTTCCCTAACTGCTTGCTGTCGTTGAGGTGAAAGCGTGACTGTGATTTCCCTGCCGGTCGAACCGTTCGACCTGGTCATTTTCGGCGGTACCGGCGACCTTGCCCTGCGCAAACTGCTGCCGGCCCTTTTTCATCGCTTCGTGGACGGCCAGATCCCGGCCAGCAGCCGCATCATTGGCGTGGCCCGTGAAGGGCTCGATGACGAGGGTTACCGCGCCTCGTTGCGCAAGGCGCTGAATGCGCTGGCCGGCAGCGAGCCGGCCAAGGTTGACGAATTCCTGCAGCAGGTGGGTTACCGTCCGCTGGATGCGCGCAAGGATGCCGGCTGGGACGACTTCGCGGCGCTGATCGGCGAGCAGCCCGACCACGTGCGGGTGTTCTACCTCTCCACCTCGCCGGACCTGTTCGTCGACCTGTGCGCCCGCCTGGGCCAGTACGGGCTCAACGAGGGCAAGTCGCGCGTGGTGCTGGAAAAGCCCATCGGCCGCAGCCTGGACAGCGCCAACCGCATCAACGACGACGTGGGCCGCGTGTTCGCCGAATCGCAGACCTTCCGCATCGATCATTACCTGGGCAAGGAAACGGTGCAGAACCTGCTGGCGCTGCGCTTCGGCAACGTGCTGTTCG
>JBIQMK010000195.1:0-6617 GCA_044463365.1 Rhodanobacter sp. | reverse complement strand
GCGACGGGCCACCTGCGGCTCCTCATGTCCGGAAACCACGATGGTGGGCAAGCCGGGGAACTGGCCGCGGATATGGGCCAGGGCCGAATAGCCGCGGGCGCCGGGCATGTGCAGATCCAGCAGCAGCAGGTCGGCGTCGGGATACTGCTCGATCAGCAGCAGCAACGCATGCACACTGTCGGCCGCATGCACCTGCGCCTGCGGCACCGCCGTCAATACCGCCCGTTGCAGCGCGTCGCGGAACAGCGGGTGATCGTCGGCGATCAGGATGTCGGGCATTGAAAGAGCCGGGAATAGGGAATGGGGAATAGGGAATAGGTACGAGGCTCGTGGGGTAGCGCGCGCTTGCGCGCCGATTCCCCATTCGCCATTCCCCATTCCCGGTGCTATTTGATCAACCGCTCGTCCACCAGGTTCTGCACCACGCCGGGATCGGCCAGGGTGGTGATGTCGCCCAGCTGGTCGGGTTTGTTCTCGCCGATCTTGCGCAGGATGCGGCGCATGATCTTGCCCGAACGGGTCTTGGGCAGGCCGGGCGCCCACTGGATGTAGTCGGGGCTGGCGATGGGGCCGATTTCCTTGCGCACCCAGGCCACCAGTTCCTTGCGCAGGTCCTCGCTGCCGGTTTCGCCGACCACCAGGGTGACGTAGGCGTAGATGCCCTGGCCCTTGATGTCGTGCGGGCAGCCGACCACGGCGGCCTCGGCCACCTTGGGGTGGGCCACCAGCGCGCTTTCCACCTCGGCGGTGCCCAGGCGGTGCCCGCTGACGTTGATCACGTCGTCCACGCGGCCGGTGATCCAGTAGTAGCCGTCCGCATCGCGGCGCACGCCGTCGCCCGAGAAATAATTGCCCGGGTAGGCGCTGAAGTAGGTGTCGATGAAGCGCTGGTGGTCGCCGTAGATGGTGCGCACCTGGCCGGGCCAGGAGCTGGTGATCAGCAGGTTGCCCTCGGCCTCGCCTTCCAGCACGTTGCCGTCGGCATCGACGATGGCAGGGGTGACGCCGAAGAACGGCAGCGTGGCCGAGCCGGGCTTGGTGTCGATGGCGCCGGGCAGCGGCGAGATCATGATGCCGCCGGTCTCGGTCTGCCACCAGGTGTCCACGATGGGGCAGCGGTTTTCGCCCACCACGCGGTTGTACCACTCCCAGGCCTCGGGGTTGATCGGCTCGCCGACCGAGCCCAGCAGGCGCAGCGATGCGCGCGAGGTCTTCTTCACCGGCTCCTCGCCCTCGCGCATCAGCGCGCGGATCGCGGTGGGTGCGGTGTAGAAGATGCTCACCTTGTGCTTGTCGATCACCTGCCAGAAGCGGCTGTAGTCGGGGTAGTTGGGTACGCCTTCGAACATCACCGTGGTGGCGCCATTGCAGAGCGGGCCGTACACCACGTAACTGTGGCCGGTGACCCAGCCCACGTCGGCCGTGCACCAGTAGATGTCGTCCTCGCGCAGGTCGAACACCAGCTCGTGCGTGTAGCTGATGTACACCAGGTAGCCACCGGTGGTGTGCAACACGCCCTTCGGTTTGCCGGTGGACCCGGAGGTGTACAGCACGAACAACGGATGCTCCGCCTCGACCGGGGTGGGCGCGCATTCGGTGGGTTGGCCCTCCATCAGCGTGTGGTACCAGCGATCACGGGGCGATTGCATGTTGATCGGACCGCCGGTGTGGCGCACCACGATCACGGTCTCCACGCTGCTGGTGCCAGGACGCTCGAGCGCGGCATCCACGTTGACCTTCAGCGGAATGTGCTTGCCGGCACGCAGGCCTTCGTCGGCGGTGATCACCACCTTGGCCTGCGAATCGACGTTGCGTCCGGCCAGCGAATCGGGCGAGAAGCCGCCGAACACCACCGAGTGGATCGCGCCAAGCCGGGCGCAGGCCAGCATCGCCACGGCGGCTTCGGGAATCATCGGCAGGTAGATCGCCACGCGGTCACCCTTGACCACGCCCAGGTTCTTCAGCGTGTTGGCGAACTTGCACACTTCGGCATGCAGCTCGCGGTAGGTGATGCGGCGCGAATCCTTCGGATCGTCGCCCTCGAAGATGATCGCCACCTTGTCGCCGCGCGTGGCCAGATGACGGTCGAGGCAATTGGCCGAGACATTGAGTTCGCCATCCTCGTACCAGCGGATGTGCAGGTCGGCCGGGTCGAACGATACGTCCTTGATCCGGGTGGGCGGCTTGATCCAGTCCAGGCGTTGACCGATGCGCTTCCAGAAACCCTCCGGATCGCGGATCGATTCGTCGTACAGGCGCGTGTAGTCGTCTTTGCTGACGCGCGCGGCGGCGGCGAACTCGGGGTTTACCGGATAGAGCTTGGACATGGCTGGCCTCCTGCTGGCCGCCGCACGGGCGGCATCGATGGATGGACGACGGGCAGCGCGTGGCGTGCCTGGTCATTGAGTGTAGCCCGATCATTGCGACCGGGCAGCCGAGCGCCGGGCCCGACTTTGGTCGAAGCGACCAAAGGCGAATAGCGGCGTGCGGCGCAGCATGGCCATGCTTGGACGACATCCACGGGGAGAGCATGCATGACCACGCGAAATGCAAACCGCCTCAAGACGCTGGCGCTCGGCATCGCCTGCGCCCTGTCCCTGCCACTGGCGGCGCACGCGCAAAGCGATACGCGCGAACAGCAACTCGAACAGCGCGTGGCGCAGCTCGAGCAGCAGTTGAACGAACTCAGGAGCCTGGTGCAGGCCCAGGCCGCCGCGGCACCAGCCGCCGCCCCGGCGGCGCCCGCGCAAGCCGTCGCCGCCGCGCCCGCCGCCCACGAGGTGGTGCTGACCACGCCAGGCAATGCCTACGCCAACACCAAGGTGAAGATCGGCGGCTTCATCAAGGCCGACTTCCTGTCCACGCATACAGATGGCTACCTCGGCGACCAGAGCGCCGCCCGCGACCTGTACCTGCCCGGCGCCACGCCGATCGGGGGCAAGTCGGCCAGCTACAGCGACATGCACGCCAAGTTCTCGCGCATCAACGTGGGCGTGGACAGCCTCACCGAAAGCGGCGACAAGATCGGCGCGTTCCTGGAGTGGGATTTTTTCGGCAACGCCCTCGGCAACGAGAACGCCACCAACGGCTACGGCCTGACCCTGCGCCACGCCTACCTCTACTGGAACAACTGGCTGGCCGGCCAGACCTGGACCAACTTCATGGACCCGAACGCGCTGCCCGAGGCGGTCGACTTCATCGGCGTCACCGACGGCACCGTGTTCGTGCGCCAGGCGCAGTTGCGCTACACCCAGGGCGGCTTCGCCATGGCGCTGGAGAATCCGCACACCACGGTTACCCCGTACCAGGGCGGCAGCGCGCAGGTTTCGCCCGACCACAACGTGATGCCCGACCTCACCGCGCGCTACACCTGGAAGGGCGACTGGGGCCTCTTCGGCGTGGCCGGCCTGTTGCGCCAGTTGCGTACCGATGGTCGCAACGATGCGGTGGCCAGCCGCACCAGCACCGCCACCGCCGGTGGTGTCAGCGTGATGGGCAAGGCCGTCCTCGGCAGCCACGATGATTTGCGCTACAGCGCCACCGTGGGCAAGGGCATCGGCCGCTACGTGGGTCTGGCCAACGTCACCGCGGACGGCATGCTCAATGCCGCCAGCGACATCGAGACGCGCCGGGTCTGGGCCGCCTATCTGGCCTGGCACCACGCGTTCGACGACCAGCTGCGGATGAACCTGATGGTGGCGCGCAACGGCGTCGACAACGATGTGGCGCTCACCGGTCCGACCGCCAACAGCCACACCGAAAGCGCGCACGTCAACCTGCTTTACTCGCCGCTGCCCAAGGTGGACCTGGGCGCCGAATACACATGGGGCCGTCGCGTGCTGGAGAATGACGCCAGCGGCAAGTTGCAGCGGCTGCAGTTCACTGCGAAATACTCGTTCTGATTCACACGCGGCACTGAACCGATGGTGGCTGTCCGGGAGGGGTGTCCACCATCCATCAACGAGGGGAATACAGCATGGCAACCACCGCGATCGACGGGCGTCCCGCGCTCGACGTCAGCCACAAGCGGGTGATCCTGGCTTCCAGCCTGGGCACCGTGTTCGAGTGGTACGACTTCTATCTGTACGGTTCGCTGGCCGTGATCATCGGCCACCAGTTCTTCTCCGGCCTCAACGAGGCCAGCCAGCTGGTGTTCGCGTTGCTGGCGTTCGCCGCCGGCTTCGCGGTGCGCCCGTTCGGCGCATTGGTGTTCGGCCGGGTCGGCGACCTGGTGGGGCGCAAGTACACCTTCCTGATAACCATCGTGATCATGGGCCTGTCCACCTTCTTCGTGGGTCTGTTGCCGAGTTACGGCTCGATCGGCATCGCCGCACCGGTGATCCTGATCCTGCTGCGCATGCTGCAGGGCTTGGCGCTGGGCGGCGAGTACGGCGGCGCGGCCACCTACGTGGCCGAACATGCGCCGCCGGGCAAGCGCGGCCTGTACACCAGCTTCATCCAGATCACCGCCACCTTCGGCCTGTTCCTGTCGCTGCTGGTGATCCTGGGCTGCAAGTGGCTGCTGGGGGACAAGTTCGACGACTGGGGTTGGCGCGTGCCGTTCCTGATTTCGTCGGTGCTGCTGATCATCTCGGTGTACATCCGCCTGCAGCTGGCCGAGTCGCCGGTGTTCCAGCAGATGAAGAACGAGGGCAAGGCGTCGAAGGCGCCGCTGACCGAGTCCTTCGCGCGCTGGGGCAACCTGAAACTGGTGATCCTGGCGCTGCTGGGCGCCACCGCCGGCCAGGCGGTGGTGTGGTACTGCGGCCAGTTCTACGCCATGTACTTCCTGGGCAGCACGCTGAAGATCGACGCCACCACCACCCAGCTGCTGATCGCCGCCGCGCTGCTGATCGGCACGCCGTTCTTCGTGGTGTTCGGCTGGCTGTCGGACAAGATCGGGCGCAAGCCGGTGGTGCTGGCCGGCTGTCTGCTGGCCGCGCTGACCTACTTCCCGATCTTCAAGGGGCTCACCCACTACGGCAACCCGGGTGTCGAGGCGGCACGCGCCAGTGCGCCGGTGACGGTGGTGGCCGACCCCGCCACCTGCCACCTGCAGATCAACCTCACCGGCACTTCCACCTTCACCAGTTCGTGTGACGTCGCCAAGAGCACGCTGGCCAAGCGCGGCGTGCCCTACGACAACGAGGCGGCGCCGGCCGGTTCGCTGGCCAAGGTGACCGTGGGCAGCGCCAGCGTCGATGCGTTCGAAGGCAGCGGCCTGAGCAAGGCGGATTTCGCGGCACAGAACAAGGCGTTCGGCGCCACCCTCGGCAGCGTGCTGGACGAGGCCGGCTACCCGGCCAAGGCGGACCCGGCGCGCAGCAACTATCCGATGCTGGTGGTCCTGCTGTTCCTGCTGGTGCTGTACGTGACCATGGTCTACGGCCCGATCGCGGCGTGGCTGGTGGAGATGTTCCCCACCCGGATCCGCTACACCTCGATGAGCCTGCCGTACCACATCGGCAACGGCTGGTTCGGTGGCTTCCTGCCGTCGGTCTCGTTCGGCATCGTGGCGCTCACCGGCAACATCTACTCGGGCCTGTGGTATCCGGTGGTGATCGCGTTGATGACCTTCGTGATCGGCATGCTGTTCGTGCGCGAAACCAAGGACGTCGACATCACCGCCTGATCAGGACGGCCACGGCACAAGAAAACGCAGCGGCGCGAGCCGCTGCGTTTTTCTTTCCGGCCTGCCGTCAGGCGCGCTTGATCAATCCGATGATCACCAGCAGCACGATCGCGCCGATCATCGCGTACACGATGCTGGTCACGATCGGACTGCCCAGGCTGAAACCCACGCCCAGCGCCGGCAGCAGCCATCCGGCCAGAAACGCGCCGATGATGCCGACCACGATGTTGCCCAGCAGGCCGAAGCCGAAGCCACGCACGATCAACCCGGCCAGCCAGCCGGCGATCGCGCCAATGACGAGAAAAATGATCAATCCAGTGGCAGTCATCACGAACTCCTTGATCAGACGAGGCGTTGGATAGCGCGCGATGCCCCGGAACCGCGCGCGCCAAGCGTCCGCGTACCCACGTAAAGCGCCTGTGATCGCGCTAGGAGCGTGGGTGGTAGAAACTTTCGAGGCGAAAAAGTGGCTGCGTGAGGACAGATTTTCGACGATTCGCCGGCCCATGGTGGTTCCATGGGCCAAGAAGCGGCGGAAATATGGACCACGCAGACGCTTTTGCAGCCCGGAAGATTTCTGCCACCCACGCTCCTAGTCACCGCCGGTGAGACAACGGCCCGGCACACTGGGCGCATGAACCCGTACGAACCGCGCGCGCTCAAGGGTCGCGGCGCCGCTTCCAACCCCGAGGGCCGTTTCGAGACCGTCCGTCGCCAGGCCGAGGACGACGGCTGGCAAAGCGCGCTGCTGGATGAGGACGCGCCGCGCCCGCGCACCGAGGTCACCGACGAGCGCGCCCGCCGCGTGATCAGCCGCAACGACTCGCCCGACATCGGTTTCAGCCAGGCGATCAACCCGTATCGCGGCTGCGAGCACGGCTGCATCTACTGTTACGCGCGCCCTTCGCACAGCTACCTCAATCTGTCGCCGGGCCTGGATTTCGAGACGAAGCTGCGCGCCAAGGGCAATCTCGCCGAGGCGTTG
>JBIQMK010000194.1:0-6627 GCA_044463365.1 Rhodanobacter sp. | reverse complement strand
GCGCGCGCGAGCGCCGCGCCGACGCCTTCGCCTGCGCGGCTTCGAGCGCGCCGCGCGCCGCGGCCTGCTCGGCCGCGCGCCGGCTCGCGCCGCTGCCCAGCACGTGGATCTGCAGCTTCGGTATCGCGCACTCGACCTCGAACACCTGGCTGTGCGCGGCGCCGTGCGTGGCGCCCACCGAATAGAGCGGCAACGGCAGCTTCTTGCCCTGCAGGTGCTCCTGCAGCAGCGCCTCGCGGGTGCGGAAGTGCCAGTAGAAGCTGCCCTTGGTCACGCCCAGCCGCCGCGCCAGCGCCTCCACCGCCAGGGCGCCGACGCCCTGCTCGGCGATCAGTTGCAGTGCGGCCAACTCCCAGTCTTCGGCGGAGAGGCGGTTTCGTTCCGGTTTGCTGGTCGCATTCATCCGCGTATGGTAGCCCCGGCGCCGGGTTTTGTAATGACAAAAACGCGGGGCTTCCCGATCGAGGGAGAGGCTCTGGACGTTCACCTGCGCCGCAGTCCATACTTGGCCGTATGGTAAATTCCTTCCAACATCCCGGATGCGTATCGTCCGTGACCGCCGCCGACGGGCTGGAGCTGGCGCTGGAAATCGCCAATCCGGCGGGGGACCCCACCTTGCTGTTCGCTCACGGCTTCGGCCAGACGCGCGGCGCATGGACGGCCACCGCGGCGGCACTGGCGGCACGGGGCTGCCGTTGCGTGAGCTTCGACTATCGCGGTCACGGCGAAAGCGGCCACGCGCCCGGTGGGGCGTATCGCATCGAGCAGTTCGCCGTCGACCTGGTCCGTATCGCCCGGACACAGCCGCAGCCGCCGGTGCTGGTGGGCGCGTCGATGGGCGGTCTGCTGGGTCTGGTCACCGCCGCCGAGGCGTCACCGCCACCGTACCGGGCGCTGGTACTGGTGGACATCACGCCGCGCTGGGAAGCGGCGGGCATCGCGCGCATCGTGGCGTTCATGAAGGCGCACCCGCAGGGCTTTGCCGACCTCGCCGAGGCCGCCGAACAAATTGGCGTGTACCTGCCGCAACGCCGCGAACGCAAGACCGCGGCGCAGCTGGATCCGCTGTTGCGCAAGGGCGCCGATGGCCGGCTGCATTGGCATTGGGATCCGCGGCTGCTCGACATGGTGGAGGAAAGCGAGCGCCATCAGCCCCGGCTGCTGGCCGCCGCCGCCAGCGTGGACGTGCCGGTTCTGCTGTTGTCGGGCAGCCGCAGCGACGTCGTCTCGCACGCCACCGTCGCGGAATTCATGCACCTGGCGCCGCATGCGCGCCATGTGGAATTGCCGCACGCCACGCACATGGTCGCGGGGGATGCCAATGACGCATTCACCCGCGAAATCATCCGTTTCGTGCAAAGTCTTGATCAACCCGTTGCCCGCGAGATGGCCGGCAACCTTTCATCGTGATGAGGTAGCGACATGACCGTGATTCTGACCGTACTGGCCGCGCTGATCGCGTCGTGCGCCTGTGCCTACCACCGCAGCAGCCTGCGCACGTGGGCGATCGCCACGATCGCCACCACCGTGATCGTGGGCCTGTTGCTGCGGACGCCATGGACGATGGTGATCCTGCTGGTGATCGAGGCTGCGATCGCGGTGCCGCTGCTGATGGTGGGCTTTCGCCGCCACCAGATCAGCGCGCCGCTGCTGAAAATGTTCGCCCGGGTCACGCCGAAACTTTCGGAAACCGAGCAGACCGCGCTGGAGGCGGGCACGGTGGGTTTCGAGGGCGAGCTGTTCTCGGGCAAGCCGGACTGGTCGCAGCTGCTGCGTGAGCCCAAGCCGGAGCTGAGCGCGGAGGAGCAGGCCTTTCTGGACGGGCCGGTCGAAGAGCTCTGCGCGATGATCGACGCCTGGCAGATCACCCACGAGCTGGCCGACCTGCCCCCGGCGGTGTGGGATTTCCTCAAGAAAAATCGCTTCTTCGGCATGATCATTCCGAAGCAGTACGGCGGCCTGCAGTTTTCCGCGCTGGCGCATTCGGCGGTGTTGCAGAAGCTGGCCAGCATCTCGGCCACGGTGTCCTCCACCGTCGCCGTGCCGAACTCGCTGGGCCCCGCCGAGCTGCTGCTGCATTACGGCAGCGACGAGCAGAAGAACCACTACCTGCCGCGGCTGGCGGTGGGCGAGGAAATTCCCTGTTTCGCCCTGACCGGCCCGTATGCCGGTTCCGATGCCACCTCGATCACCGACCATGGCGTGGTCTGCAAGCAGATGGTCGATGGCGTCGAGACGCTCGGCATGCGGCTCACCTTCGACAAGCGCTACATCACGCTGGCGCCGATCGCCACCGTGGTCGGCCTGGCGTTCCGGCTGTACGACCCGGACAAGCTGCTGGGCGAGAAGGAGGATCTGGGCATCACCCTGGCACTGTTGCCGCGCAGCACACCGGGACTGGAGATCGGGCGGCGTCATTTCCCGTTGAACATCCCGTTCCAGAATGGCCCGCTGCACGGCAAGGATGTGTTCGTGCCGCTGTCGGTGCTGATCGGCGGGCCGAAGATGGCCGGCCACGGCTGGCGCATGCTCGTCGAAGTGCTGTCGGTGGGCCGCGCCATTTCGCTGCCGTCCAACGCCACCGGCGCCATGCGCACGTCCACCGCGGCCACCGGCGCGTATGCGCGCATGCGCAAGCAGTTCGGCCTGGCCATCGCGCGTTTCGAGGGCGTGGAGGAAGCGCTGGCGCGCATCGGTGGCCTCACCTACGCCACCACGGCGCTGTCGCGCGCCACGGCGGCGGCGGTCGATCGCGGCGAGAAGCCTGCGGTGACCTCGGCCATCGCCAAATACCACGCCACCGAATGGGCGCGCCAGGTGGCCAGCGACACCATGGACGTGCACGGCGGCAAGGCCGTGCAGCTGGGGCCGAAGAATTACGCCGGGCGTGGCTGGGCCAGCGTGCCGATCGCGATCACGGTGGAAGGCGCCAACATCATGACGCGCAGCCTGATGATCTTCGGCCAGGGCGCGATCCGCTGCCATCCCTATGTGCTGAAGGAAATGCAGGCGCTGTCGATCGCCGATCGCGACGAACAGCTGCGCCTGTTCGACCGGGCCCTGTTCGGCCACATCGGTTTCGGCATCTCCAACGCGGTGCGCAGCCTGGTGCTCGGGCTGACCGGATCGGCCATCGGCCAGGCGGCGGGCGATGCGTACACCGGCCGCTTCTACCGCAAGCTCAACCGCTATTCCGCCGCGCTGGCGCTGTGCGCCGACGTGGCCATGGGTGTGCTCGGTGGCAAGCTCAAGTTCAAGGAAAAACTGTCGGCGCGGCTGGGCGACGTGTTGAGCTATCTGTACATCGCCAGCGCCATGCTGAAACGCTACGAGGACAACGGCCGCCCCGAGGCCGACCGGCCGCTGCTGGCGTGGGCGTTCCACGAGTGCGTATGGCGGATGCAGATGGCGCTGGACGGCGTGATCCGCAACTTCCCGGTGCGCCCGGTGGCTTGGTTGCTGCGCGTGCTGGTGTTTCCGTTCGGCCGGCGCGAGGTGCCGCCGTCCGACCGCCTTGGTCGTCGTGTGGCGGCAATCATCACCGCGCCGGGCGAGGCGCGCGACCGCTTGCTGGAATGGGTCTATCTCACGCCCACCCCGAACAATACCGTCGGCCGCATGGAAGCGCTGCTGCCACTGGTGATTGCTGCCGAGCCGGTGGAACGGAAGTTCGGCAAGGCGCAGAAGGCGGGCCAGTTCAAGTCCCACGACTCTGTCGCCCAACTTCACGAAGCGCTGGATCAGGGCGTCATTTCCACGACCGAACTGGAGCTGCTGCAGCGGGTGCGCGAAGGTGTGTTCGAGTTCATCTCGGTGGACGACTTCGACCCGTCCGAATTGCGCGCCGCGGTGACCCGTGCCGATCATCAGCAGCTGATTGCGACCGGCAGCGGAGCGGGAAACGACGCAGGCTGATCTTCGCCGTGAGGCATGGCGCGGCCGTTGCCATGGCCGCGCCATGCCCGTCCCGCGCCGACTGATCTAGTCCGTTGCCATCGCGCAACGGTTGCGGCCACCGTCCTTGGCCCGGTAAAGCGCGCGATCGGCGGCCTGGATCAGCTTCTCGTCGTCCGAGGTTTCGTTCCACAGCGCGATGCCGATGCTGGCGCTGATGCGCGCCTCGAAGGGGCCATGCCGACCTTCCAGCGCGTAGGGACGTGCCAGCAGGTCGCACACTTGCTGACAGCGCTCAAGGATCGGCGCCACGTCGGTGACATCCTCCAGGATAAGCGCAAACTCGTCGCCGCCCAGGCGCGCCACGGTATCGTTGGCGCGCAGATACCCGCGCAGGCGCAGGCCGATCTCGCGCAGCAACGCATCGCCGGCGGGGTGTCCGTAGGTGTCGTTGACGGCCTTGAAGCCGTCGATATCCATCAATGCCAGCGCGAACGGATGGTGCTGGCGAGAACCTCGCTGCATGGCGGTCTGCAAACGGTCGTGGAACAGCACGCGGTTGGGCAGGCCGGTGAGCATGTCGTGCGTTGCCTGGTGCCGCACCTGCGCCTCGACCCGCTTGCGCTCGGCGATTTCCACCTGCAACTGCTGGTTTCGCTCGGTCAGCTCGGCCATTGCCTGCTGCAGTTGCACGCGGGCGGAATAGAGGTCGAGAAAGACTCGCACCTTCGATTGCAGGATCGCGTCGTTGATCGGTTTGGCGATGTAGTCGACCGCACCGGACCGATAGCCCTTGAGCCGGTTGAGGTCGTCGGCGTAGGCGGCGGTGACGAAGATGATGGGCGTGTCGCGCATCTGTTCGGTCTCGCTGAGCAGCGCGGCCACTTCGAAGCCGTCCATGTCCGGCATGTTCACGTCGAGCAGGATCAGCGCGAAATCGTGGTCCAGGCACAAGGCCAGCGCCTCGTTGCCGCTGGCGGCCTCCAGCAGCTGGGCGCCGCAGCGCGCCAGCAGGCGGCGCATGGCGACCAGGTTGGCCGGGGTGTCGTCCACCACCAGGATTTTCGGGGATATCGCCGTGTTCACGTCATGCACAACCGGTTGATAAGGGGAGCCATCTCATCCAGCGCCAGGCAATGATCGGCGCCCGCCAGTTCCAGTGCGGCCCGCGGCATGGCCGGCGCGGTGGCGTCGTCGGGTTGCTGCACGATGGCGATGCCGCCGGCACGTCGCACGCACGCCAGGCCTGCCGCACCATCGGCATTGGCACCGGTCAGTATTACAGCGATCAGCCCCGCGCCGTAGACTTCCGCGGCGCTGCCGAATAATACGTCGATCGAAGGGCGCGAGAAGCCGACGGGCTCGTCGACCGACAAGGCGAATCGCCGGCCGCGCTCGACCAGCAAATGGTAATCGGGCGGCGCCACCTGGATCATGCCGGCGCGGATGGGCTCGCGTTCGCAGGCCTCGATCACCGGCAAGGTGCTGTGCTGCGCCAGCACGTCGCACAGGGTGTGGAGGTTGCTGCTGGCGGTGTGACTGCACACGATGACCGACGCCGGCAGCCGATGGTCGAGCGCACCAAGCAGCAGCGCCAACGCGCCCGGTCCGCCGGTGGAGCAGCCGACAAGGATGGCTTCAACGGCCGGCATGATCGGCCGGTGCCGGCTCGGGAACGGATCGGCGGAACAGGCGCAGCGAGCTGTCCAGCGCCTCGAAATCTCGCGCCGCCGGCGCCAGCGCCAGGCTTTCGCGCAGGCCCAGGCACAGGAAGCCGCCAGGCACCAGGCTGTCGCGGAACATCGCCAGCACGTGATTCTGCAGCGGGTTCGAAAAATAGATCAGCACGTTGCGGCAGAGCACCAGGTGCGCCTCGCAGAACACCGCGTCGGTGACCAGGTTGTGGTCGGCGAAAACCACGTTGCGGCGCAGGCGCTGGTCGAGCTTGATGAAGTCGTAGCGCGCGCTGTAGTAGTCGGCCAGCGAACAGGTCCCGCCGGCCGCCTGGTAGTTGCGCGACCACCCCTGCGCCTCCCGCGCCGGATAGATGCCCTCGCGCGCCTGGCGCAGCGCGGCGTCGTTGAAATCGGTGGCGTAGATCTGGCAGCGGTCGTACAGACCGGCTTCCTCCAGCAGGATCGCCAGCGAGTAGATTTCCTGCCCGCGGGCGCAGCCGGCCTGCCAGATCGTGAGGCGCGGGTACACCGACAACGCCGGCAGCACCTGTTCGCGCAGGGCGCGAAACACGGGCGGGTCGCGGAACATGTCCGACACCGGCACCGACAGGCCCTCCAATACCTGCGGCAGGAAGGTGGGATCGTGCAGCAGGCGGCTGGTCAGCGTGCTGATGTTGGTGGTGTGGTGCTGCTCGACCAGCTGATAGACGCGCCGCTTCAGCGAAGCGGGGGCGTACTGCGCGAAATCGTAGCCGTGGCGCTGGCGCATCGCGCTGACAAAGAGATTCAGCTCGATGTCGTCGAGTTCGGGGTCGATCCCGGACAGGTTCAGCGCGACGGGGTTCATTGCGGCAGCCACACGCGAATCATCGAACCGAGCTTGTCGATGTCGATCGGCTTGGAAAGGTAATCGCTGGCGCCGGCCTCGATGCATTTCTCGCGATCACCGCGCATCGCCTTGGCGGTGAGCGCGATGATCGGGAGCTCCGCGAACGCGGGCTGGGCGCGGATCGCGCGTATCGTCTCGTAGCCATCCATGCCCGGCATCATGATGTCC
>JBIQMK010000193.1:0-6640 GCA_044463365.1 Rhodanobacter sp. | reverse complement strand
CTGGTGCTGCTGGCGGTTGGCCTGCTGGCCGGCCCGCGCCGTCCCGAAGCCGAAAAGCTGGCGCCGTACGAATGCGGTTTCGAGGCGTTCGAGGACGCCCGCATGCGCTTCGACGTGCGTTATTACCTGCTCGCCATCCTGTTCATCATCTTCGATCTGGAAATCGCCTTCCTGTTTCCGTGGGCGGTGGTGTTCAAGCAGATCGGCTTGATTGCGCTGATCGAGATGGGCCTGTTCCTGCTGCTGCTGGTGATCGGCTTTGCCTACGTGTGGAAGAAGGGAGCACTGGAATGGGAATGATGGATACCGTCAGCGGGGTGATGCACAACCCGCAGCCGCTGAACCTGGTGGACGACATCCTGCGCCCGGCCGGTGACAACCCGGTGGTGCAGCGCGGCTTTGCCACCACCAGCGTCGATGCGCTGATGAACTGGGCGCGCACCGGCTCGATGTGGCCGATGACGTTCGGCCTGGCCTGCTGCGCGGTGGAAATGATGCATGCCGGCGCCTCGCGACTGGATCTGGACCGCTACGGCGTGATCTTCCGTCCCAGCCCGCGCCAGTCCGACGTGATGATCGTGGCCGGCACCCTGGTCAACAAGATGGCCCCGGCGCTGCGCAAGGTCTACGACCAGATGCCCGATCCGAAGTGGGTGATCTCGATGGGCAGCTGCGCCAATGGCGGCGGCTATTACCACTACTCCTATTCGGTGGTGCGCGGCTGCGACCGCATCGTGCCGGTGGACATCTACGTGCCCGGCTGCCCGCCCACGGCGGAGGCGCTGATCCACGGCATCCTGCAACTGCAGAAGAAAATCCGCCGCACCAGCACCATCGCGCGTTCGTAGGCTCCGACATGACCGACACATCCGCGACCTCATTGTCCGACCAGCTCGCCGCCCGCTTCGGCGACACGCTCACCCTCAGCGCCGTCCGCAACGAAACCACCGCCGAGCTCGCCGCCGCCGACCTGATCGCCGTGGCCACCGCGCTCCGTGACGAGCCTGCGTTCCGCTTCAGCGAATTGATCGACCTGTGCGGCATCGATTACCTCGGTTACGGCCAGACCGAATGGGATACCGAGTCGGTTTCCGGCACCGGTTTCTCGCGCGGCGTGGAAGGCCAGGCGATGGGTCGCTTCAACTGGGCCGAGCGCCCGCGCGACAACAACCATCCGCGCCGCTTCGCCGCCGTCATCCACCTGCTCTCGATCGAGCACAACCGTCGCCTGCGCCTGCGCGTGTTCTGCGACGACGACAGCATGCCGCTGCTGCCGTCGCTGACCCAGGTGTGGCCGTCCGTGAACTGGTTCGAGCGCGAGGCGTTCGACCTGTACGGCATCATCTTCGATGGGCACCAGGACCTGCGCCGCATCCTCACCGACTACGGTTTCGTGGGCCATCCGTTCCGCAAGGATTTCCCGTTGATCGGCAACGTGGAAGTGCGTTACGACCCCGAGCAGAAGCGGGTCATCTACGAGCCGGTGTCGATCGAGCCGCGCGTGCTGGTGCCACGCACCATCCGTGACGACGCCGACCTGATGCAGGCCCGGGCCGAAGCCGCCGACCAGTGGCGGGAGAATTGAGCATGCAGGAAATCCGCAACTACACGATGAACTTCGGCCCGCAGCATCCGGCCGCTCACGGCGTGCTGCGTCTGGTGATGGAGATGGACGGCGAGACCATCGTCCGTGCCGATCCGCACATCGGCCTGCTGCATCGTGGCACCGAGAAACTGGCCGAGTCCAAGCCGTTCAACCAGTCCATCGGTTACATGGATCGGCTCGACTACGTGTCGATGATGTGCAACGAGCACGCCTACGTGCGCGCCATCGAAACCCTGCTGGGCATCGAGGCGCCGGTGCGCGCGCAGTACATCCGCACCATGTTCGACGAGATCACGCGCATCCTGAACCACCTGATGTGGATCGGCTCGAACGGGCTCGATCTGGGCGCCATGGCGGTGTTCCTGTACGCGTTCCGCGAGCGCGAGGAGCTGATGGACGTCTATGAGGCGGTGTCGGGCGCACGCATGCACGCGACATACTACCGCCCCGGCGGCGTCTACCGTGACCTGCCGGCGCAGATGTCGCAGTACCGCGAATCGCCGTGGCACAAGGGCAACGACCTCAAGCGCATCAACAGTTGGCGCGAAGGCTCGATGCTGGATTACCTCGAGGCCTTCACGGCGGATTTCCCGACCAAGGTCGACGAGTACGAGGAGCTGCTCACCACCAACCGCATCTGGAAGCAGCGCACCGTCGGCATCGGCGTGATCTCCCCCGAACTGGCCCAGCAATGGGGCATGACCGGCGTGATGCTGCGCGGCTCGGGCGTCGAGTGGGACCTGCGCAAGAAGCAGCCCTACGCGAAATATGCCGAGATGGATTTCGACATCCCGGTCGGCGTCAACGGCGACTGCTACGACCGTTACCTGTGCCGCGTCGAGGAAATGCGCCAGTCCAACCGCATCATCCAGCAATGCGTGCAGTGGCTGAAGGCCAACCCCGGTCCGGTGATGGTGAAGAACTTCAAGGTCGCACCGCCGTCGCGGGTCGAGATGAAGGAGGACATGGAAGCCCTCATCCACCATTTCAAACTGTTCACCGAAGGCTATTGCGTGCCGGCCGGCGAGACCTACTGCGCGGTCGAGGCGCCCAAGGGCGAGTTCGGCTGCTACCTGGTGTCCGACGGCGCCAACAAGCCGTTCCGCGTGCACCTGCGCGCACCGGGCTTTGCCCACCTGTCATCCATGGACACCATCGTGCGCGGCCACATGCTCGCCGACGTGGTGGCCATGATCGGAACCTACGACCTCGTGTTCGGCGAAGTGGATCGATGAGCACGGGAACAGGGAATCGGGAATCGGGAATGGGTAGAGCGCATCGCTGCGGCTCCGCCTTTCGTATTTTGATGAGTCGTAAATGTTGCAATGGAGTAGGGACGGTGGTGCTGCGGGTCGGATCTTTCCGGTTCCCCATTCCCCACTCCCCATTCCCGGAGTTTCACGCATGAAAGCCACCGGACATTTCGAGCAGGTCAGGCACGTCGATCCGACGGTCGTGCTGACCGAGCAAACCCGTCACCACATCGACAAGTGGGTGGCGAAGTTCCCGCCCGACCGCAAGCGTTCGGCGCTGATCCAGGCGCTGTTCGGCGCGCAGGAGCAGAACCGCGGCTTCCTCACCGACGAGCTGATCACGGCAGTGGCCAAGTATCTGGACGTGCCGGCGATCTGGGCGTACGAGGTGGCCAGCTTCTATTCGATGCTGGAAACCAAACCGGTGGCGCGCAACAACGTGGCGATCTGCACCAACATCTCGTGCTGGTTGAATGGTGCCGAGGATCTGGTACGTCATTGCGAACAGAAGCTCGGCATCAAGCTGGGCGAAAGCACCGCGGACGGACGCGTGTATCTGAAGAACGAAGAAGAATGCATCGCGGCCTGCGTGTACGCGCCCGCAGCCACGGTCAACGGTCATTACCACGAGCGCCTCACCATCGAAAAGCTGGATGCCATCCTCGATGGGCTGAGCGTCGATGGCCCCGATCACGGGCACGCAGGGGAGGCGCACTGATGGCCGTCGGACCCGCACCGCAGGAACACCAGGTCGTCTACACCACCTTGCACTTCGACAAGCCGTGGGCGATGGCCAGCTACGAGCAGGTCGACGGCTACAAGGCCTGGCGCAAGATCCTGGCCGAGAAGCCCGACCCGGCATCGCTGATCGAGGAGATCAAGAAAAGCAGCCTGCGCGGCCGTGGCGGCGCGGGTTTCCCGACCGGCCTGAAGTGGTCCTTCATGCCCAAGGGCGACATGCAGAAGTACATACTGTGCAACTCGGACGAGTCCGAGCCGGGCACCGCCAAGGACCGCGACATCCTGCGCTACAACCCGCATGCGGTGATCGAAGGCCTGGCCATTGCCTGTTACTGCACTGGCACCACGGTGGCTTACAACTACCTGCGCGGCGAGTTCCACCACGAGCCGTTCGAACACTTCGAGGCCGCGCTGGCGGAAGCCTACGCCGCTGGCCTGCTGGGCAAGAACGTGCAGGGCACGGGTCTCGACGTGGACATCCATGCCGCGCTGGGCGCCGGCGCCTACATCTGCGGCGAAGAGACCGCGATGATGGAGTCGCTGGAAGGCAAGAAGGGCATGCCGCGCTTCAAGCCGCCGTTCCCGGCCAACTTCGGCCTTTACGGCAAGCCGACCACGATCAACAACACCGAAACCTACGCCTCGGTGCCAGCCATCATCCGCAACGGCGCGGACTGGTTCCTCAACCTGGGCAAGCCGAACAATGGCGGCCCGAAGATCTTCTCGGTGTCCGGTCACGTCAACCGTCCGGGCAACTACGAAATCCGCCTGGGCACGCCGTTCAAGGACCTGCTGGAAATGGCCGGCGGCGTGCGCAACGGGCACAAGCTGAAAGCCGTGATTCCCGGCGGTTCGTCGATGAAGGTGCTGCCGGCCGACATCATGCTCGAAAGCACGATGGACTATGACTGCCTGCAGAAGGCCGGCTCGGGCCTCGGTTCCGGCGCCGTCATCGTGATGGACGACACCACCTGCATGGTCAGGGTCTGCCATCGCATCTCGCGCTTCTACAAGGCGGAATCGTGCGGGCAGTGCACGCCGTGCCGCGAGGGCACCGGCTGGATGTACCGCGTCCTGACGCGCATCGTGGAAGGCAAGGGTACGCAAGAGGATCTGCATCGCCTGAAGGCCATCGCCGGGCAGATCGAAGGCCACACCATCTGCGCGTTCGGCGAGGCGGCGGCGTGGCCGGTGCAGGGTTTCCTGAACCGGTTCTGGAACGAATTCGAGTATTTCGTGGAGCACGGTCACTCGATAGTGGATTCTCGCGAGGAAGTGACGGCATGAGTGCGCAGCCAACCAACAACGCGCCCGACCTGGTCAGCATCGAGATTGACGGCAAGCCGGTACAGATCCGCAAGAACGCCATGATCATCGAGGCGGCGGATACGGTCGGCATCACGATTCCGCGCTTCTGCTATCACCGCAAGCTGCCGGTCGCTGCGAACTGCCGCATGTGCATGGTCGAGGTGGAAATGGGCGGCCGCCCGGTGCCCAAGGGCCTGCCTGCATGTGCCACGCCGGTGACCGACGGCATGAAGGTGCAGACGCGTTCCAAGCTCGCCCTGCAGTACCAGCGCGACGTGATGGAATTCCTGCTGATCAACCATCCGCTGGACTGCCCGATCTGCGACCAGGGCGGCGAATGCGAGCTGCAGGATGTGGCGCTGGGCTTCGGCCGCAGCGTGTCGCGCTTTACCGAACGCAAGCGCACCGTGGCCGACGAGGACATCGGGCCGCTGGTCGCCACCGAGATGACGCGCTGCATCCACTGCACGCGCTGCGTGCGTTTCACCAGCGAGATCGCCGGCACGTTCGAACTTGGCGGCATGAGCCGCGGCGAGAACCTGCAGATCGGTACTTACATCGGCAAGACGGTGGAAACCGAATTGTCCGGCAACATCATCGATGTATGCCCGGTCGGTGCACTGACCAACAAGCCTTTCCAGTTCAAGGCGCGTGCCTGGGAGCTGATCGCCAAGCCGTCCATCGGCTATCACGATGCGCTGGGCTCCAACCTGTGGCTGCATACGCGCCGCGGCGAGGTGCTGCGCACGGTGCCGCGCGACAACGAGGCGGTCAACGAGTGCTGGCTGTCCGATCGCGACCGCTACAGCCACCAGGGCCTGTACGCGGACGATCGCCTCGGCGAGCCGCAGGTCAAGCGCGACGGCCAATGGCAATCGACCACCTGGGAAGACGCGCTGTCGTTCGCTGGTGAGGCGCTGAAGAAATCGCCCGGCAGCGAGCTGGGCGTGCTGGTGCATCCGGCCACGTCGAACGAAGAGGGCGACCTGTTGATGCGTCTGGCGCGCGGACTGGGTAGCGCGCACGTCGATCACCGGCTGCGCCAGCTCGATTTCGCCGACAACGCCGTGGCTACCACGTTCGGTACGCCGGTCGCTCAGGTGGAGCAGGTCAGGGCGGCCTTGCTGGTCGGCTCGAACCTGCGCCTCGAATTGCCGCTGCTCAATCACCGCCTGCACCAGGCCGTGAAGAAAGGCGCCCGGGTTTATGCGGTCAATCCGGTGTATTTCGACTTCAATTACAAGCTGGCCGGCGAGGCGATTGCCGCGCCGCACGAACTGGTCGGCGCCTTGCTGGCCCTGGCCAGGGCGGCGGTGGACGCGGGCGCATCGGCACCTGCGCCGTTGGCTGACGCGATCCATGGCGCGAACAGCGACCAGGGTGACAGCGACGCCATTGCGGCGCTGAAGTCGGGCGCCGCCGTGGTGATCCTGGGCGAAGCGGCGGTGACCCATCCGCAGGCTTCGTGGCTGCGCGCGATTGCACGTTTCATCGCCGACGCCACCGGCGCCGGTTACAACGAGCTGCCGGTGGGCGCCAATGCCGTGGGCCTGGCGCGCCTTGGCGTGGTGCCGGGCAACGGCGGGTTGGATGCGCAGGCGATGCTGGCGCAGCCGCGCAAAGCCTACGTCTTGTATGGTGTCGAGCCTCCGCACGATTTCGCGGACGGCGCCGCGGCGCTGAAGGCGCTGCGCGGGGCGGAGCAGGTGGTGGCGTTCAGCGCCTTTGCCAG
>JBIQMK010000192.1:0-6699 GCA_044463365.1 Rhodanobacter sp. | reverse complement strand
CACCAGTGCGGCCTGCCCAAGAAGATGGCGCTGGAGCTGTTCAAGCCGTTCATCTTCGCCAAGCTGCAGGCGCGTGGCGAAGCCACCACCATCAAGGCGGCGAAGAAGCTGGTCGAGCGCGAAGAGCCGATGGTGTGGGACATCCTCGAGGACGTGATCCGCGAGCATCCGGTACTGCTGAACCGCGCACCGACCCTGCATCGTCTGGGCATCCAGGCGTTCGAGCCGAAGCTGATCGAAGGCAAGGCCATCCAGCTGCACCCGCTGGTCTGCACCGCGTTCAACGCCGACTTCGACGGTGACCAGATGGCCGTCCACGTGCCGCTGTCGATCGAGGCGCAGCTGGAAGCGCGCGCGCTGATGATGTCGTCCAACAACATCCTCAGCCCCGCCAACGGCGAGCCGATCATCGTGCCGACCCAGGACGTGGTGCTGGGCCTGTACTACATGACCCGCGAGCTGATCAACGCCAAGGGCAGCGGCATGGTGTTCTCCGGCGTCAGCGAAGTGCGCCGTGCCTACGACAACCGCGCGGTGGAACTGCACGCCAAGGTAAAGGTGCGCCTGCAGCTTGCGCATGTGGCCGAGGACGGCTCGCTCACGCACGAAACCGCGCTGGTCGAGACCACCGTGGGTCGCGCATTGCTGGCTGAGATCCTGCCCGAAGGCCTGCCGTTTGCGCTGGCCAACACCGAGCTGACCAAGAAGAACATCTCGCGGCTGATCAACTCCAGCTACCGCCTGCTGGGTCTGAAAGAGACCGTGGTCTTCGCCGACAAGCTCATGTACACCGGCTATCGGTTCGCCACGCGCGCCGGCATCTCGATCGGCATCGACGACATGCTGATCCCGGTCGAGAAGAAGCCGATCCTGGAAGACGCCGAGAAGGAAGTGGTCGAGATCCAGCAGCAGTACCAGTCGGGTCTCGTCACCGCCGGTGAGCGCTACAACAAGGTGGTCGACATCTGGTCGCGCACCAGCGAGCTGGTGGCCAAGGCGATGATCGACGGCATCGGTACCGAGAAGGTCACCGACGCCGAGGGCAAGACGGTCAACCAGAAGTCGATGAACTCGCTGTACATCATGGCCGACTCCGGCGCCCGCGGTTCCGTGGCGCAGATCCGCCAGTTGGCCGGCATGCGCGGCCTGATGGCGCGTCCGGACGGCTCCATCATCGAAACCCCGATCAAGGCCAACTTCCGCGAAGGCCTGAACGTGCTGCAGTACTTCAACTCGACCCACGGTGCCCGAAAGGGTCTGGCCGATACGGCGTTGAAGACGGCGAACTCCGGTTACCTCACCCGCCGACTGGTCGACGTGGCGCAGGACGTGGTGATCACCATGGACGACTGCGGCACCGAGGACGGCATCATCATGCAGCCGATCGTCGAAGGCGGCGACGTGGTCGAGCCGTTGCGCGAGCGCGTGCTGGGCCGTGTCGTGGTGGGCGACGTCTACGCGCCTGGCGACGACGATGAGCCGATCGTGCTTTCCGATACCTTGCTGGACGAAGCGCTGGTCGAGAAGCTGGACAAGGCGGGCGTGCAGTTGCTCAAGGTGCGTTCGCCGATCACCTGCGAAGCGGCCCATGGCGTGTGCAAGCTCTGCTACGGCCGCGACCTGGCCCGTGGCCATCTGGTCAACATGGGCGAGGCCGTCGGTGTGGTCGCCGCGCAGTCGATCGGCGAGCCCGGCACCCAGCTGACCATGCGTACGTTCCACATCGGCGGCGCGGCTTCGCGTGCGGCGGCGGTGGACAACGTGACGGTGAAGACCACCGGCTCGCTGAAGTACAACAACCTGAAGTCGGTGCAGCACAAGTCCGGCCACCTGGTGGCGGTGTCGCGTTCGGGCGAACTGAGCGTGATCGACGCCAGCGGCCGCGAGCGCGAGCGCTACAAGGTGCCTTACGGCGCCACCATCGCGGTGAAGGACGGCGCGGCCGTCAAGCCCGGTCAGACCGTGGCCAACTGGGATCCGCATACCCACCCGATCGTCACCGAGGTGGCCGGCGTGGTGCGCTTCATCGACTTCCTCGATGGCGTCACCGTGCAGAGCCAGACCGACGAACTGACCGGCCTGGAGTCGGCGGTGGTCACCGATCCGAAGCGTCGCGGCGCGCAGGCGAAGGACCTGCGTCCGATCGTGCGCCTGGAAGACGCCAAGGGCCGCGAGCTGAAGCTGCCGGGTACCGACATCGCCGCGCAGTACTTCCTGCCGGCCGGTGCCATCGTGTCGATCCAGAACGGTGCCGAAGTGGGTGTGGGCGACGTGATCGCGCGTATCCCGCAGGAAACCTCCAAGACCCGCGACATCACCGGTGGTCTGCCGCGCGTGGCCGATCTGTTCGAGGCGCGCAAGCCGAAGGAGCCGGCGATCCTAGCCGAGCGCTCGGGCATCATCAGCTTCGGCAAGGACACCAAGGGCAAGCAGCGCCTGATCATCAAGGACGTCGACGGCAACGAGCACGAGGAACTGATTCCCAAGTGGCGTCAGGTCATCGTGTTCGAGGGCGAGCATGTGGAGAAGGGCGAAACCGTCGTCGACGGCGAGCCGAGCCCGCACGACATCCTGCGCCTGCTGGGCGTGGAGCCGTTGGCCTCGTACCTGGTCAAGGAAATCCAGGACGTGTATCGCCTGCAGGGCGTGAAGATCAACGACAAGCACATCGAGGCGATCATTCGTCAGATGCTGCGCAAGGTCGAGATCGTCGAGCCGGGTGACAGCCACTACCTGCGCGGCGAGCAGATCGAGCGTGTGCGTATCAACACCGAGAACGAGCGTGCAATCGCCAAGGACGAGCGTCCGGCCGAGTACCAGTCGATCCTGCTGGGCATTACCAAGGCATCGTTGGCCACCGAATCGTTCATCTCGGCGGCGTCGTTCCAGGAAACCACCCGCGTCCTCACCGAAGCGGCGGTTCGTGGCACGCGTGATACCTTGCGTGGCCTGAAGGAAAATGTTATCGTCGGCCGTCTTATTCCGGCAGGTACGGGCTTGGCCTACCACGCAGGGCGTCGCCGCCAGGGTGGTCTGACCGACCTGGAGCTGGATACCCTTTCCGGTTCCACGCCCCCGGCTTCCTTTGCCGAAGCGCCGGTCAGCAGTGAAGGTGGTGCCGAGTAAGCCTCTTCAGGTCTTGCTCGCCGACATACGAAATGAGGTGCAGGGACGCACCTCGTGTTCGGGTCACGGATGGCGGAGCGTCAGCTTGCCCAGGCGAGCTCGCTCATGTTAAATTCCCGCTTCTTGGCAGACCGAGCTTATTCGGGCTGCCTTTATGTTTTCAGGAACAGCTTCGCATGACGACAGTCAATCAATTGGTGCGCAAGAACCGCAGCCCCAAGACCTACAAGAGCGGGTCGCCGGCCCTGCAGAGCAGCCCGCAGCGTCGCGGTGTCTGCACGCGTGTTTACACGACCACCCCGAAAAAGCCGAACTCGGCGTTGCGCAAGGTTGCCAAGGTGCGCCTCACCAACGGTTTCGAGGTGATCAGCTACATCGGTGGCGAAGGCCACAACCTGCAGGAGCACTCGGTGGTGCTGATCCGCGGCGGTCGCGTCAAGGACCTTCCCGGTGTGCGTTACCACACGGTGCGCGGCAGCCTCGACTGCGCCGGTGTCACCAAGCGCCGTCAATCGCGTTCGAAGTACGGCGCCAAGCGCCCGAAGAAATAATGTCGCGCGGCCCTCGCTGGCCGCTTTACAGGCGGGCAGGAATGTCCGCGAAAATAACGGACAACAAACATGTCGCGTAAAGGTTCACATCCCGCCCGTCTGATCCTGCCGGATCCCAAGCATGGCAGCCAGCTGATCGCTCGCTTCATCAACATGGTGATGAAGAGCGGCAAGAAGTCGGTCGCCGAAAGCATTGTCTACGGCGCGCTGCAGCACATTGGCGAAAAGAATGCCGAGCCGGTGGCTCTGGTCGAGAAGGCGCTGAACAACATCGCCCCGGCGGTCGAGGTGAAGTCCCGTCGTGTCGGTGGCGCCACCTATCAGGTGCCGGTCGAAGTGCGTCCGGGTCGCCGCATGGCGCTGGCCATGCGTTGGGTGATCGACTCCGCCCGCAAGCGCGGCGAGACCTCGATGCCGCGCAAGCTGGCTGCCGAATTGCTGGAGGCTTCCGAAAGCCGCGGCGGCGCCGCCAAGAAGCGCGAAGAGACGCATCGCATGGCGGAAGCCAACAAGGCGTTCTCGCACTACCGCTGGTAAGAGGTTCGCGCCGTCGTCGATGACGGCAATGCTCGGCCCGCCGTGAATGGCCGGTCTTGATGATTCGGGCCGTCGCCACGACGGCGAAGATGGTCCGGCATGTTGCCGGACCGTCGGTTATTCAAAGCCGCATCGTCATGATGGGGCAAGCCAGCCGGCATCCAGGCCGGATATTCATAAGCGCAACGGCCCGGATGGCTGTCACAAACCAGGGCAGGCAGCCCGACACAGGTAAATATCAATGGCACGCACCACTCCCCTCGAACGCTACCGCAACTTCGGCATCATGGCCCACATCGATGCCGGCAAGACCACGACCACGGAGCGCATCCTGTTCTACACGGGCGTCAGTCACAAGATTGGCGAAGTGCACGATGGCGCGGCCACGATGGACTGGATGGAGCAGGAGCAGGAGCGCGGCATCACCATCACTTCCGCCGCCACGACGGCGTTCTGGAAGGGCATGGACGGCTCGCTGCCGCAGCATCGCTTCAACATCATCGATACCCCGGGACACGTCGATTTCACCATCGAAGTGGAGCGCTCGCTGCGCGTGCTCGATGGCGCGGTGTTCGTCCTGTGCGCCGTCGGTGGCGTGCAGCCGCAGTCCGAGACCGTCTGGCGCCAGGCCAACAAGTACAAGGTGCCGCGCCTGGCGTTCGTCAACAAGATGGATCGTACCGGCGCCAATTTCGACAAGGTCGTCAGCCAGCTGAAGACGCGCCTGGGCGCGTTTGCCGTGCCGATGCAGGTGCCCATTGGTGCCGAGGAAGGTTTCGAGGGCGTCGTCGACCTGCTCAAGATGAAGGCCGTGATCTGGGACATGGGAACCCAGGGCATGAAGTTCGAGTACCGGGATATCCCGGCCGAGCTGGCCGACAAGGCGGCCGAAGCTCACGCCTTCATGGTGGAGTCGGCCGCCGAAGCGACCGAAGAGCTGATGAACAAGTACCTGGAAGGCGGCGACCTCAGCGAGAGCGAGATCATCGAGGGCCTTCGCCAGCGCACGCTGGCCAACGAAATCATCCCGGTCTACTGCGGCACGGCCTTCAAGAACAAGGGCGTGCAGGCGATGCTCGACGCGGTGGTGCAGTTGCTGCCGTCGCCGGCCGATCGCCCGCCGGTTGCGGGCATCGACGAGAACGAGAACGAAGCCACGCGCAAGGCCGACGATGCCGCGCCGTTCTCCGCGCTGGCGTTCAAGATCATGACCGACCCGTTTGTCGGTTCGCTGACCTTCTTCCGCGTCTATTCGGGCACGCTGAACTCCGGCGACGCCGTCTACAACCCGGTCAAGAGCAAGAAGGAGCGTGTGGGCCGCATCCTGCAGATGCACGCCAACGAGCGCCATGAGTTGAAGGAAGTGCGCGCTGGCGACATCGCCGCGGCGGTCGGCCTGAAGGATGTGACCACGGGCGATACGCTGTGCGCGCAGGACCAGATCATCACCCTGGAGCGGATGTCGTTCCCGGAGCCGGTGATCTCGATGGCGGTGGAGCCGAAGACCAAGTCGGACCAGGAAAAGATGGGTATCGCGCTGGGCCGCCTGGCCGCCGAGGATCCGTCGTTCCGGGTGCGTACCGACGAGGAATCCGGCCAGACGATCATCTCCGGCATGGGCGAGCTGCACCTGGATATCCTGGTCGACCGCATGCGCCGCGAGTTCAACGTCGAGGCCAACGTGGGCAAGCCGCAGGTGGCGTATCGCGAAACGATCCGCTCCAGCGACGTCAAGTCCGACTACAAGCACGCCAAGCAGTCCGGCGGCAAGGGTCAGTACGGCCATGTCGTCATCGAGATGTCGCCGATCAGCGCCGAGGATCGTGCGGACGAGAAGCTCGCCGCCACGATCAAGGACGACTTCCTGTTCATCAACGACATTACCGGCGGCGTGATTCCGAAGGAGTTCATTCCTTCGGTCGAGAAGGGCTTGCGCGAAACCATCACCAGCGGTCCGCTGGCCGGCTTCCCGGTGGTCAACGTCAAGGTGAAGCTGGTCTTCGGTTCGTACCACGACGTCGACTCGTCGGAAATGGCGTTCAAGCTGGCGGCCTCGATGGCTTTCAAGCAGGGCTTCGCCAAGGCCAACCCGGTGCTGCTGGAGCCGATCATGAAGGTCGAGATCGTGACGCCCGAGGACTACATGGGCGACGTGATGGGCGACATCAGCAAGCGCCGCGGCATGCTCACTGGCCAGGAGGACACCCCGTCGGGCAAGACCATCAATGCCGAGGTTCCGCTGGGCGAGATGTTCGGTTACGCCACCACGATCCGGTCGCTGACCCAGGGGCGTGCCACGTTCACGATGGAATTCGACCATTACGCCGAGGCGCCGAGCAACGTCGCCGAGCAGGTCATGCACAAGGCCTGATCAGGGCGGTTCCGCTCTGCAGAATTTTTTCCGAATCACAGTTCTTTCGAGGTTTGAGTCATGGCAAAGGGTAAATTCGAACGCACCAAGCCGCACGTCAACGTCGGCACGATT
>JBIQMK010000191.1:0-6703 GCA_044463365.1 Rhodanobacter sp. | reverse complement strand
GCACCACCACCTGCGGGCCTTCCAGTCATCATGACGGCGGCGATACTTGATCAGCATTGCCTTAACGCTTTCGCCCGGGACGCGGCTGGCACACCGGGCAGTAATACGCCGAGCGTCCCGCCACACGGGTGCGGTGCACGGTGCCATTTCCGCGAGGGCAGGGCGCACCGTCGTGGCGGTGGGGTACGAGGTAGGAGCGGGGCATGCGGTCGGGCTCGCCTTGCACGTCGATGGCCTTGCGCAGCACCTTGCGCATCATGCGATAGATGCGTTTGCGTTCGGTCGCGCTCAAGGCGTCGACCGGCGTGGCCGGGTGGATGCGCGCCTGGAACAGGATTTCGTCGGTGTAGGTATTGCCCAGCCCGGCCACGAGCGACTGGTTCATCAGCGTCGACTTGATGGCACCGCCGTGGGGTCGCAGCCTCTCGTCAAATTCATCGGCGCCGATTTCCAGGGCGTCCGGGCCAAGCTCGAGCTCGTCGACCAGATCGCCGAAATCGTCCACCAGTCGTACCCGACCCAGCATGCGCTTGTTGTCGTACTCGAGGCGATGGCCGTTGGCGAACGTGACGATCATGCGGGCGTAGCGCGAGTCGGGGTCATCCTGATCGACATAATGCAGGCAGCCGGTCATGCCGAAGTGCAGCACCATCTGCTTGCCGCCGCCCACGTCCACGGCGAGGTATTTGCCGTGGCGTTCGGTTCCGCGAAAGCTGTGGTTCTTCAGCGCGCCAGCCAGTTGGCGCAATGACACGTCCTTGAGAATGCGCTGCCTGGTGATGGTCACCTCGCGGATCTTCTGGCGCAGCGAGGTGTGGTCCAGATAGCGCTTGAAGGTTTCGATTTCGGGGAGCTCGGGCATGGCGCGGGTATAGCCGCGCTCGCGTCCACGGCGCGTGTAGCGCGGAAAATCCGCCGCGCGCGTTCCCCACCATCGGGATTACCGCCGCCGTCGCGACAAATGGACGTCCAGCCGTCGATCCGGGCTGTCCGTCAATGATAGAAAAATATCATTGACACGCTTATGTTAACAGGGTAACACTGTGCCGGAGGTCATCCGCACGCCTGCCCCCGGGGAGAACGTCATGGAATTGCGCCACCTGTCGCACCATCGCGGCATCTGTATCGCCATCGCCCTTGCGCTGCTCGCTCCGCTGGGGGTGACTGCACAAACGCCCGCCAGCGATGCGGTGCCTACCGGGGATGCCAGCGCATCCTTGCCCGCGTCGTCGGATGCGGCAACGCCACCGCCTTCGCCAAGGTCATCGACCAACCTTGGCACCGTGGTGGTCACCGCCAACAAGCGCAGCGAGCGCCTGCAGGACGTGCCGATGGCGGTGTCGGCAGTGTCCGGCAACGATCTCCAGCGCCAGAGCGCGCAGAGCTTTTCCGACTACGCCAGCCAGGTGCCGGGTCTCAACGTGGTGTCGCAAGGGCCCGGCCAGACCCAGCTCACGCTGCGCGGCGTCACCTCGGGCGCCAATACGCCGAACGCCACCGTGGGCACGTATATCGACGACACGCCCTACGGCTCCAGCACGGTCTATTCCGCGGGCAGCGTGCTGACGCCGGATATCGACCCGGATGACCTGGAGCGCATCGAAGTGCTGCGCGGCCCGCAGGGCACGCTCTACGGAGCGAACACCCTGGGCGGCCTGCTGAAATTCGTCACCGTGAAGCCGGACAGCACGGCCGTTGCCGGCCGCCTTTCGGTGGGCGGCAGCAGCGTGTCGGGCGGCGAAGGCGGGATGGATTCGCACGCCATGTTCAACGTGCCGCTGATCAAGGATGCGCTGGCGTTGCGCGTGAATGCGTACGCGCGCCACGATCCGGGCTACATCGACAACGTGGCCACCGGCGAGAAGGACGTCAACGATGCCGAGGTGCGCGGCGGCCGTGCGCAACTGATGTGGACGCCGTCGGAAGCGTTCTCGCTGCGCCTGTCGGCGCTGGCGCAGAACCTCCACGGCAATGCGCTGGCCAACGGCGGCGTCGACGTGGATCCGCTGACGCTGAAACCGCTCTACGGCGACCTCAAGCAAAGCCGCGCGCCGGGCACCGGCAATTTCGGCGTGCGCTACCGCCTCTACGACGCCAGCATCAATGCGGATTTCGGTTGGAGCCAGCTCGTTTCGGTGAGCAGCTACAGCACGCTGGATCGGCAATCCAACCCCGACGCGACCGTCGCCTATGGTTCGATCGTCAACCCCGCGCTCGGGCTGGACAACGGCGGCTATTCGATCAACGGACCGATCCACCTGGGCAAGTTCACCCAGGAATTGCGGCTGCAATCGCCCGAGGACCGGACGCTCGAATGGCGCGCCGGCGTGTTCTATACCCGCGAGCACACCACCAACCAGCAGGACGTGCTGAGTTTCGATGCCACCACGGGCGCGCCGATCGCGCTGCCGTTCACCCTGGGGCACATCGCGGTGGGTCCGGCGACCTTCACCGAGTGGGCCGGCTATGGCGACATCACCTGGCATGCCACGTCGCGGTTCAGCCTGCTGCTGGGCGCCCGCTATACGCATGACCGCACCACCTTCAACCAGAGCGGTACCGGCATCCTGGTGGGCGACAGCGATTTCACCATCAAGGGCTCCGACAGTCCCACCACCTTCCTGGTGAATCCCAGTTTCAAGTTCAGCGACGACCTGATGGCCTACGTGCGCATCGCCTCGGGCTACCGGCCGGGCGGCCCCAACGTGGGTGTGCCGCCGGGCCTTGGCGCGCCGGAGACCTTTGGTCCGGACAAGCTGGTGAGCTACGAGCTGGGCCTGAAGTCGACCATGCTCGACAAGCGCATGGCGCTGGACGTGGCCGCCTTCTACATCGACTGGGACAAGATCCAGCTGACCTCCTTCGCCGGCGGTTTCAGCTTCCTGGGCAACGGCGGCAAGGCCCGCAGCCAGGGCGTGGAAGCGAACTGGCAGTACGCCGCGGCACCGGGCCTGGTACTTTCGGCCAACGCCACCTGGACCGATGCCGAGTTGACGGCGGACACGCCACCGGGCCTGTTCGGCTACAAGGGCGACCGCCTGCCGTGGGTGCCGAAATGGAACGCCCATGTCGGCATCGACTACGACTTCCCGCTGGCAGGGACCTGGTCCGGTTTCGTCGGCGGCAGCTACAGCCATGTCGGCGAACGCAAGACCGATTTCCAGGCGGTGCCCGGCCCGCGCTTCGACGCGCCCGGCTACAACGGTGTCGACTTGCGCGCAGGCGTGAACATCCACAACTGGACCCTCAAGGCCTACGTCAAGAACCTCACCGACGACCGCGGCATCAGCTCGATGGCATCGGAAACCATCGACCCGCTCGGCAGCCCGTTCGGCGTGGTCTACGTGACGCCGCGTACCGTCGGCCTGTCGGCCAGCGTCAGTTTCTGAGCCTGTTCCGTCATCGCCATCTTTCCGGAGTGTGTCCATGAATCGTTATGCGAAGCTCGCCATGGCGTTGGCCCTCTGCCTCTGCACCGGCCTGGCCACCGCACAGGTGCCGCCGTCGCCGGCAGTTCCGGCGCCCGCCGGCTCGACGGTGTTGCCGGCACCGGCCAAGGTGACGGCCGCCACCGCCGTGACCAGCGCGTCCGAGGGTGATGCTGCCCACGCGCTGACCGAAGCGGATCTCACCACCTTCTTCGACGGCCTGGTGCCCTACGCGCTCAAGCGGGGCGACGTGGCCGGCGGCGTCATCAGCGTGGTGAAGGACGGCAAGCTGCTGTTTGCCCGCGGCTACGGCTATGCCGACCTGAAAACGCGCAAGCCGCCGTCACCGGAAACCACGCTGTTCCGCCCCGGTTCCACCTCCAAGCTGTTCACCTGGACCGCGGTGATGCAGCAGGTGGAGCAGGGCAAGCTGGATCTGGACACGGACGTCAACACCTATCTCGACTTCAAGATCCCCCCGCGCGACGGCAAGCCGATCACCCTGCGCCAGATCATGACCCACACCGCGGGTTTCGAGGACACCGCCCGCGGCCTGCTGCCGGCGACCACGGATGAAGTGGATCTGGAGAAATACCTGAAGACCCACATTCCCGCGCGGATCTATCCGCCGGGCCAGGTCGTGGCGTATTCCAACTACGGCTGCGGCCTGGCCGGCTATATCGTGCAGCGGGTGTCGGGCGAGCCGTTTGCCGATTACATCAAGCACCACATCTTCGATCCGCTGGGCATGCAGCACTCCAGCTTTGCGCAGCCGTTGCCGCCGGATCTCGCGCCGCTGATGGCGAAGGGCTACGAGAGCGTGTCCGACGGCAAGCCGCGTCCGTTCGAGCCGGTGGACCCGGCACCGGCCGGTGCGATGAGCAGCTCGGCCACCGACATGGCGAAGTTCATGATCGCCCAGTTGCAGGGCGGCCGCTTCGGCGACACGCGCATCCTGCAACAGGCCACGGCCGAGCTGATGCACAGCCCGCAACACACCGCGGCGCCGGGCCTGCCCGGGTTCGACCTGGGCTTCTACCAGGAGGACAGCCACGGCCAGCGCATCATCGGCCACGGCGGCGACACGGTGGTGTTCCACAGCGACCTGCACCTGATGCTGGATGCGAACGTGGGCATCTTCATGTCGTTCAACAGCCTTGGCAGCGAGGGCGGTGCGCACGTGATCCGCAAGGCGATCTTCCAGTCTTTCCTTGATCGCTATTTCCCCTATACCGCACCCGCGGAAAAAACCGTGGCCAGCGCGAAAGAAGACGCCGCGCGCGTCGCCGGCTGGTACGAATCCAGCCGCCGCAACGACAGCGCGCTGCGTCCCCTGTATCTGCTGGGCCAGACCAGCGTGGTGCCGCAGCCGGATGGCACCATCGTCGTCTCGATCTGGAACAACTACGCGGGCAAGCCGCTGCACTGGCGCGAAGTGGGACCGCTGACCTGGCGCGAGGTCAATGGCGACGCGCACCTGAAGTTCGTCACCGACGACAAGGGCGACATCGCGTATTGGGCCACCGATGTGGAGGCACCCGTGTTCGTGTTCCAGCGCGTCTCCGCCGCCCGCTCGATGAGTTCGGTGAGCCTGTGGGGCGGGCTGTCCTTGCTGGCCGTGATCGTGGGCCTGCTGAGCTGGGGCCTCGGTGGCTGGGTACGGCGCCACTATGGCCGTTTGATCGCGTTGAACGCGGCGCAGCGGCGCTCGCGCCTGCTGTCGCGGCTGGGCCTGCTGGCGCTGTTCATCGACATCGGCGGCTGGATCGCCCTGCTGGTGAGTTCGACCATCAGCGAGGACATGCTGCTGCAGGGCAGGATGACGCCGTGGCTGTACCTGCTCTACGTACTGGGCGTGCTGGCCCTGCTCGGCGCGCTGGCGGTGGTGGTGCACGCGGTGCGCAGCTGGATGGCCCCGCGCCGCGGCCGCTGGGTGCTGGCCGGCGAAACCCTGCTGGCGCTGGCGGCGATCTACCTGAGCTGGTTCATCGTGGTGTTCGGCTTGATCAGCTTCAACGTCCGCTACTGATTTCATTCGCGCGGCGGCGAAGCCACGCCGCCGCGCTTCATCCGGGAATACACGCATGAACGTTCATGAGTGCGGGCGGTTGCGCCTGCAAGCCACGCAGAAGAGCTGGGCGATCAAGGCGCCATTCCACATCACCGGCTACACCTTCACCGCGTTCGATGCGCTGATCGTCGAGCTGACCGACGAGCAGGGCCGGACCGGCCGCGGCGAAGCGCAGGGTGTCTATTACCGCCACGACACGCCGGCCACCATGCAGGCGCAGATCGAGGCCTTGCGCGCGCAGATCGAGGCTGGCATCGACCGCCTGACGTTGCAGACGCTGCTGCCCGCCGGCGGCGCGCGCAACGCGCTCGATTGCGCCCTGTGGGATCTCGAAGCCAAGCGCAGCGGCAAGCCGGTGTGGCAACTGGCCGGGCTGGATGCACCGAAACCGTTGCGCACCACCTACACGTTGGGCGCGGACGAGCCGGAAGCGATGGCCGAAGGCGCCAAGGCTTATGCCGCCGCCCGCGCGATCAAGCTGAAACTCACCGACGACGGCCGCAGCGCCGAGCGCGTGCTTGCCGTACGCCAGGCGCGGCCGGACGTGTGGCTGATGGTCGATGCCAACCAGGGTTTCACCCGCGAGTCGTTAGCGCGCCTGCTGCCCACGCTGGCCGAGGCGCGGGTGGACGTGGTCGAGCAGCCGTTCCCGGTCGGCAAGGAAGACTGGCTGGACGACTTGGATCGGCCGATACGCGTGGCCGCCGACGAAAGCGTGCAGGATCGCAGCGACCTGGAAAACTTGGTGGGCCGCGTCGATGTCATCAACATCAAGCTGGACAAATGCGGCGGCCTCACCGAGGCGCTGGTGATTGCGGCCCGGGCACGCAAGCTGGGATTCGATTTGATGGTGGGCAATATGGGCGGCTCGTCGCTGGCGATGGCGCCGGCATTCGTGGTGGGCCAGTTGTGCGACGTGGTGGACCTGGACGGCCCGATCAGCCTGATCGACGATTACGCCCCGTCGGTGACGTACGAGGACGGCAGCGTGTGGTGCCCCGAAACCGTTTGGGGCAGCGCGCAACCCACCCTGTAGGAGCGACTTCAGTCGCGACCTTGGTCAGCAGCGGCGTCCCGGTCGCGGCTGAAGCCGCTCCTACAGGTGAGAACCGGAGAGAGCAGACGCCATGATTCCAGCCACGCGCGAGAAAAACTGGTTCGGCCATCCGCGCGGCCTGAGCGTGCTGTTCCTCACCGAAATGTG
>JBIQMK010000190.1:0-6776 GCA_044463365.1 Rhodanobacter sp. | reverse complement strand
GATCGCTGCGCACCGCGAGGTGGGTGGCCGCCACCCGCAAGCGCAGGCCGCGCTGTTCGGCCACCACCGCGAACTGGGCGCTCAGCGATTCGAACAGTTCCGCCAACGCGAACCCGGTCACTTCGGGCTTGTAGCTGCCTGCGTCCAGGCGCGACGTATCGAGCAACGCATCCAGCAGATTCTCGGCGGAGCGGAACGAGGCATCGATGCGCTCCGCCAGCTGGCTGGCCTCGGCATCCAGCCCCGGATGCTGGCGCAAGGCCGAGGTGAACAACCGCGCCGCGTTGAGCGGTTGCAGAAGGTCGTGGCTGGCCGCTGCCAGAAAACGTGTCTTGGAGATGTTGGCCGCTTCCGCCGCGCGACGGGCATGGGCGGTGGCGGCCAACGATTCGGACAACTCGGCGGTGCGCTGTTCCACCCGCAATTCCAGCGTTTCGTTGGCCTCGATCAGGGCGTGCTCGGCATGCTTGTACGCGGTCACGTCCGTATACGTCGTGACGTAGCCGCCGCCGGGCAGAGCGCGCCCGCGCATCTCGATCACGGTGCCATCGGGACGCACGCGCTGGAACAGGTGCGAAGAACCGGCGCGCATGTAATCGATGCGTTTGGCCACATGGCCGTCCACTTCGCCGGGGCCGCATTCGCCGAGTTCCGCGTTGCGGCGGATCAGGTCGGCCACCGGCACGCCCACGTGGACCATGCCATCGGGGTAATCGAAGAGTTCCAGGTAGCGCCGGTTCCAGGCCACCAGCCGCATGTCCGCGTCGACCACGCTGATGCCCTGCGACACGTTTTCCAGCGTGGTGGAAAGCAGTTCGCGGTTGAAGCGCAGTTCTTGCGAAGCCTCGTCCATCAGCGCCATCGACTCGGCCACGTCCAGCCCGCTGCCGGACAACGCGCCGATCAGGATGCGGCGCGCGTTCGCCGCGCCTACCGCCGACGCCAGCAGCCGCTCGGTGTACTGGATCAACGCCCGATCGGCGACCTCGCCCGCCGCGAGGGGCCGTTCGCGGCGCGCCGCGTACTCGTCGAACGCGCGACGCGTGGCGCGCTCGCCCACGATGCGTTCGGCAATGGTGCGCAGGTCGCCCACCACCACGCGGCCACGCCAATCGCCCGGTCCGCCGCGGCCGGCCGGATCGACATCGATGAACACCGCCGCGTGCAGGCGCTCTTCCAGGCTGGGCCGAAAGCGCAGCGACACGAACACCAGGCAACCCACGTTCAGCAGCAACGACCAGAACGTGCCGTGCATCACCGGATCCCAGCCGGTGAGCTGGAACAACCCCTGCGGGCGCAGCCAGTCCAGGCCGAGCGGACCATGCTGCAACCACGCACCCGAGCGGCTCAGGGCCGGCAACAGCAGGGTATAGCCCCATACCGCGAAACCGCTGAGCAGGCCGGTGACCACGCCACGGCGGCTGGCGCCGCGCCAGTACAACGCGGCAATCAGGGCGGGCGCGAATTGCGCCACGGCGGCGAACGCCAGCAATCCTGTGGCCGCCAGGTTTTCCGCATTGGCCGCCAGCCGGTAGTAGACGTAAGCCATCAACGCCAGCGCCACGATGGCCACCCGGCGCACGGCCAGCACCAGTTGCGACAGGTCGTCGCGCTGCTCGAGCCGCAACCAGCGGATGCGCAGCAGGGCTGGCATCACCAGGTCATTGCTGATCATGGTCGACAGCGCCACCGAGGCCACGATAACCATGCCGGTGGCCGCCGAGAAACCGCCGATGAAGGCCAGCAACGCCATGCCGCTGTCGCCGTGCGCCAGGGGCAGCGTGAGCACCCACGCATCGGCGGCGCCATCACGCACGACGGGCATGTGGGTGCCGGCCGCCACGATCGGCAGCACCGCCACGCTGATGATGGCCAGATAGATCGGCACCATCCAGCGCGCCCGCCTCACGTCGTCGACTTCCTCGCACTCCACCACGCCGATCTGGAACTGGCGCGGCAGACAGAACATCGCGCAGAACGCCAGGATGGTCTTCGCCAGGAACCCCGACGAAAAACCATGGTCCAGCTGCTCCACCGGCAACTGCATGGTGGCTACCAGGCCCGGCCCGCGCCACAGCGCGTAACCCGCCAGGGCCACGAACGCCACCAGCTTGATCAACGATTCCAGCGCAATGGCCAGCATCATGCCGTGGTGGTGCTCGGTCGCGTCGATGCTGCGCGTGCCGAACAGGATCGCGAACACCGCCAGCAAGACGGCGCACCAGAGCGCACTGTCGACGCCACCTGCCAAGGCCGGCGACGACGGCTGGCCACCGAGCACCCCGTAGGACATGGCCACGGCCTTGAACTGCAGCGCAATGTAGGGAACCACCGCCGTAACCGCGATCACCGCCACCAGGGCGGCCAATCCATGGGATTTGCCGAATCGCGCGCCGATGAAATCGGCGATCGAGGTGATGTTGCGCTGGCCCACGATACGCACGAGCCGCCGCAACAGACCGAAGCCGAACACGAAAAGCAGGATCGGCCCCAGGTAGATCGGCAGGTAGGCGAGACCGTCGCGCGCTGCCGTACCCACGGCGCCGTAGAACGTCCATGAGGAGCAGTACACCGCCAGCGCGAGGCTGTAGACCACCGGGCGCAGCTTCGGCTGGCGCGGATAAAGTGGCCGACGGTCGCCCGCGTAGGCGACCACGAAAAGCACGCCCACGTACAGCAGCGAGACCAGCAGCAGCAGCCAACCCTGTATCAAGCCCCTCTCCCGGCATACGGACGACGACGTAGCCTTGATCCGGTCACCGGCGCGGCGCTGCCGCCGGCGGCAGCGGGTCGGTGCTTCGTTGCCCGACGACGCTCTGCGTGTCGTGCTTGTCCGCGGCCACCACGCACGTCACCATGACACGATGATGCAGACGATCATGCGCCCACCCTGGCTGGCCAACGTAGCAGAGCCCCTGCGCGATGACGAGATCCATGTATGGAAGCTCGACTACGACCGAGCCGAAGGGCGCCGTCCGCTGCTCCAGCTGCTCGCCGCCTATCTGGCGATCCCGCCCTCCGCGGTGGCGTTGCGTGAGGGCGTCCACGGCCGCCCCGAACTGGCACCGGCCCACGGCGACGCGCTGGATTTCAACTGGTCGCACAGCGGCGACCACGCGCTTGTCGCCCTCGCCCGCGGGACCGCGCCAGGGGTGGATATCGAACGCCTTCGACCGCGACCGAAAGCCCTGGAGATCGCGCGACGGTTCTTCAGCAGTGACGAGGTTGCCGCGCTGGCCGATGCCCCTTCCGGGCAGCGTGACCGCATCTTCCTGGACATCTGGACGGCCAAGGAAGCCTTGCTCAAGGCCCATGGTCGCGGGCTGGCGTTCGGGCTCGACCGGCTGAGCGTGGTTGCGGAGGAAGCATCGCTCCAGTTGCGCCGCTTCGACGGCGAGGACCTGGGCAGCTGGCAAGTGCAGAGGCTGGCCCTGGGCCATGCCTTTGCCGGGGCGCTGGCGTGGCGTGGCGCGGCACGCCGGGTACGCCTGCGTTTGCTTGCCAGCGCTGGCTGATTGGTGCACTGTTTCCGGCCACGGCGGCGAAGCCGCTCCACCCGGCTCGGCCACCTGTCCCGAATCCGCCATGACCCTGCTCAGCGTCAATCTCAACAAGATCGCGGTGCTGCGCAATTCGCGTGGCGATACCGAGCCCGACATCTGCCGGGCGGCGCGCACCTGTATCGAGGCCGGCTGCGGCGGAATCACCGTGCACCCGCGGCCGGACCTGCGCCATGTCCGGCCCGATGACGTGCGTGCGCTGGCCGCGCTGTTGCGTGGCCGCGTCGAATACAACATCGAGGCGAATCCGTTCGCCGGCCCGCGCGGTGCCTACCCCGGCTTGATCGCGCTGGCGCGCGAGGTGCGTCCGACCCAGGTCACCCTGGTGCCGGACAGCGACGGGCAGATCACGTCCGACCACGGCTTCGATATCCTGCGCGACATCGAACGGCTGCGTCCGCTGGTCGCCGAGCTTTGCGAACTGGGCTGCCGTGTCAGCCTGTTCGTCGACGCGGACAGCAACGCCCGAGCGTTTGAGCAGGCGGCCGCGATCGGCGTGCAACGCATCGAGATTTATACCGGCCCCTACGCCAAGGCGTTCGCCGAGGATGCGCCGGGGCCGGCGCTGGAAGCCTGCGCCACCACGGCGCGATGTGCGCAGCAGGCCGGATTGGCGGTCAACGCCGGTCACGACCTCAGCCAGGCCAATCTCGGCACGTTCAAGGCGGCCATCCCCGGCTTGGCTGAAGTCTCCATCGGCCATGCGCTGATCGGCGAGGCCTTGTACGAAGGCCTCGCCGTCACCGTTCGCAACTACCTGCAAATCCTGCGCTGAATGGTCCCGGCACGGCGGAGCAGCAGCCCCGTGACGGCGAGGGTCGGCCGCCATCCACAAAAAAACCCCGCCGAGGCGGGGTTTTTCCGTTTACCTCATGAAGCAGACCCTGACCGAATCAATCGCCTTCGGTGAATCCGATCTTTACCAGGTTGTAGCTCTTCGCGTCAGCCAGCACACGCGCCACGTACTCGTAGGCCACCGTATCCGCCGCGTTGATCTGGATCTCCGGCTGATTGGTCTGCTGGGCAACCACCGCCAGCTGCGCCTTGAGCCCCAGTTCGTCGACCGGCGTGTCGTTCCAGTAGAACGCGCCACCGGCATCGATCTTCAGTCGAATGGGATCGAGCGGATTCGGTGGATTGATCACGTTCGGATTCGGCTGCGGCAGGTCGACCTTGATCTTGTGGGCGAGCACCGGCGCCGTGATCATGAAGATGATCAACAGCACCAGCATCACGTCGACCAACGGGGTAACGTTGATCTCCGACATCGGTCCACTGGTATTGGTAGTGAAAGCCATCTCGTCACTCCTTGCCGGTCGTCATGAACCCGACATGGACCATGCCAGCGTCCTTGGCATCGCCAAGAACCTTGCGCACAATCTTGTACTCGGTTGCCTTGTCCGCACGGATCTGCAGTTCCGGCTGCGGCGACTTCTGCGCGTTCACCGCAAACTGCGCCCGCAACTCCACTTCCGTGACGGGCTTGTCGTTGAAGTACAAGCTGCCATCCTGCTTGACTGCCAGGTCCAGCGGCGGCACCGGCATATCCTCGTCTTTCACCTTCGGATTGGCGGTAGGCAGGTCGATCGTGATGCTGTGTGACATCAGCGGCGCGGTGATCATGAAGATGATCAGGAGAACCAACATTACGTCGACGAGCGGCGTAACGTTGATTTCCGACATCGGCCCGCCGTTATTGCCACCGGTACTCATGCCCATGGGTCAATCCCTCACTTCTGGCTTTCGACGCGCGAACCGGTGGCGAAGAAGTCATGAAGGTCGTGCGCGAATTCGTCGAAACGAGCGTAGGTCAGACGATTCGAGCGGTTGAAGAAGTTGAACGCGAACAGCGCCGGGATAGCCGCGAACAGACCGAAGGCGGTCATGATCAGCGCCTCACCCACCGGACCTGCCACGGCGTTCATCGACGCGTTGCCGGTTGCGGCAATGCCGATCAGTGCGTGGTAGATGCCCCACACGGTACCGAGCAGACCGACGAACGGCGCCGCCGAGCCCACCGTGGCGAGCAGGGTGAGGCCGCCTTCCAGACGCAGACTCTCGCGAGCCACGGCCTGACGCAGTGCACGGTCGATGAACTCCGAGCGGCTCAGCGATTCGGCCAGACGACCCGGAGCACCGGCAACCGACTGCTGGTGATGGGCCACCGCGGAAGCGGCGTCCAGGGCAATCTTCGAGAACGGTTCGCCCTTGGGCTGGGCTTCCAGCTCGCGGATGGCGTCCTGGGTGGAGGCGTTGCCCCAGAAATCGTTGATCACCTTGTCGGCACGCGAACGCACCATGGCGTTGCGGATGCCGTTGGCAATGATGAAGTACCAGGAAAGGAACGACATCACGACCAGCGTGACGAAAACCACCCAGCCAAGCCAGTCGAAGTTCTGTGCCAGGTTGGCGAAGCCCATCTGTTTCATGGCTTCGGCGTTGGTATTGCCACCCATGACGGGAGTGGCATCGGACGGTGCAGGAGTCTGTAGGAACATAACGCTACCCTAGGGAAGTCAAGCGTGAACTGTGAATGTAATCGGGAAAACCCCGATTACATCTGATTGAGATTGAAGTTGACGGGAACGCGGGCGTACCCCTCGACCTTCTGTCCGTTTCGTACTGTGGGATTGAAGCGCCAGCGGCGTGCTGCATCCATCGCTGCACGATCAAGCTCGTGGAAACCACTGGATTTGTCGACCTTGATGTCCTTCGGCGAACCATCCGTGCCCACCAGGATCATCAACACTACCGTGCCCTCATGCCGCATGCGGATTGCCTGTGGCGGATAGCGGGGCTGGATGCGGCTGTTGTAGCTCAGATCCTGGCTGGCCGAGATCTCGGTCGGCGGCGCCGGCGGTGCCGGTGGTGCCGGCGGCGGTGCCTGCACGGCCATCTGCGACGGCTCTTCCACGGCCGGCGGCGGAGCCGGCGGCGGCGGTGTCGGCGGCGGCACGACCTGCTTGATGATCTTCGGTGGTGGCTGTTTTGGCGGTTCCCGCGGCGGCGGCGGGCTGTCGGCTCCGGCGCTGCACACCGGCCGATCAATCGGTCGCCGGCAGCTCATCGGCCGGCACCTCGGCGGATGTTCCGACGCTGTAGCCCTCGCGGAGGACCTCGTAGCCATCGCGGGTCGTGGGTATCCGCGCCCGTGGGCTGTCGTTCGCCGACGGATCGGAGGGGGTTATGGGGTTGGGGCCGGGAATCGTATTCGCG
>JBIQMK010000189.1:0-6799 GCA_044463365.1 Rhodanobacter sp. | reverse complement strand
AGCGCGATCTCGCGGCCGGTGGCCTGCCCTTTCAGCTTGGCCAGCACGATATTCGGCATCGACGCCAGCCGCTCATGCGCCAGCGCGGGCACCAGCGCGTAGCCGCCACGCAGGCTGACCAGCGCGGCCAGGCTTTCCAGGCTCACGTCCTGCACGTGGCCGTGATCGCCACCGTCCCCGCCCAGACCATCGGCGTGGCTCTCCGCCATCAGCGTGGCCTGGGCCGGGTCGAGCTGTTCCAGCGTCACGCTACGCCGGCTGGCCAGCGCGTGGTCGGCGCGCAGCATCAGTTCCCACGGCTCGAAAAACAGCGGCTTCATCGCGATGCCACTGCCGGCGGAAACCAGCGGCGCCAGCACGGCGTCCAGCTCGCCCTCGTGCAGGCGGCGCAGCAGGCCGCGCGGTTTGCCCTCGGAAATCACCAGCCGCGCACCCGGGAAATGCTGCGGAAACGGCGAGATGAGGTGAGGCAACAGGTACGGCCCCAGCGAGGCTGGCAAACCCAGCCGCAATTCGCCGCCGAACGCCACGGCGCCGGCGCGGGCGAGTTGCTGCAGGTGCTCGGCGGCGGCCAGCACGGCGTCGATCTGCTGCAGCAGGCGACGGCCGCCAGCGGTAGGCACGATGCTGCGGCCACCACGCTCGAACAGCGGTGCGCCGAGCGCCTGTTCCACCTTCTGCACCTGGTGCGAGAGCCCCGATGGACTGATGTGCATGGCGCGCGCGGCGCTGTTGAAACTGGCGTGGCGATGCACCGCCTGCACCAGCGCGAGGTCACGCAGCGACACCGCCGCCAGGATGGTCGAAATCATCGAATGCTGCATGTCATCAAAAGCGTTTGCGCCACGGGTAGGCCGGGCTCATCCTTTATGGAAGCACCGGCAGAGGTCGCCGCAGTCTACTCGCTGCCCGGCTCTGCACGTGTCCGTAATTCCCGTTCTGCCACCATCGCCAGTCGATCGCACGAGTTCGCGACGCATCGGCGTTTGGGCGATAATTGTCGAATTTGCCGGGACGGCCAACCGTCGCCGTGGTCACCATCCCAGCCGCAGGATCAGCCAGGAGCACTTCCATGAAAGACACCTTTTCCGCACGCGACACCCTTGAGGTCAACGGCAAGCAGTACGCCTTTGCCAGCCTGGCCAAGCTGGGCCAGCGCTTCGACCTGAAGCGGCTGCCGTACTCGATGAAGATCCTGCTGGAGAACCTGCTGCGCCACGAGGATGGCGTGGACGTGACCTCGAAGGAAATCGAAGCGGTCGCCACCTGGAACGCGAAGAAGGAGCCGGACACCGAGATCTCCTTCATGCCCGCCCGCGTGCTGCTGCAGGATTTCACCGGCGTGCCCTGCGTGGTCGACCTGGCCGCCATGCGCGATGCCATGAAGGCACTCGGCGGCGACCCGACCCTGATCAACCCGCTGTCGCCGGCCGAGCTGGTCATCGACCACTCGGTGCAGGTCGACGTATTCGGCAGCGAGGACGCGCTGGAAAAGAACGTCGCCATCGAATTCGAGCGCAACCAGGCCCGCTACAGCTTCCTGCGCTGGGGCCAGAAAGCGCTGACCGATTTCAAGGTGGTGCCGCCGCGTACCGGCATCGTGCACCAGGTGAACCTGGAACACCTGGCCCGCGTGGTGATGGCCAATGACGTCGACGGCCAGCAGTGGGCCTACCCGGACACCGTGTTCGGCACCGACTCGCACACCACCATGGTCAACGGCTTGGGCGTGCTGGGTTGGGGCGTGGGCGGCATCGAGGCCGAGGCGGCGATGCTGGGCCAGCCCTCCTCCATGCTGATTCCGCAGGTGGTGGGCTTCAAGTTGTCCGGTCGCCTGCCCGAAGGCGCCACCGCGACCGACCTGGTGCTGACCGTGACGCAGATGCTGCGCAAGCAGGGCGTGGTCGGCAAGTTCGTGGAGTTCTTCGGTCCGGGCCTGCAGCACCTGGCCCTGGCCGACCGCGCCACCATCGGCAACATGGCGCCGGAATACGGCGCCACCTGCGGCATCTTCCCGGTCGATGCCGAATCGCTGAAGTACCTGCGGCTCTCCGGCCGCAGCGACGAGCAGGTCGCGTTGGTCGAGGCCTACGCCAAGGCCCAGGGCCTGTGGCACGACGAGAACAGCCCGCACGCCGAATTCACCGTCACGCTGGAGCTGGACCTGGCCGACGTCAAGCCGTCGATGGCCGGCCCGAAGCGCCCGCAGGATCGCGTGTTGCTGTCCGACGTCAAGCAGAACTACAACGCCAACCTGGGCGCCACCACCCTCCATCGCACGCCGAAGAATGGCGCCGCGGCGGACTTCGCGAACGAAGGCGGCGCCACCGCCATCGGCAACCCGAGCAACGCGATCACCGAAGGTCTGGTGCGGGTTGAGATGAACGGCGAGAGCTTCAAGGTCGGCGACGGTTCGGTGGTGATTGCCGCCATCACCTCGTGCACCAACACCTCCAACCCCGCCGTGATGCTGGCCGCCGGCCTGGTCGCGAAGAAGGCCGCGGCGCGCGGCCTGAAGGCCAAGCCGTGGGTGAAGACCTCGCTGGCACCGGGCTCCAAGGTGGTTACCGACTACCTGGAAAAGACCGGCCTGCTGACCGAGCTTGAGAAGACCGGCTTCTACCTGGTCGGCTACGGCTGCACCACCTGCATCGGCAACTCCGGCCCGCTGCCGCAGGAGATCAGCAAGGCGATCAGCGCCGGCGACCTCACCGTGGGCGCCGTGATTTCCGGCAACCGCAACTTCGAAGGCCGCGTGCACGCCGAAGTGAAGATGAACTACCTGGCCTCGCCGCCGCTGGTGGTGGCCTATGCGCTGGCCGGCTCGCTCGACATCGACCTCACCACGCAGCCGCTGGGCCAGGACGCGGACGGCAAGGACGTTTTCCTCAAGGACGTGTGGCCGAGCAACCAGGAAATCAGCGACCTGATGGCCAGCGCCGTCACCTCGGAAATGTTCAAGAAGAACTACGCCGACGTGTTCAAGGGCGACGAGCGCTGGAATGCCATCGCCTCGCCGGACGGCGCGCTGTACGCGTGGGATGAAGCGTCCACCTACATCAAGAACCCGCCGTACTTCGATGGCATGACCATGGAGCTGAACAAGGTCGAGGACATCCACGGCGCGCGTTGCCTGGGCCTGTTCGGCGACTCGATCACCACCGACCACATCTCGCCGGCCGGTTCGATCAAGAAGGATTCGCCCGCCGGTCGCTTCCTGATCTCGCGCGGCGTGCAGCCGATCGACTTCAACTCCTACGGCTCGCGCCGCGGCAACGACGACGTGATGGTGCGCGGCACCTTCGCCAACATCCGCATCAAGAACCAGATGCTGGACGGCGTCGAGGGCGGCTTCACCCGCCACATCCCCAGCGGCGAACAGATGGCGATCTACGACGCGGCGATGAAATACAAGGAAACGGGTACCCCGCTGGTGGTCATCGCCGGCAAGGAATACGGCACCGGCTCCTCACGCGACTGGGCCGCCAAGGGCACCTTGCTGCTGGGCGTCAAGGCGGTCATCACCGAAAGCTTCGAGCGCATCCACCGGTCCAACCTGGTGGGCATGGGCGTGCTGCCGCTGCAGTTCAAGAACGGCGAGAACGCGCAGACGCTGGGCCTCACCGGCAACGAGACGTTCGACATCAGCGGCCTGGACGACGGCCGCTCGAAGGAAGCCACCATCACCGCCACGGCGCCCGACGGCAGCAGCAAACAGTTCGCCGTGCACGTGATGCTGTTGACCCCGAAGGAGCGCGACTTCTTCCGTCACGGCGGCATCCTGCAATACGTGCTGCGTCAACTGGCGGCCAAGAAAGCCGCCTGAGGTCCAGCATCGTTCGACAAAAGAGCGCCCCGAACGGGGCGCTTTTTTTGTGGTCATCCGCAGCGAATCCCGTCGCCGCCAAGGGCTCTTACATCACGCGTTCCCAGGTCGCGGTATAGCAATGCCAGTCGCCATCCTCGTGGCGCCACGCCGATTCGACGCGATAGACGCCAAGCTGGTCGGGCAGCAACTTGCCGCCACTGCTCAGCGTGACCGTGAATGTGGCCACGATCCGTTCACCGCGGCGCTCGGTCGACACAGGGCCCATCGTGACGCCGACATGGTCGCCGCGCAGCGCCAGCAAGCGAATCATGCCGGTCAATCCGCGCCGGTCCAGCCTCCCCGCATTGCCATCGAAATCCTCGCTGAGCGGCTTGCTCACGTCCCCGGCCGAACCGGCTTCGGCGGCCTGCGCCATGGCGGCGATCGCCTCGCGCACCTGCGTTTCATCCGGCGCGCGGCGACAGCCCGGCAAGGTCAGCGCGAGCAGGACAAGCGCGCCTGCGAGGAGGATCATTTTCTTCTTCAGGATCATGGCGGAACTCGTTGCGGTGCGGCTTGCCGCTATACGCGGGCGCATGCTCCAATGAATCGGAATGCTTGGGTTCGTGGTGGATGTTGCCATCATTTGGAATCCAGGCGATCCATGGTCACCGACAAACAGGGAACCCGAGCATGAGCATTGAGCGTCCGTGGCTGGCGAATTATCCGGCGGGCGTCCCCGCGCAGATCGATACCGGGCGCTACGCATCGGTGGTGGCGGTGGTGGAAGAAGCGTTCGCGCGGTTCCGCCAGCGGCCCGCGTTCTCCAGCTTCGGCAAGCAGCTCAGCTACGGCCAGGTCGATGAACTGAGTCGTCAGTTCGCCGGCTATCTCACCGGTGTGCTGAAGCTGACCAAGGGCGATCGCGTGGCGATCATGATGCCGAACGTGCTGCAGTACCCGATCGTGTTGTTCGGCGCGTTGCGCGCCGGACTGGTGGTCGTCAACACCAACCCGATGTACACCGCGCGCGAACTGAAACATCAGCTCGAGGACTCGGGCGCCAAAGCGATCGTGGTACTCGACAATTTCGCCGCCACGCTGCAGCAAGCGATGGTCGGCACGTCGGTGGAGCACATCGTCACCACCGGCATCGGCGACATGCTCGGCTTTCCCAAGGGGGCGCTGATCAATTTCGTGCTCAAGCACGTCAAGAAGATGGTGCCGCCCTTCGAGCTGCCGCAGGCCGTGCGGTTTCGCGATGCGCTGACGCGCGGCGCGGCGCACGCCGTCCCCGCGGTGGAGCTCGGGCCCGATGATCTGGCCTTCCTGCAATACACCGGCGGCACCACCGGCGTGGCCAAGGGCGCCATGCTGACCCACGGCAACATGGTGGCGAACATGCTGCAGGCCAGCGCGTGGATCGGCACCGAGCTGGTCACGCCGGGCGAGGAAGTCATCATCACCGCGCTGCCGCTGTACCACATCTTTTCGCTGACGGCGAACGGGCTGGTGTTCATGAGCCTGGGCGGATTGAACTGGCTGATCACCAACCCGCGCGACATGCCCGGCTTCGTCAAGGAATTGAAGAAATCCCGGCCCACCGCGATCACCGGCGTCAACACGCTGTTCAACGGCCTGCTCAACACGCCCGGTTTTGCCGAACTGGATTTCTCGCGCCTGCATCTGACCCTGGGCGGCGGCATGGCGGTGCAGCGCTCGGTGGCGGAGCGCTGGAAAAAAACCACCGGCTGCACCCTGGCCGAAGCCTACGGCCTCACGGAAACTTCGCCGGCGGTTTGCATCAACCCGCTGGACCTGGCCGCCTACAACGGCTCGATCGGCCTGCCGATCCCGTCCACAGACGTGGCGATATGGTCGGAGGATGGCCAGCCGCTGCCGGTGGGGGAGATCGGCGAACTGATGGTGCGCGGTCCGCAAGTCATGAAGGGGTACTGGAACCGCCCCAACGAAACCGCCAATGTGCTGGATGCCGATGGCTGGTTGCACACCGGCGACATCGCGCGGATGGACGAGAACGGCTACGTCTATATCGTCGACCGCAAGAAGGACATGATCCTGGTGTCCGGTTTCAACGTGTATCCGAACGAGGTCGAGGACGCCGTGATGCAGCATCCGGGCGTGGCCGAGGTGGCGGCGGTCGGCGTGCCCGACGAGCATTCCGGCGAAGTGGTGAAACTGTTCGTGGTGCGCAAGGACCCGGACCTGACCATCGAGGCGCTGAAGGCCTTCTGCCGCGAAAACCTCACCGGCTACAAGCGGCCCAAGCTAATCGAGTTCCGCGATGCGTTGCCCAAGAGCAACGTGGGCAAGATTCTTCGCCGCGAGCTGCGCGACGAGCACAAGCCAAGTCCTGCAAACGCCAGCTGATCCGGCCAACGGCCGATCGGCAGGCCCGAGCCCGGGCCGACGGACCGACTAACCCTTCCAGTTCTCGAGAATGTCCGCGTAGCCGCCCAACAGATTCCATAGCGGCACCTGCTTGTCCTCGGGGATGTGGGTGTAGGAAAAACCGATGTGGTGCTCGGATACGCGCGCCACTTCCGCCTGCAGATGGATGTGCAGGTTGTGCCCGAAAATCATGTCCAGGACCCAGCTCTGCCCCGCTTCCCCGACCCATCCCAGCGGTCGGCGCAGCAAGGCGCCCGTCGCGGAAATGTCGACCAGCTCGGTGGGATGCGATTTGTCGCCGCGACACATCAGCACCGTGGTCTCGATCTGCATCCGGGCCGGTCGCAATTTCTCGTCCGCCGTGCCGGCGTCGTCGCGTTCGTTGTCGTCGATCATCAAAGATTCCTTCCACCCACGATGGCGCCTGGCACCACAAAGCATGTTCATTCGTTTGCCACCCCGCGTCCTTGACCGGGCAGCGCCGATGGCATCAGGGGCGCTGCCGCTACGCGCCCCCACAACGGCATCAGGTGGCCGCGTGCAGTGAGCTCGTGCGTGGCCAAGCAATCAACATGCCAC
>JBIQMK010000188.1:0-6799 GCA_044463365.1 Rhodanobacter sp. | reverse complement strand
TGGGGCCGCGGCGAGCTTTTCACGCTTCGCAACGCGAAGTTTGCCGACGACACGCGGGTGATCGAGGAGGGCTGCGATTGCCATGCCTGTGCCAACGGTTTCAGCCGCGCCTACCTGCGCCACCTGGATCGTTGCAACGAGATCCTGGGCAGCCAGCTGGCCACCATGCACAACCTGCGCTACTACCAGCGCTTGATGGCCGGCCTGCGCGACGCGATCGCGAACCAGGCGCTGGAGGCGTTCACCGCGGCGTTCCACGCGCGGCGGCAGGGCGCGGCTGCCCTGTAGGAGCAGTTCCAGCCGCGACGCTTCTGCCTTGATCCAACGAAAGGCGTCGCGACTGAAGTCGCTCCTGCAAAAATCCCCGTCCCCGGGCGGTGCGGCGAGCCCTTGCAACCGGCAATGGGCGCCCTCAGTAGGGTTGCGCGTGGTGGTCGACCTTGCCACAAGGCGTCGTGCATGGCCCCGGAGCGCATGTCATAATCAATGATCTTTTATCAGGCGTTCAGCTGATTTGCCGGGCTGCGGCGTCACTTGCGAGTTAAAAACCATGAGTTTTCCGATTCCCTTCGTGATTGCCCAGGCGGCGGCCCAGCCGGCCGGTGGCGGCGCGTCCATGATCATCATGATGGTGGTGCTGTTCGGTCTGATGTATTTCATGATGATCCGGCCGCAGATGAAGCGGCAGAAGGAGCACCGCGCGTTGATTTCCGGCCTGGCCAAGGGTGACGAGGTGGTTACCAATGGCGGCATCGCCGGTCGCGTGGACGAGGTGGGCGAGACCTTCCTCACGGTGGAGATCGCCGCCAACGTGAAGGTCAAGGTGCAGAAGGGCGCGGTGCAGCAGGTGCTGCCGAAGGGCTCGCTGAAGTCCGTCTGACCTGCTGTCCGCGATTCGCCGGATCGACGCCCGCTTTCCCAACGATAGACGCTACCGCCGCGGCCGATGCCGCGGCTTTGATGGATGCATGGCATGAGTGATTTCCCCCGCTGGAAGTACGCGCTGGTTGCGCTGGTGATGTTGTTCGGCGTCATCTACGCGCTGCCGAACGTGTTTCAGCCGATACCGGCCGTGCAGGTCACCGCCAACCGCGACGCACCGCCGATCGACGAGGCCGTGCGGCAGAAGGTCGCGGCAGCGTTGCAACAGAAGCATGTCGCCACCGGCGAGGTGATCGTTTCGGAGGATGGCCACCTGCTGGCCACCTTCGCCAACAGCGACGTGCAGAAGACCGGCTCCGACGTGATCAAGGACACGCTGGGCGATGGCTACACGGTGGCGTTCAAGCTGCAGCCGACCGTGCCGCGCTGGCTCACCGCCATTGGCGCCAACTCGATGCCGCTGGGCCTGGACCTGCAAGGTGGCGTGCACTTCCTGATGCAGGTCGATCAGAACGACGTGATCGACAAGCAGGAAACCAGCTACGCCGACGACATCCGCAGCCTGATGCGCGACAAGAAGCTGCGCTACGTGTCGGCCAACCGCAACGCCGGACGCGGCAACGGCATTGCCGTGGTGTTCCGCACCGACGCCGAGCGCAACACTGCAGCCGATGCGATCGCGCTGGCATTTCCCGACCTCAACGTGACCAACGGTCCGGATACGGACGGCCACTACGTGGTGACGGCCAAGGTCAAGCCGGACAAGTTGCGCGAGCTGGCCGCCAACACCATCAAGCAGAACCTGGGCACGCTGCGTAACCGCATCAACGCGCTGGGCGTGTCCGAGCCGCTGATCCAGCAGCAGGGCGAAGACAAGATCGTGGTGGAGCTGGCCGGCGTGCAGGATCCGGCCGAGGCCAAGAAGCTGATCGGCGCCACCGCCACGCTGGAATACCGCGCGCAGGCCGGCTCCGATGCGCAGGCGATGGAAGCGGCCCGCACCGGCAACGTGCCGCCGGATGCGCGGCTGTATTACGAGCGCGGCACCCACCGGCCGATCCTGCTCAGCAAGCGGGTGATCGCCACCGGCAACGAGCTGGTCAACGCCACTTCCTCGTTTGACCAGCAGACCGGTTCGCCGGCGGTGTCGGTGACGCTCAACGCCACCGGCGCCAAGAAGATGCTGGACTTCACCAGCGGCAATGTCGGCAAGCGCATGGGCGTGGTCTACGTCGAGCGCGTCGTGGACACCAAGGTGGTGGACGGCAAGGAAGTGCGCGTCCCCAAGATCACCCAGGAGGTGATCAACTACGCCACCATCAACGGTGTGTTCGGCAAGGAATTCCAGACCACCGGCCTGGGCAGCGCCAAGGAAGCTTCCGACCTGGCGCTGCTGCTGAAGGGCGGCGCGCTGGCCGCGCCCACCGACATCGTCGAGGAGCGCGTGATCGGCGCCAGCCTGGGCCAGGACAACATCGAGAAGGGCTTCAAGGCGGTGATCCTGGGCCTGGCGCTGGTGCTGCTGGCCGCGGCGATCTACTACAAGCTGTTCGGCCTGGTGGCCGACGTGGCGCTGTTCTTCAACCTGGTGGTGTTGATCGCCATCATGTCGATGATCGGCGTGACCCTGACCATGCCCGGCGTGGCGGGCATCGTGCTGACCCTGGGCATGGCGATCGACGCCAACGTGCTGATCTGCGAACGCGTGCGTGAGGAACTGCGCAACGGCTGCACGCCGCACGCCGCCATCCGCGCGGGTTACGAGAAGGCGTGGTCCACCATTCTGGACGCCAACGTCACCCACCTGATCGCGGCACTGGCGCTGACCACGATGGGTACCGGCGCGATCAAGGGTTTCGGCGTGACGCTGATGATCGGCATCCTGACCTCGCTGTTCACCTCGGTGACGCTGACCCACGCATTCACCGCGCTGATCCACGGCCACCGCAAGCTCAAGACGCTGTCGGTCTAAGGAATCGTCATGGAAATTTTCAATCACGACAGCAACATCCACTTCCTGGGGATGCGCAAGTACACCGTCGCCATCGCCATTTTCCTGATGGTGGCCTCGGTGGCGCTGATTGCCACCAAGGGCCTCAACTACGGCCTGGATTTCACCGGCGGTGTCTCGATGGTGGTCGACTACGACCAGCCGGTGGAGATCGCCGACGTGCGCGCGGCGCTGGAAAAAGGCGGGCTGGACCATGCCGTGGTACAGGCCCTGGGCGGCACCCGCGAGGTCTCGATCCGCATGCAGCCCAAGGATGACCCGGCCGCCATGCAGTCCGCCGACGGCAAGGTGAATCTGGACCGCATCGCCGCCGACGTCACCCGCACGCTGAAGGCCGCGCGTCCCGATGCCAAGCTGAAGAGCCGCGATTACGTGGGCTCGGAAGTCGGCGCCGAGCTGCGCAGCGACGGCACCGTGGCCGCGATCTTCGTGATCCTGGGCATCATGGCCTATCTGTGGATCCGCTTCGAACGCCGGTTCGCGATTGCGGCGGTGATTACCGAGGTGCACGACACGCTGGTCACGCTGGGCATCCTGGCGCTGGTGCAACGCGAGTTCGACATGACGGTGCTGGCGTCGGTGCTGGCGGTGATCGGCTACTCGATCAACGACAAGGTGGTGGTGTTCGACCGCATCCGCGAACTGTTCCGCCTGGCGCGCAAGGCGGAGCCGGAGGAAATCCTCAACCGCTCGATCAACAACACCTTGTCGCGCACCATCATCACCTCGTTGTTCACCGGCATCACGATGGGTGCCTTGTACTTCTTCGGCGGCCCGGTGGTGCACGGCTTTGCCATCACCATGCTGATCGGCATCCTGGTGGGCACGTTGTCGTCCATCTTCGTCGCCAGCCCGATCCTGTTGTGGCTGGGTGTGTCGAAGAAGGACCTGATGCCGGTCACCAAGGAAAACCCGGAGTTGGCGCGGCGCCCCTGAGCCGTCCCGATCCACAAAAAAACGGCACCTGCGGGTGCCGTTTTTTTTGGTCGCTGCCGGACCGGCTTCATGGCGGAATTCATTCCAGCAGCCGCTTTCCATAAGCGAAATGATCGCCCCAGTACGGCCCGTCCAGATCGTCCAGGCGTACCGTGCCGCCGCTGTTGGGCGCGTGCACGAAGCGGCCCTTGCCCACGTACACGCCCACGTGGCTGATCGCGCCGCCGATGTCGAAAAACACCAGGTCGCCACTGGCCAGCTGCGTCATGCGGCTCACCTTGCGGCCCTGCATGGTGGACATCGCATGCGAGGTGCGCGGCAGCGCGATGCCGGTGGCGGCGCGATAGATGTAGTCGACCAGTCCACTGCAATCGGAGCCGCCGTCGGGCGTGTTGCCGCCCCAGCGGTAGGGCGTGCCGACCAGTCCGATGGCACGGAACAGCACGTCGTTGGCCTCGCCCGCAGTCGCTGCCGATGGCGCGCGGGGCGGCAGGTTGGCCAGGGACGAATGCGAGGGCTTGAAGGTGGGCTGGCGCCGATGGGGCGTACCGGCGCAGGCGGCCAGCAGCAACAGGGAGCCACCCAGCCATGCATAGCGCATGGCACGCCATGGCAACGGTGCGGCGGCATGGCAGGCATTTGGCTCAGGCATCACGGGAGCCCCTCGGCGGCAACGGGTCCGAGGTTATCAAATCAAGTACTTGGGCGGTAGTTGTGAGAAAAAGGGCGAACGTCCGCGGCACCGTGCACGAGGCAGCGGGGTTGAACACCGGCCGCAACCGCTGGCGGCCGGCCGCTAGCGAGGCCGCACCTCGACGAACCGGTCCGACAGCGTATTGCCGTCGATGCCCCAGGCCCGGAGGCGGTAGCGGCCGGGGCGCAGGTAGAGTTTGGTCACGGTGTCGCCTTGCAGGAAGGCGTAGCGATCAGCGGCGACGGCGTCGTCCGGTTCGTCCGGATAATGCGCGTCGACGACGCAGGGGACGACCGCCTTGCACAGCGCGGTGCTGATATTCAGCGCTCGCCGCTCGCCACCCAGCGTCAGCCACGGCGGTCGTTGCGCATTGACCTCGTGCGAGAGCATCGGCAGGGAGCGCGTGGTGTTGTGGATCATCGTCCAGGGTTGCGTATAGCCGCTTTCGACGGCGCCTATGCCCGAGGCCGGCAGGATCACGTTGAGATCGTACAACTCGGGATGCGCGCTCCAGGCATGGCCGTCCGTGCGGTCGAGCAGCACGGTCGGGCCGGTCGGCTCGAAGCGCTTCACCAGTTGCTGGTAGGCCTCGTCCGGTTCGGCGGGAATCTGTTCGCGGAACTGGGTCTGGTCGATCGACAGCGGCACCAGGCCGGTCAGTTTCTGCAGGCGCATCGCCATGGGATCGATCGCGCCCAGCCGTCCGCGCGCCTTGTCGATGTGGGCGTAGCCGGCATGCACGAACAATCTGGCCGCCGGATCGCGCGCAAAAACTTTCTTGTAGAGGTTCTTTGCCTGCCCGGTTTCGCGCGCCTGCCCTTTGGCTCCCTCGGTGTCATAGGCGATGACAGTGAAGCCGAGTCGCAGCGCCTGGCGCACGATCTCGCCGTAAAGCGATTCATGCAGGTAATCGCTGCCGTCGGCTTTCAGCGGGTAGCCGCGTTTCGCCAGCTCGCGGTCCTCGCCCAGCGCCTCGACCGCGAAATAGTCGAAGCCCAGGGCGCGCAAGCGTGGCAACAAGGCCAGCGTCAACTCGCGCGTGTGGGCGTCATGGTGGGCTTCGTTGACCATCACGATGCGCCGGTCGGCGGCCAGCCTGGCAACCACATCGACGGCGCTGGCGGCCTTCCAGCCATCGGTCGTCGGCAGCGTGGTGTCGGCCGGCACGTGGCTTTTCAGCGGAAAGTCGCGCATGGCCTCGTTGTAGAAACCCAATTCGTTCTCCACGGAGGCGAACATCTGCATCGCCAGCTGTCGTTCGTGCGGCGCGAATTGCGGCATCATTTTCAGCACGTAGAGGTAGCGGGCCAGGTCGTTCGGCTGCTCGTTCAGCGTTCGGAAAAAGGCGATTTCCGACGCAGTGAACGATTGCGCGAACAGCGGCGAAACCCCCAGCAGCGCCATGCAAAGGAATGCGGTCACCCAGCGTGTAGGCATGCGAGCCTCCGGACGTTTTTCAAGAGCCTGCACGCGATGCGGTGGTTGGGCAAGCTGCGCTCCAGCATCGCGTTGCGCTCCGTGCGGCCAGAACGCCGTGCGCACGGATACGGCGTTGACGCCGCTGTCCCGGCCGGCAGGTGACACTTCCTGCATCCCTCCAGGAAATACGCCATGACGCCCCATCCAGATGTGATCGTGCTCGGTGCCGGCTCCGGCGGACTGGCGACCGCGCTTCGCGCCGCGGAGCACGGCGCGCGCGTGGCGCTGGTCGATCCGGCCGCGCTGGGCGGCACCTGCGTGCATCGCGGTTGCGTACCGAAGAAGGCCTTGTGGTTCGCGGCGCAATGGGAGCAGGCACAGCGGCTCGCCGCCGAAGTGGGCTTCGCATCGCAACCGGGACCGCTGGACTGGGCGCGCTTCCGCGACGTGCGGGCGCGTTACATCGAGGGGATCGAAGCGCGCTACGGCGCGCGGTTGCAGCGGGCGAACGTGCAGCGGTTCCGGCGTCGGGCGCGGCTAGCCGGGCCGCACGTCGTCGAACTCGCCGACGGCACACGCCTGCAGGCGCCACATATCGTGATCGCCACCGGCGGCCGGCCACGCAGGTTGCCGTTGCCGGGCTTCGATCTGGGCATGGTGTCCGACGACGTCTTTGCGCTGTCGGCCTGTCCGCGCCGCATAGCGATCGTGGGCGGCGGCTACATCGCGGTGGAATTTGCCGGCCTGCTGCAGGCGCTGGGCAGCGAGGTGACGATGCTGGCGCGCGAACGGCTGCTGCAGGGCTTCGACGACGAACTGGTGCAGGCGCTGGCGGCGCACATGCACGCGCAGGGCAT
>JBIQMK010000187.1:0-6883 GCA_044463365.1 Rhodanobacter sp. | reverse complement strand
GAGAAGTCCGCCAGGTCGGCCACGTACACATGCAGCAGATAGTCCATCGCGCCGGTGAGCGCGTGGCAGGCGACCACCTCGTCCCAGGCGTTGACGCGCTCGACGAAACCCTCGACCACCGCGCTCTCGTGCTTGCTCAGCTGCACCCGCACGAAGGCCTGCAGGCCCAATCCCACGGCCTGGGGATCGACTTGCGCCGCGTAGCCGCTGATGACGCGGTCGGCCTCCAGCCGCTGCAGCCGGCGCAGGCACGCGGACGGTGACAGGCTGACGCGCTCGGCCAGCTCGGCATTGGTGATGCGGCCTTCGCTCTGCAGTACGGCGAGCATGCGCAGGTCCGTGCGGTCAAGCGTGTTCATACACAAATTTCACCATGGTTTTCGGCATTGGACGCAATCATATAGCGCCATACGGGCTTGGAGGCGCAAGAAAGCAATCTTCGTGCTGAGGATCGTCGCTAAGCTGTCCGGAGCCTTCACGAACGCAGGAATGGCCATGAACACCCCCCGCAAGATCGAGCACCAGCAGACCGACCGCGGCTACGTACCGGTCTACGCCACCGGCGTGGTGGAGCAGCCGTGGGCGAGCTACAGCCGCAGCGAGCACGCGGTGTGGGACACCTTGTTCCAGCGCCAGCGCGAACTGCTGCGCGGCCGCGCCTGCCGGGAATTCCTGGACGGCGTGGAGCGCTTCGGCCTGGGCGACGGCGGCATCCCGAAATTCGCCGAGCTCAACACGGTGCTGGGCGCGGCCACCGGCTGGCAGGTGGTGGCGGTGGAGGGCCTGCTGCCGGACGAGGTGTTCTTCGATCACCTGGCCAACCGGCGCTTCCCGGTCAGCTGGTGGATCAGGAAACCCGACCAGCTCGATTACCTCAGCGAGCCTGACCTGTTCCACGACCTGTTCGGCCACGTGCCGCTGCTGCTGAACCCGGTGTTCGCCGACTACATGCAGGCCTACGGTCGCGGCGGCATGAAGGCGTTCAAGATCGGCCCCGAGGCGCTGATGAACCTCACCCGGTTGTACTGGTACACGGTCGAGTTTGGCCTGATCGACACCGCCGAGGGCATGCGCATCTACGGCGCCGGCATCGTCAGCTCCAAGGGCGAATCGGTCTACAGCCTGGACTCGCCCTCGCCCAACCGCATCGGCTTCGACATCGAGCGCGTGATGAACACGCGCTACCGCATCGACACCTACCAGCAGACCTACTTCGTGATCGACAGCTTCGAGCAGCTGTTCGACGCCACCCGCCCCGACTTCACGCCGATCTACACCAGGCTGCGCCAGTCACCCGCGCATGCCGCCGGCGACGTGCTGGACAATGACCGCGTGTTCACCCGCGGCGATCGCGCGGGTTGGGCGACCGACGCGGACAGCTGATTCGGGGGCGTCCCGCGTATTACGAACCCTCGCGCCGACGGCGCGATTTCACCATGCCGTGCTTGCGCAACAGCGCGCGCAGTTGGTGATAGCCGAGCCCGAGCAGGGGCGCGGCCTCGACCTGGTTGTGGCGGGCTTCGACGAGCGCGCGCTGGACCAGATCCACTTCCAGACGCGCCAATTCGGCCTTGATGTCGCAGGGAAGCCGGATCGCATTCTCCGGCGGTGGCACCGCCCGGATGGCCTCGGGCTCGGCTTCGAGCGCTGGCCGGAACGCGGAAGCGAAGGGATCGAAAACGATGGTGTCGACCGGCTCGTCGGCCGGCGTGCGGTGCACCGACCGTTCGACCACGTTCTTCAACTCACGCACATTGCCCGGCCACGGGTAGCGCACCAGCGCGGCGCGGGCGGATTCGCTGAAACCGGCGAACAAATCCCGCCCCAGCTCGCGGCTGATGTTGACGGCAAAGTGCTCGGCCAGCTGCATCACATCGCCCGTGCGCGCACGCAGCGGCGGCACCGTCAGCACGTCGAACGCCAGCCGGTCGAGCAGGTCGGCGCGAAACGTTCCGGCGCGCACGGCGGCGGGCAGATCGCCGTTGGTGGCGCCCACGATGCGCACGTCCACGCTCAACGTCTCGCTGCCGCCGACGCGCTCGAACTGACCGTACTCGACGGCGCGCAGGATCTTTTCCTGCACCCGCAGGGAAACCGTGGCCAGCTCGTCCAGAAACAGCGTGCCGCCGTGGGCCTGCTCGAAGCGGCCGATGTGGCGGCGGCTGGCGCCGGTGAAGGCGCCCGCCTCATGGCCGAACAGCTCGGTTTCCAGCAGGGCCTCGGTCAACGTCGCGCAGTTGAGCTTGACCAGCGGCGCCTCCCAGCGCGGCGACAGGTAATGCAGCCGCGCCGCGATCAACTCCTTGCCGGTGCCGCGCTCGCCGATCACCAGCACCGGCTTGTTCACCGCCGCCACCCGCGAGGCATGTTCCAGCAGATCCAGGAACGCGGTGGACTCGCCCAGCATGGCGGTGGTTTCGGTATCCGATGGACGCGGATCTGGCATGGGGGCATCACTCAAAGCGGGGCTGCGCGACCTTACGGTGGGTTTCGCTCAGTATTGGCGAATATAACTATATATCGGTCGATAAAACCGCCCCAGACGGAACCCAACTTCAGCTCAGAAGCGACAAGTTTCGATCTATCAACAATTTGGACGCATACGCCGGTTTGGCACGACCCGTGCTCTAGACACTTCGTGGCTCCTTCACCATCACGAGGCAAGCAGACATGGGCGTTTTTTCGAGAATGAGCGACATCATCAACTCCAACATCAACGCGATGCTGGACAAGGCCGAAGAACCGGAAAAGGTGGTGCGGCTGATCATCCAGGAGATGGAGGACACGCTGGTGGAGGTGCGCTCCGCCGCGGCCCGCGCGATCGCCGACCGCAAGGAGCTGGAGCGGCGCGTGGAACATGCCGGGCGCGAATCCGACGAATGGCAGCGCCGCGCCGAACTGGCCATCAGCAAGGGGCGCGACGACCTGGCCAAGGCCGCGCTGGTCGAGAAGAAGCACACGGACACCGCGCGGGAAGCGCTGCAGGGGCAGTGCCACGAGGTCGAGCTGGGCCTGGCCAAGCTCAATGACGACATCGCCGCGCTGCAGGTCAAGCTGGCCGATGCCAAGCATCGGCAGAAGTCCTTCGAATTGCGCCACCACACGGCGGCCAACCGCCTGAAGGCGCGGAGCCGCACCCACGACGAACGCATCAACAACGCGCTGGGCCGCTTCGAGCATTACGAGCGCAAGCTGGAACACATGGAAGGCCGGGTCGAGGCGTATGACCTGGGCAAGCAGCGCAACCTCGACCGCGAATTCGCGGACCTGGAAACCAACGACCACGTCGAGGCCGAACTGGCGGCGCTGAAGCAACGCATGGGCTCGGGAGCCGCTGCCGACAAGGAGTAACCGGACATGGACTTCACCGCCATCTTCGCGATGTTCTGCATCTTCGTCGCGCCGCTGTGGCTGATCCTGCACTACACGACCCAGCGCCGACGCGCGCAAGGCCTGACCCGCGAAGACGAAAAAATGCTGTCGGATCTGTGGCAGCTCGCCAACCGGATGGAGAGCCGCGTGAAAACGCTGGAAACCATCCTGGATACCCAAGTACCCCTCTGGAGAGACAAGGCATGAATGGTTCAACGGACGACTACCACCGGCGCCGGCTCTACCGCGATTCGGAACGCGGCCTGATCCTTGGCGTGTGCGCCGGCATCGCCGAAAGGTTCGACGGGCCGATATGGCTGGCCCGGATCGGCGCGCTGGCGCTGGGTTGGTGCTTTCCGATAGCCACCGTGGTGGCCTATGTCGTTGCGGCGCTGATCCTGCCGCAGCGACCGCTACGCTATTGCGGTCATGGCGACGAACGCAGCTGCTGGCAACCACGCCACCACCGGACCGAGCCATGAGATACGACGACAACTGGCGCGCGCAACGCTTTTATCGCGATCCCCGCCACGGCAAGCTCATGGGCGTGTGCGCCGGCCTGGCCGATTACTTCGGCTGGAACGTCACCCTCGTGCGGGTCCTGGCGATCATCGCGCTGCTGTGGTTCAACGTGGTGACGCTGACGGTGTACCTCGTGCTCGGTTTCCTGCTGCCGACCAAGCCGGACACGCTCTACGATTGGGATGCCGACGAGGAGTACTGGCGCAGCGTGCGCCGCTCGGCCGGCGAAACCTTCCGCGACGTGCGCCATCGCTTTCGCGAGCTGGACATGAAGTTGCAGCGCATGGAAGGCTACGTCACCTCGAACCGTTACGACCTCGATCGCCAGTTTCGCGATCTGGAACACTAGGAATCAACGATGGACGGTCCTTTTTTCATCCTCTGCATCGTCGTCGTCGTCCTCGGCGCGCGCATTCTTCGCGACCACCTGCGCATCAAGCACGAGCAGCCGCGGGAAGACCCGCGATACCTGGCCCGCATGGATACGCTGGAGCAGCGCGTGAGGACGCTCGAGCGCATCGTCACCGACAAGGGCTACGACCTGAAACGGGAGTTCGACAAGCTGTAGAGGCCAGGGAATACCAAACCGTCATCCCAGCGAACGCTGGGATCCAGCGCCTTGGCACCCTGAAGACGCTGGATTCCAGCGTTCGCTGGAATGGCGAGCAAAGACGGAAGCACCGCGGCCAAAAAAGCCGCCCCGGAAGCGGCAGGTCTGCGACCGGCCCGGACGGCGACATCGCCTACGGTTCGCCCAGCCCCGACCGCTTAAGCTCACTCACCTCCAGCACCTGCGCGATGCGGGTGCCGTCCCAGCGATAGACCAGGTGCTGCGCCTGCACGCAGGGCGCCACCACATCGGGATAGAAAGCGGCCAGGCATTCGCCACCCTTGTCGCGCGCGCTGTCGTAGACCACGCCATTGGCGCCCGCCGCGCGCAGTTCGCGCGCCAGCGCCACGCTGGCGGCGTAACTGTCCGGCGCCTGCGCCGCGGCCCAGCCGCCACGCAGGTCGTACAGCTTGCTGTCCACGCTGGTGCGATAGCAGCGCATCTGGATGTCGGCGGCAGGCTGGGCGGTGGCGGCGAGGAAGCGCTCGCGGTGATACACGGTTTCCTCCACCGCCGTGGCCACGCTGTGGGCCGCGTAGAACACCCCCCAGCTGCCGTCGGAAAAGCGGCTGCCTTCGGGATTGAGATGGGTGAACGCGGCCATCACCGGGGTGGAACCCGGACCGCTGATGCGCCGCCCTTTCGGTACCAGTTTCAGCACGTCGGCCTCCTCGCGCAGGCGCGGATTGGTCAGTGCCTCGATCGCGAACAGGGCGTCGATGTCGGCCGGGTCGGCGATGCGGTCATACACGCCCACCGGCGGGAATCGGCTGGGCACGATGCGCCAGGCCTGGTTCCAGCGGATGCGTTTGACGGGGGGCAGATCGATCGGCATCAAGGCTCCGGGATGTACTCCCTCCCCTGCTTCGCAGGGGAGGGCTGGGGAGGGGTCGCTCTTGATGTGAGAGCAAAAGCGTCACCCTCCCCCTGCATGCAGGGGGAGGAGCAAAGCGTGCCGCGCGTTCGTCTCGCCGCTCGCGACCATCATCTGCACTTCGCTCAACCGCGCTGCGCATCCAGGTACTGGCGCACCACATACAGGTCGGCCACGTTGCCCGACAGCATGCGCTCCATGGCGGAATGGCCGCCGAACAGCGGTGCCACGTTCGGCTGGTGCAGCCAGGTGTCGGCCTGGGCCGGGTCGGGAAACAGGATCTGCAGCGACTTCCAGATGCCCAGCAGGTAGCTGATGCGCTCCAGCGTGTCGCGCCCGAGGCTGCCGCCCTGCTGGCGCTTCCACTTGTAGAAGGTCGACTCCGGCGGGTCGCCCAGCAGCTTGCGCTGGTCCGCGATGCGCAGCTTCCACTGCTCGGTGAGATTGAAGAACGCGCGCAGCGCCGGACCGGCGAGCGTATCCGGCGTGGCGTAACGGCGCGCGGCTTCGGCGATGCGGGTCGAATGAGCCGTCATGCGCTTACTCTCCCTGTGAAGTTGTTCACGATATTACTACATGACGATAGTTATTGGGCTGAACGCTTCGCGTCACCCTTCGTGTTGGCGCAGTCGCAGCCGTAATCGGGCTCCGGCCCACCCTCGGCGATGAAACGGTTGATGCGCTGCTCCAGCAATGGCAGCGGTACGGAGCCGGTGGAAAGCACGGTGTCGTGGAAATGGCGGATGTCGAATTTCGCGCCGAGCGCCTTTTCCGCCTTGGCGCGCAGCTCGCGGATCTTCAGGTAGCCCAGCTCGTATGACAGCGCCTGGCCCGGCCAGCTGATGTAGCGGTCCACTTCGTTGGCGATCTCGCGGGCGGACAGCGCGGTGTTGACGGTGAGGTAGTCGATCGCCTGCTGGCGGGTCCAGCCCAGGTGATGGATGCCGGTGTCGACCACCAGCCGGCAGGCGCGCCACATCTGGTAGGTGAGATAGCCGAAGCGTTCGTAGGGTGTCTTGTAGATGCCCATCTCGTTGCCGAGGAATTCTGAATACAGGCCCCAGCCCTCGCCATAGGCGGAGATGTAGCTGTCGCGGCGGAACGCGGGCTGGTGCGGATTCTCCTCGGCCAGCTCCAGCTGCAGCGCATGGCCGGGATAGGACTCGTGCAGGGTCAGCGCCGGCATGTTGTACAGCGGACGCGATGGCAGATCGTAGGTGTTGACCATGTACTCGTCCGCGCCGCCGCGGCCGGAGGTGTAGTACGGCGCGATGGCGGCCGGCACCGGCACGATGGCGAAGCGCGAACGCGGCAGGTGGCCGGAGAACTTGGCCATCTGGCCGTCCACTTCCTTGGCCACCCACGCGCTCTTGTCGAGCAGCTCCTGCGGGGTCTTGGCGTAGAACCGCGGATCGCTGCGCAGGAAGGCCAGGAAGGCCGGGAAATCACCCTTGAAGCCGGTGTCCTTCATCACCTCCAGCATCTGCGCGTGGATCTTCGCCACC
>JBIQMK010000186.1:0-6896 GCA_044463365.1 Rhodanobacter sp. | reverse complement strand
GCGCGATGCGGTCCGTGCCGGCGCGGTAGACACTGACGTAGCCGTTGGCGTCGCCCACGTGCTGCAGCATCAAAAAGCCCACGTCGCCGGCCTTGCCGTCGGCGGCCCAGCGGCGTTGCGCCTCGGCCACCATCGCGTCCACCGACGCCAGCCCCGCTGGCACGCCGGCGCGATCGTGCGGCAGGCCGGTTTCCTGCGCTTCCACCTGCTCATGCAGCTCGTGCAGGCCGTGCAGCTGCGTTTGCCCGACGGGAAAGTAGTAGGTGCTGGCGAAGATCACCAGGCCGGTGAAGGCAAAGAAGAAGTGGAACGGCAACGCCACCACGCCGGTGAGGTTGTGCAGATCCAGCACGCTGCGCAAGCGGGCCTTGCCCGGACGGAAGGTGAAGAACTCGCGCAGCAGCTTACGGTGCATGATCACGCCACTGACCAGCGCCGCCAGCATCATCAGCGCGGAGAAACCCACGATCCAGATGCCCAGGTTTTTCCAGTCCAGCGTGAGGCTGTAATGCATCGGGTAGAAGAAGCCGCTGCCGATCTTCAGCTGGTCGTCGGACAGCGCCTTGCCGTTGCGCGGATCGATGGTGCCGTAGGCCCAGATCGCCTCCTCCGGGTCCTTCGCGTTGGGCACCTCGTAGCCGGCATACAACTCCAGCACCAGATCGCGGTGGGTGGTGTAGGCGCTCCAGTTGACCACGGTGTCGAAGCGTTGCGGCATCGCGCCGTCGACGCGCGGGCGCATGGCGTCGATCGCCTCGGGCGTGGGGTGCATGCGCTCGAACGCCGGTCGCAGTACCTGCTCGAACGAAGGCATCGGTTGCGGCGCGATTCGGGTGGTGGGGACCGTCCAGCGGTCGATCTCGCGATCGAACACCGACAGCGCGCCGAAGAAGAACGCCGCCATCAGCACGAAGCCCAGCACCAGGCCGAACCAGGTGTGCAGCCATGCCATGGCCTGCCGGAAATTGGAAAACATCACGGCGCCTCCTCAGGTCAGCAACGATTGCACGAACGAAGCGATGGCCGTCATCAGCGCACCCGCGCCCAGCAGCACCGACCAGGCCATCGCCAGCCGGTGCGTGGCGACGGTGCACAGGAACGCCACGAGGTAGGCGAGCAGCCCCGCCACCGCGCCCAGGAACTCGGCGTCGTGGAATTCCATTCCCGTTGCGGACAACAGGCTGGTCACGGCCGCGACCGTGCCCCACGCGAAGACGTAGCCACCGAGCACGGCGGCAGCAACGCGCGATGCGACGCGAAGGCGGGTCGCGGACGAACCCTGGACAGCGAGTGTGTTGGACATCGGCTACGGCCTTCCCTCGGTGAAGTCGCTCAGAAGCGCCAGTCGAGACTCAACATGTAATTGCGCGGCGCGCCGTAGAAACCGCTGTAGCGCAGCGTGTTGATGTACTTCTCGTTGGTGATGTTCCTGGCGTTGAAACGCAGCGTGGCCTCGGGGCGGAAATCCCAGGCCACGAAACCGTTGACCACGGCGTAACTGTCCTGGCGCACGGCGAAGCCGCTGGTTTCCACGTTGGAGATGGCGCTCTGCCAGCGCCCGCCGACACCGAACGACAACGGCGTATAGCTGGGCAGGCGCGCGCTGAGCATCAAATTCGCGGTGCGACGCGGCACCCAGCGGTAGGTGTCGTCGCCGCCCTGGCCGGTCAGTTTCAGGGTGGTGTAGCCGAATACCAGGTCGACGTGGTCGCCGAGCTTGCCAGTGGCTTCGAATTCGACGCCCTTGGATTCGACGTCGACGCCGCCGTAGTAGTACTGGCCGTTGTCGTTGTAGCCGATGCCGGTGGCCAGCCCGTCCTGCTCGGCCTTGAACACGGCCAGGATGGTCAGCAGCCGGTGGTCGAACCAATCGGCTTTCACGCCCACTTCGTAGTTGGTGCCCTTGGTGGGATCGAGGTAGCGCTGTTCCTTGTCGGCCTGATCCTGCGGCTGGTAGATGTCCGAATAGCTGACATAGCCGAGCACGTGCTCGTTGAAATCGTAGGTGAGGCCGCCGTAGGGACTGGTGTGGCCCTCGGTCTGGTCGAAGGGCACGCCATAGTTGGCGCCGTCGCGGTGATAGTTCGCGTAGTTGAAACCGACCACGGCCTTGAGCCGGTCGGTGAGCGCGAGCCGGGTGGCGCCGAACGCGCGCTTCAGCCGCTGATCCAGCGTGCCGTAGACGGAGAGCTCGCCCCACCGCGGTTCGGCGATCGCGTCACCAGCCCAAGGGAAGCCGGGCATCGCGATGTAGCCGCAGGTCTCAGTGCCGCATATCGCCTGCGCGTATTCCCGATTGGCCGCTTCGCTCTTGCCCACGCTCACGCCCAGCATCAGCTCCTGATCGCGGCCGAACAGCTGGAAATGACCATTGAGGGTGGCCGCGCCGAGATGCGACGTGGTGACGTCGGGGCCACCCCAGGGATAGCCGTACAGGCCCAGGCTGGTGCCCGGCTCCATGCCGGTACCGCTCACGTCGGTGGCGTAGAACAGCCGGGTGTCGTTGTCGATGCGGCGGTAGTTGTAGGAGAGCTTCAACTGCCAGTCCGCCGCCAGCTGGTGGGTGTATTCGAGGAAGCCGGTCTGGCTGGTGGTGTTCCAGTAGGTCCAGTCCTGGGTGGTCGATGCGCCGCGATCCCATTCGGCCTGGCTGCCGTCGCTGTACATGAAGCTCAGCGCGCCCCACATGTTGCCGTTGGTTTTCGCCTTCTGCCACGAATAACCGGCCGACAGGGTGCCGTTTTCGCCGACCTGGCCGTCGATCACGCCGTAGATGAAGTCACGCTTGTCGTCCTTGCCGCGCAGGTAGGAGTCGCCGTCTTCATGCGCCGCGACGATGCGCCCAGCCCAGGTGCCGGTCGCGGTGAACGGCGTCGAATAATCCGCCTGCACGCGTTTGGTGCCCCATGAGCCGTAGCTGATGCCGACCGCGCCCTGCTCGTCATTGGTCGGGCGCTTGCGCACGTAGTTGATGGTGCCGGCCGCGTTGCCCACTCCGGTCAGCAGGCCGTTGGCGCCGCGGATCACTTCCAGCTTCTCGTAGCCGTACGCATCCATCGCGCCGGTGGCCACGCCCCAGCCATTGGGCAGGCCAACACCATCGATCTGGGTGTTCTGGATATCGAAACCGCGCGAGGTGTAGGTGGTGCGGTTGGTTTCCCACTCCTCCACCTGCACGCCGGTGGCCAGGCGCAATGCATCGTTGACGCTGGTGGCGCCGAATTGCTGCATCTGTTCGTCGCTCACCACGCTGATCGACTGCGGCGTGTCCTTGATGCCCAGATCGAGATTGGTCGCGCCGTTGCTCACGCGGTCGGCACGCTGCGCCACGACCATCACCGCGCCCAGATCGGTGGCCGCGCCGTTGCCTCCCGGGCCGCTGCTCGATGCCTCATCGGATGCGGCCAGCAATACGCCCGGTGAACATGCCAGCGCCAAACAGATCGCGACGCGCAAACGGCCGTGGGTTGATGCGGTGGAACGATTTTTGGGGGCGCTGAAGGACGGCAGACGAATGGGATTCGTGGGGCGCATGAGGATCCTGGATTGGGAGGAACGGACGTTGCTCCGCGCATCGCGGTGGCTTGCGCTGTCGCGGCCTGGAGACAACGAATCAGCGCGCTATTAAATGAGAATGCTTCTCATTATGCAAGTTACATCGACCCGGCGGACGCTGTCGGTTCGCGTCAGGAAGAACGCGACGGTCCCATCGAGCGCGCGAATACGGCTGGATAGCCGTCGTTTTCCGCGTTGCACGGATTCACCTGGTCAGACGCGCGGTCCTGGGCGACCTCTGCAGCTGCGCCATCGCGCGACTGTGGCGCGATGGCGCCATCGATCAGTGCTTTGCCAGCGCCTTGTCGATGGCCGTCACGAACGCGGGATCGACCCGGCCGATGACGGTGGTGCGGGCGGCGATGCGGCCGTCGGTGTCGAGCAGGATCAGTTCGCTGCTGTGGTTGAAATCGCCGTCGGGAAGCTGGCGGTATTGCAGGCCGAACAGCGCCGCCAGCGGGCGGGCGTCCTTCGGTTGCGTGCGTGCGAGTGTCCAGTAGCGCATGTCGAGCTTGCGCGTGGCGGCGTAGTGGCGCAGCGCGTCCACGCTGTCGCGTGCCGGGTCGAAGCTCACCGCCAGCAGAGCCAGCTTGTCGCGCCCGGGGTCGGCCACGGCCTTGCGGGTGAGCTTCATGGTGTCCACGATCATCGGGCAGACCATGGCGCAGGAGGTGTAGATCATGCTGACCAGTTGCACCTGCCCGCGACGCGCGGCCAGCGGTTGCGCATGGCCGTCCTGGTCGGTGAGGACGACGTTGAGCTGATAGACCGAATCGGACGGCAGCGGCATGGCGGCGAAGGCCTGGCCGGTCAGCAGCGACGCGACGAACAGCCACGGAGCAAGGCGTTTCATGGAAGGACCTCAGTCGGGCTTCGCACAGCGAAAGCCCATGTTGTTGGTGGTGTCCACCGCCTTCAGCGCGCTCAGCATTGCGATGCGCATCAAGGTGGCGTAGTTCTCTTTTTCCTGCATGCTGACGGCGCCGGCGCCGCAGAATTTCATCTTGTCGGCGCCGTCCTGGTCGCGGCTGTCGCTGCCCACCAGCAAGGCGTTGAAGTCGTCCACCCACTCCCACACCACGCCGTTGAGATCGCGCACGCCGTGCACGTCGGCCGCGCCGCCCACGCTGGGCAATGCCTGGCTGGAGGGGCGGCTATACCACTGCAGCACGCGTTCGCGCCAGGCCGGATCGCTGCGGGCGTCGGCGCGACGGGCATCGGCCGCCGCGGCGTATTCCCATTCGTACCAGCTGGGCAGGCGGGCGTGTTCGCTTTCGCAATAGGCCTGGGCGGCAAACCAGCTCACCCGTGTCACGGGCTGCTGCGGCAAGGCATCGCCCAGCGCGTCGGGCGCGGCCCAGTGGGTGAGGTAGCGGCGGTCGGCGAAGACCGGGGCCACCTGGTCACGCCGCCACTGCGGATGGGCTTTCACGAAGCCCAGGAATTCGGCATTGGTCACCGGCTCGGTGCGCAAGCGGAACGGCGCGATCTTCGCCGGCGCCGCCTTGCCGTCGGCGGGCAGCACGCTGGTGAACGTGCCACCCGGCAGCGGGGCGTAATCCGCCGCCACCGCCGGGCCGGCCAGCAGCGCGCCCAGCATCAGCATCGGCAGCCGCCAGGCGCGCATCCTCAGTGCTCCGGTGCCGCTTGCGGTGCCGGCTGCGCGCGCACCTTGGCGACCTCTTCCTTGGTGATCTGACCGCCGGGGTTGCCCCAGCTGTTCAGCACGTAGGTGAGGATGTTGGCCACCTCGTCGTCGTTGAGCTGGCTCATCGGCGGCATCACCGAGTCGTAATCCACGCCGTTGACGGTGATCTTGCCGTGCAGGCCGTGCAGCGGGATCGAGATCAGGTGCTCGCGATCCTGCTTGACCAGGTAATCCGACTTGGCCAGCGGCGGGAACACGTTGGTCATGCCCTTGCCATCGGCCTGGTGGCAGACCGAGCAGGTGCCGGTGAACAGCTGCGCGCCGGCCTTGATCTGGTCTTCCTTGGTGAGCGTACCGGCGGCGTTCGCCTTGGCTGCCGCGCTCACCGCGTGCAGGTTGGGTTCGGCGCGGTCGCCCAGGTAGACCGAGTCCACCTCCTTGCCCGAATAGACCAGCTTGTTCTCCGGCCCGTCCACCTTGAGGATGCCCAGCGCACCCTTGTTGAAGGCGCGGAAGATCGAGTGGTCGACCAGCACGTAGCTGCCCGGCACGTCGGTGTGGAACTCGACAATGGCGGCGCCGCCGGCGGGGATCAGCGTGGTCTGCACGTTCGACTGCGGATGGGTGCCGCCCTCCTGCTGCACGCGGTCGAAGATCTCGCCGATCACGTGGAAGCTGGAGATCAGGTTGGGGCCGCCGTTGCCCACGAACAGGCGCACCGTCTCGCCGGTCTTGGCGGTCAGCGCGTTGTCGCCGGTGAGCGCACCTTCGTGGCCGTTGAACAGCACGTAGGTCGGGTGCTCGTCGATGGCCTTGTCCATGTCGAACGGCTGATGGCCCTTCTCGCGGTACTTGCCGGTGGTGTAGAAGTCGCCCTGCATCACGTAGTACTCGTGATCGACCCTGGGCAGGCCCTCCGGCGGCTCGACCAGGATCAGGCCGTACATGCCGTTGGCGATGTGCATGCCCACCGGCGCGGTGGCGCAATGGTAGACGTAGATGCCGGCGTTGAGCGCCTTGAAGGTGAACTGCGAGGCGTGCCCGGGCGCGGTGAAGCTGGACGCCGCGCCACCACCGGGGCCGGTGACGCCGTGCAGGTCGATGTTGTGCGGCATCTTGCTGTCGGGCGCGTTCTTCAGGTGGAACTCGACCGTGTCGCCCTGGCGCACGCGGATGAAGCTGCCCGGCACGGTGCCGCCGAACGTCCAGTAGGTATAGCTGACGCCCTCGGAAATGGGCATCTCCTTCTCGATCACCTCCAGCTCCACGATGACCTTGGCCGGATAATTGCGATTGACCGGCGGCGGCACGTGCGGCGGGCTGGTGAGTACGGCGTGGATCGGCTCGCCCTGCGGCGGACCGAAGCTTTCCGGTGGCGTGACGGCGGCCGCCGCGGCACTGCCGAACGGGACCTGGCTGGCGTCGCCCGCGGGCTTTTCGGAGCAGGCCGCAAGGGCCATCAGGCCGGCCGCGGCAAGGATGAGTGAGAGCTTTCGTGTCATGGCGCTTCGCTCTGTGGAGTTCGGCGCCAGACTAGGTGATCGTTGTTTGCCCCAATTGACGCGGATCAAGTTCCGCCACCGAAACCCGCTTCTGCGTCAAGCTGCCACAGCAGGCTCAGCCCGGTTTGCCGTCGCGGCGCGGGGTCAGGTAGATCCACGCCGAACGCAACACCCACGGCAGGAACGCCACC
>JBIQMK010000185.1:0-6932 GCA_044463365.1 Rhodanobacter sp. | reverse complement strand
CAGCGTGACCCACAGGTCGGTGGCCAGATCCATCTCGATGCGAATGCGCTCGCCCATCGTGCGGCGCAGGAACTCCTCCATCGAGGCGATCAACGGATTGACGTGCACCCGCCTCGGGTCCAGCGGCTGCCGCCGCGAGAAGGCCAGCAGGCGGTGGGTCAAGGCCGCGGCCCGGTTGGCCGAGGTCAGTGCGCCGTTGACGAAGCGGGTCAGGCGGCCGTCGTCGGTTTCGCGCACGCGCATCTCGACCAGTTCCAGCGCACCGATGATGCCTTGCAGGAGGTTGTTGAAGTCGTGCGCGATGCCGCTGGTGAGCTGGCCGATGGCGTCCATTTTCTGTGCCTGCCGCAGTTGCGACTCGACCAGGATCTTTTCGCTGAGATCACGGATGAAGACGTTGAACCAGTCGCCGCTGCTCAGCCGCAGCGCGCTGATGCGGAACTCCACCACGAAGGTTTCGCCATCGCGGCGCACCGCTTCGAACTGGTCGTCGGAGCCATGCTGCAGCGTGGCGTCGGTCACCGTGGGCAGCGCCTGCAGGAAGCGCTCGCGATCCTTTTCGGCGATGGCCAGCTCGACGAAGTCGCGGCCCAGCACCTCCAGCCGATCCCAGCCGAACAGGCTTTCGGCGCGCGGATTCCATTCGGTGATGCGGCCGGCCTCGTCCAGTTGCGCAAAGCCGTCCAGCGCGGTATCGATCACGCCGCGCGCCTGCTGCTCGCTTTCGATCAAGGCCAGTTCGTGCTCGCGCCGTTCGGTGATGTCGCGGGTGATCTTCACGAAACCGACCAGCTTGCCCTCATCGATGGTGGTGTGGATCACCACGCTGGCCCAGAAGCGGCTGCCGTCCTTGCGCACGCGCCAGCCTTCGGCACCGAAACTGCCGTTGCGCCGCGCGGCGGCGAGCGCGGCCTCGGGCATGCCCTCGTCGCGATCCTCCGGCGTGTAGAAGGTGGAGAAATGCCGGCCCATGATCTCCGCGGCGGCATAACCCTTGACGCGCTCGGCGCCTTCGTTCCAGCTGATGATGTGGCCGTCGGGATCGAGCATGTAGACGGCGTAGTCGGTGGCGTTCTTCACCAGCAGCTCGAAATGGCTTTCGCTGCGGTGCAGCTTCATGAACATCTTTTCCACCGTATTGGTGCGGTGGACCACGCGCTTTTCCAGCGTGCTGTTGAGATCCTGCAGGGCCTGCTCGATCTTGCGATGCTCGGTGATGTCGACCATCAGGTTGACCGCGCCGACCAGTTGCCCCGCCTCGTCGAACAGCGGCGTGGGATACGCCTTGAATGCCAGCCGCTGGCCGCCGGGTTGCTCGGTGATCGCCTCCTCGCCGTGCAGCGGTCGCTTCTCGCGCAGGGCCGTGGCCATCGGGCCTTCGTCGTGCGCCATCGGGCGGCCGTCGAGATGGAACAGTTTCCAGCTGATGGACCACTGCTCACCCAGCACGGGCGTGCGGCCCACGAAGTGGACGGCGGCATCGTTGAAAAACGTGACCCGGCCTTCGGCGTCGGTCATGTAGATGGCCACGGGCAACGCCTGCAGCACGCTGCGCCACAGCTGGTCGCGCTGGCGCGCGGTGGCGTCGCCGCGCTTCTGCTCGGTGACATCGACGCAGAAACAACGGCTCCGGCCGCTGGCGGCGCGTGCGCTGGAACTGATCTGCACATGGCGGATGCTGCCGTCGCGTGCTTTCAGGCGGGCTGGATACTTGTCCAGCACCTCGCCGGCGGCGAGCCGCGCCAGCATGTCGGCGGCCACGGCCGGGTCGGCATGGAAATCGCCGATGGGGCGGCCCACGTAATCGCCGCGCGCGTAGCCGATCAGGTCCATATCCGCCTGGTTGGCGTGAAGAATCACGCCATCGGCGGACAACACGTGCAGGCCGACGGCGCCGTTCTCGAACACGTCCTCGCTGTCGTCGAGCGGGTCCGGAATATCGAAACTGTTGACCACGCCGCACAGCACGCCGGCGTCGTTGTTCAGCGGAATCACGCTGGCGATGGCGCGGCACGGCAGGCCCCGGGCCGGCTGGACGGAGATCTCGAGGCCACGCAGCGGTTGGCGCTGGCGCCGTACGCGCGCCATCGGGCTTTCGGCTGGCGGCGCATCGGTTGGCGGCGGAAGGAAGAAATCCTCCCCTGCGGCGCCCTCGCGCATGGCCTCGCCCCACAGCGTGCGCGCACGCGCATTGCAGTCGAGGACGATACCGTCGAGGTCGCAGACGAAAGTCGCGGTCGGCATGGCCTCCAGCAGCGCTCGGCCCAGTTCACAGCGCGATGGCCGCTGCGGACCGGTGTAACACTGCGCGGATGCCTGCTTCCCCGTCACGAATGGTCTCCCTAAATCACGTTGGCCCGATGATAGCCGGCACGGCGCGGCTTGGCCCGGGTCAGGGCGGGGGCGATCCGGCCACGGCAGCATTGAGCGCCGCCGCCAGTGCGGCGTCGCCATTCAACAAGTCGATCCAGTACAACTCGAGCCCCTTGCGATGCCCCTTTTCCACCAGCTTCAGCCCCTGGGGATCAACGGTAAGCGTATAGGCCTTGTCGCCCACGGTGACCAACCGCCGCAGCGGTTTGTCCAGCGGCGTCACGGTTGGCCCCCGCGACCGGCACACGACTGCTGACGACAGGCATTCACGACGCTTTCTCCGGCACGTGAGCTGGCACGGTGACAGCAGCGGGATCAACGATGCGTCAAGGCGTGGGTGTTGCGCCTGACCGCCGCAGCGGCCCACGCGATGGCACAAAAAAAGGCGCGGATGGCTCCGCGCCTTTTACGGACCCCGGTGCGGTGGGTCAGTCGTTCTTGTGGCTCTGCTCGCCGGCTTTCACATGCTGCTCGTGGCTGCCGCCGCGTTGACCGCCGGACGATGAGGCATGGCTGGCGCCACCCTGCCCGCCCTGCGCATTCTTGTGACTCTGTTCACCGGCCTTGACATGCTGTTCGTGGCCGCCGCCGCTGCTGCCACGGTTGCCGCCGTTGTTGGTGTTGGGCATTTCGTTACTCCGCATCGTGGGGTTGAGGGAAGGCGGGCGCTGCGTCTGGCAACGCCCGCCCGGGAAGTTTCCGGCGCGGTCCCGAAAGCCTCCGTGTGCGGTGGATGAGGGGCTTCGTGATCTTCATGAAGCGTGTTGCCTGCGTTCAGTTGCTGCAGCCGTTGGCGCCCCGGGATGTCTTCGCGGCGCGGCGCGCTTTTCAAGAAAAGCGACGGCGACTTACACGCCCGGTTGACGCGTCGAGGCCTAACTTAGGCAGCACGGGCAAACGGTTTTTGTGCCCGTCCATTGAAAGCGAACGGCTGAGCGGTGCGCTCTCACGTTGCGTCATTTGAGATCAGGTCGAGCACCCATGGCTGCTGTCTTCGGGGCGTATGCCCCTGCATCGGATATTTCCTACCAACGGCCCGGCGAACGCACGCTGCCGCCGATCGACACGCGCGGAGGGACCGGCGTGCGCCGGGGCGTGACGTCGCGGCGCAAGGTCCTCTTCGTCACTACCGAGATCACCGACTTCGTCAAGGCAGGCGGCCTCGGTGACGTGTCGGCAGCGCTGCCGCGTGCGCTGCGCGCGACCCAGAACATGCGCGTGCTGATACCGGGCTATCGATCGCTGCTGCAGAAATGCGGGGCGATCAGGCACGTGGGAAAGATACGCGCCCACGCTGGCCTGCCCGCCTGTGAGGTGGGCGAGATCATGCGGCCCGATGGCCTGCGCGTGCTGGTGTTGCTGCATCCGGAACTGTACGAACGCGATGGCACGCCCTACGAGGCGGGCAACGGCAGCGAGTGGGCGGACAACGGCCTGCGCTTTGCCACGCTGTCGCACGCCGCCGCCGAGATTGCCGACGGCCATGCGTCGATGCGCTGGCGCCCGCAACTGGTGCATCTGAACGACTGGCCCTGCGCGCTGGCCGCGGCCTACCTGAAATGGCGCGGCAGCGACGTACCAACCGTGTTGACGATCCACAACCTCGCCTACCAGGGCCTGTTTCCGCATGCCTTGCGCGACAAACTCGGCATGCCGTCGGACCCGGAAATGGATTTCCACGGCAAGATGTCGTTCCTGCGGGGCGGGTTGGCGCACGCCGATTACGTCACCACCGTAAGCCGCTGCTATGCCAGCCAGGTCACCCTGCCCGAATACGGCTGCGGCCTGCACGAGCTGTTGCAGCAACGCGCCGCACAGGGACGCCTGATCGGTATCGTCAACGGCATCGACGACAGCTGGGACCCGACCTCCGACCCCGCACTGGCGGCGCATTTCTCCGCCGATCGGCAGGACGGGCGCGAACTGAACACCGCCGCCGTGCGACGCGAGTTTCACCTGCTTCCCGGCAGTGGGCCGCTGTTCTCGGTGGTGGCGCGGCTGGTACACCAGAAGGGGCTGGATCTCGTCTGCGAGGCGGCGCCGCAGATCGTGGCGGCCGGCGGGCAGATCGCCATCATCGGGCGCGGCGAGCCGCGGCTGGAGCGGCGCGTCACCGAACTGGCGCGTCGCTTTCACGGCCAGGTCGGCGCGCAGGTGGGCTTCAGCGAAGCGGTGGCGCGGCGCATGTTCGCCGGCTCGGATTTTCTGCTGATGCCCTCGCGCTTCGAGCCGTGCGGGCTCAGCCAGATGTACGCGCAATGCTATGGCAGCCTGCCCATCGCGCATGCCACGGGCGGGCTGGTCGACACCATCGACGACGGCGTCACCGGCTTGCTGTTCAACGATGCCACGGTGGGCAGCCTGCGCCGCTCGCTGCAACGCGCGTTTCGTATCCATGCATCACCACCGCTGCTGCAGGCGATGCGTCGCGCGGCCATGGTGCAGCCGCATGACTGGGGGCAATCGTGCCAGCGTTATGTGGCGCTGTACGAACGCGCCGCGCCGAACAAGGCCGCCGTCCTGTACTCATGAAGTCGCCGGTGCCGTTGGGGCCGAGCGCCAGCGCGGGCAGCGATGCCAGGGCGTTGCGCGAAGGCCGTCATCCCGATCCGTTCGGTTGGCTGGGCCCGCATGCGCACGGCGGGCGCTGGGAATACCGGCTGGCGGCGCCCGGTGCCGGCGCGGCCGCGCTGGTGTCGGTGCAGGACGTCGTGCTGGCCGAAGCCGAGGCCGTCGACGAGGGCATCTTCGTGGCTACGCTCGACCGCAAACTCGAGGCCTATCGCTGGCGCATCGACGGGCCGGGGGGGACGGAGCGGCTGGCCGACCCGTACATGTTCGGCACGCTGCTGGACGAACGCGAGCTTGACGCCTTTCGCGAGGGCGCGCTGGATGAGCCGGCCGCGGTGCTGGGTGCACACGCGATGGCCGTGGACGGCATCGATGGCGTGCGTTTCGCGGTGTGGGCGCCCCAGGCGCAGCGGGTGTCGGTGGTGGGCGACTTCAACCGCTGGAATGGACGACGCCACCCGATGCGGCGGCGCCATCCGGCTGGCGTGTGGGAGATCTTCATTCCCGGAGTGGCGGCCGGCGCCCGTTACAAGTTCGAGCTGCTGGATGCCGATGGCAAGCTGCTGCCGCTGAAGGCCGATCCCTACGCGCGCCAGGCCGAACTGCCGCCCGCCTCCGCCTCCATCGTGGCCCAGCCGCTGACCTTCAACTGGCACGATGCGTCGTGGCTGGAACACCGCGCCGCCACCCGCATGGACGCCGCGCCGCTGTCGATCTACGAGGTGCACGCACCGTCGTGGCAATGGAGCGAAGCCGGCCAGCCGCTGGATTGGGATGGACTGGCGGCGCGGCTGATCCCGTACGTGCAGACGCAGGGTTTCACGCATATCGAGCTGTTGCCGGTCAGCGAGCACCCGTTTGGCGGCTCGTGGGGCTACCAGCCGCTGGGTCTGTACGCGCCCACCGCGCGGATGGGCACGCCCGAGGCGTTCGCCCGTTTCGTCGATTCCTGCCACGTGGCCGGCGTCGGCGTGATCGTGGACTGGGTCAGCGCCCATTTCCCCGACGACCCGCATGGCTTGCAGCGCTTCGACGGCAGCGCGCTGTACGAGCACGCCGATCCGCGCGAAGGCGTGCACAAGGATTGGGACACGCTGATCTACAACCATGGCCGGCGCGAGGTGATCAACTACCTGATCGGCAGCGCGCTGGAGTGGGTGCGGCGCTTCCACGTCGACGGGCTGCGCGTGGACGCGGTCGCCAGCATGCTCTACCGCGACTACAGCCGCGCCCATGGCGAATGGATACCCAATGCGCTGGGCGGCCGCGAGAACCTGGAGGCGGTGGCGTTCCTGCGCGAGCTCAACGACCGCATCTGCGCGCAATCGCCCGGCGTGATGGTGATCGCCGAGGAGTCCACCGCCTGGCCCGGCATCACCCGCGCCACCGGCGAAGGCGGCCTGGGCTTCACCCACAAATGGAACATGGGCTGGATGCACGACACCTTGCAGTACATGCAGCGCGATCCGATCCATCGGCGCCACCATCATGGCGCGCTGACCTTCGGCATCTCCTACGCCTGGACCGAACGCTACGTGCTGCCGCTGTCGCATGACGAAGTGGTGCACGGCAAGGGTTCGCTGCTGTCGCGGATGCCGGGCGACCGCTGGCAGCAGTTCGCCAACCTTCGCGCCTGCTTCGGTTTCATGTGGGCGCACCCGGGCAAGAAGCTGCTGTTCATGGGCGGCGAGTTCGCGCAATGGCGCGAGTGGGATCACGATCGTCCGCTGGACTGGCACGTGCTCGACGACCCCGCCCACCGTGGCATGCAGCGGCTGGTGGCCGACCTCAATCGCACGTTGCTTGAGCAACCGGCGCTGCACGGCCAGGATCGCCAGCCCGAAGGCTTCTCCTGGGTGGTCGCCGACGATGCGGAGCGATCGGTCTATGCCTTCCTGCGCCACGCGCCGGGCGCCGCGCCCGTGCTGGCGGTGTGCAACTTCACGCCGGTGCCGCGCCACGATTACCGCGTGGGCGTACCGGTGGCC
>JBIQMK010000184.1:0-6957 GCA_044463365.1 Rhodanobacter sp. | reverse complement strand
TCGGCCACCTGCCCCACATACACGCCACGCCATGCCTGCATCGATTCGTCGGCGACGGTGTTCTGGTCAGCACGCTGCGGCCGATAGCCCAGGAAATGCAGCGCCGAGATCACGGTCTCCACACGGGAACGGTCGGACTCGATAACCAGAAAGTCGAATTTCTGCATGGTGATACCCCTGTTGCCTGTTGCTGGGCCAGACCCATCGCGGGAAAGGCTGATCTTCGAAGCGGCGGGTTTACGTCGCCGGGCTCGATGAACACTTAGCAACAAGGGGGCCAACGGTGATGTTTTGGTGACGGCAAAACGTCGTGCGTCGACTTTTCATCTCTCCGGCGAGCCGCCGAAAGGGCCGAAATTTGGCCGCATTTTACTGCAAGTTGTTGAATTGACGTTTGTTAATTCGAACAGAGGGAAAAACACGACCGGGACAACTGCAGTGAAGAAAGCGTCAACAAAAATTCGCAGAGCGCGGTGAAACGTGACCGCGGTCACGGCCCGCATGCCGTCCGCAACTGACTCAGGACGTCAGTTGGCGCGTTTCTGCCACTTTGCGTCGGTGATGGCGAAAAACCAGCCGTTCGATCGCGTCACCCAGCACGTCGCCCGGGGCGGCGAACACCACGAATACCTGGCCGTCATCCAGCCGGCGATCGACCCTGGCCGCCAACTCCAGCGGCAGGCTGCGGCATACGTCGAAACGCAGCCGCACGATCAGGGAGTCACCCGGCGGCACCAGCGCCGCGGGCAGCACGGCGCCGATGGCGTTGAAACGCAGGCCATGCCGTGGCGGCAGCTGGCTGGCAGGCACCAGCAGGTGGTTGACGATGTCGACCAGCGCGGTGAGCTTGGCGTCCATCCGCTGCATCTCCACCATCAGCGGGTTGTCGTCGTCGATTTCGGCATGGCGCTCTTCCAGCGCCGCGATCGCGGACAAGGTGTTGAGGTTGCGCTCGGCCAGCCGCGCCTGGTGTGCCTGGGCCTCAGGCCAGGGCATGGCCTCGCTGTCCGCATGCAGGCTCTCGTCGCTGCTCACGCGCTGCTCGAATTCGTCCCAGCTGCTGGCGTCCATCGTAATCCCCGGTCATATGGTGGCGTGGGGCGAGTGTAGCGGCGGCAGGGGCTGCGGATACCGGTTCGAGCCCCAAACTACAGCGGGTAACCCATCAGGCTCGCGGCTCACTTCGACTCCGGCCCTGCGGGCCTACGCTCAGTGTGATCGGTTGAGGAGAACCTGGTTCAACCGCCTACCGCCGATCTCCCTGAGCGTAGGCCCGCAGGGCCGGAGTCGAAGGGCCGAACACCGTCAATGCGGCAATCGAGGAATCGATTCCTACGCCTGCGCGTATACGCTGATCGCACGCGCGCGACCGTTCTCGCGCTGCCATTGCGCGGCGGCTTCGTCGCGGGCCTGGCGCACCATGGCACGCAGCTCGCGGTCGCAAGCCAGGATTTCGCTCAGCTGGTAGACCACGTCGACCGAATGCTCGCGACGCAGCAACGGATCGCGCTGGGCTTCCAGGGCGGCCAGCCGCTCCCATTCCTGCGCCTGGCCGGCACCGAGCATGTCGCGGGTCAGTTGCAGTGCCTGGTCGACGATGCTGCTTTCGCTGGGCATGGCCGGGGCACTCACGCGCTGGCCGCGCGCTGGTTGGCCGACGGCGCAATCTGCACCCAGCTGTCGCGCACTTGCTGCAGCAGCTTGCTGACTTCGTCGATGAGGCTGGCATCGTCGCGCAGGTTGGCCTGCAGCAGGCGGCGGCTCATGTATTCGTAGAGCGAGTCGAGGCGGCTGGTGTTGGCCGGATCGACCTTGGGGTCGAGGCTGTCGCGCAAGCCGCCGATGATCTCGATGCAGCGGCCGATGGTTTCGCCCTTGGCCGCCACTTCACCGCGCATCATGTGGGCGCGGGCCTTGACGAGGCGCTCCAGCGCGCCGTCCATCAGCAGCGTGATCAGGCCGTGCGGGTCCGCCGACTCCACGCCGCCATGCGAGCGAATCTGTTGGTAGGCGCCTGCGCCGTAGCCGAATCCCATGACACTGTCTCCCGTGGATTATTTCTTGTTGCTGTTGGTGAGCGCTTCGAACTGCTGCGTCAGATACGTGCTGGTGCTGTTGAGCTTGGACATCAACGTATCGAGTGCAGTGAACTGCGCCTTGTAGCGCGCGGTGAGGTCATCCATGCTCGCGTTCAACGCGGTTTGCCGCGTGCCGAGATCCTTCAGTTGCTGGCTGATGCTGTCGGTGCGGCCGGCGAGCACGCCATGGTCGCCGACCCAGCTGGCCAGCTGGTCGCCAAGCTGCCTGGAGAAACCGTTGTCGCCGCCGAACAGGTCGCTGACCTGCTTGCCGCCATCGGCGAGCGCCTTGGTCAGCTTGTCGTTGTCCAGCTTCAGGGTGCCATCCACCTGCAGCGAGATGCCGATCGACGAGAGGCTGGCACCGTTGGCACTGCCGCCGACGATGCGCGTCAGCGTGCTCTTGATGCCGTTGAGCGTGGCGTCGCCGATCATGGCGCCGGCCGTCCCGGTGGTGGTGTCGTACTTGGTGAGGTTCTGGTAGATGCCCACGAAGCTGTTGTACGTATTGACCAGGTTGGTCAGCGCACTGGTGGCCTTGGAGGGATCGTTGGCGACGGTGACGGTGCTGGTTCCCACCGCGGAGAGGTTCAGCGTGAGTCCATCGATGGCGTCGCTGATGCTGTTGCCGGCGCTGTTGGCAGCCAGGCCGTCGATCGTATAGAGCGCATCGGCGGCGGCGGTAATCACGCTGAGGCTATTGCCTGTGCTGGCCGACGCGTCGTAGTTCAGCGCGGCAAGCCCGCCGTCGCCACCACTGCTGCTGACGGTGAAGCCGTTGGCCGCACCGGTGCGGGTACCGCTCAACACCAGGTGCGCGCCATCGGTACCGTTGACGATGGTGGCGCTGACGCCGGGATTGTCGCTGGCCTTGTTGATCGCATCGCGGATCGATGCCAGCGAGCTGTTCTTGCTGTCGATGGAAAGATCCATCGTCTTGTCGCCCACGGTGATGCTGAGCGTGCCCGTGCCGACCGTGGTGCTGTTTTTCTCGAACGCGCCGGACGACGCCTTGAGGGCGCTCGCCAGTTGCGTGACTTCAATCTTGTAGCTGCCCCCGACCGCCTTGCCGGAGGCGGTGGCACTCAATATGTCGGTGTCGCTGCTGTTGACGGAGCGAGCGCTGAAAGCGCTGCCATCACTGATCGACGCCATCGCCGACTGCAGGGCGGAGAGCGCCGCGCTGATCTGGCCAAGCCCGGAGAGCTGGGTGTTGGCGGTAGCGGCCTGATCGGTGATCTGGTTTTGTTGCGGTGCCTTCTTTGCGTTGACCAGGCTGGTGACCAGACCGTCGACGTCGAGGCCCGAACCAACGCCCATCGCGGTCAGCAGACCGGAAGTGGGTGTCGTGGAATTGACGGTAATCGCCATGTTCGGGCTTCCTTGAAATCAGAGGGAACGGCCGCGCCCATCGCGGCCGTTCCTGTTTGACGTTACTGCAGGAGCTTCAGCACGCTCTGGGTCGTGGCGTTGGCCTGGGCCAGCACCGAGACACCAGCCTGCTGCAGGATGTTGGCGCTGGACATGTTGGCCGTTTCGGCCGCGAAGTCCGCATCCTGGATCTGGCTGCGCGAGGCAGACAGGTTCTGCGAGATGGTCTGCAGGTTGGCGATGGTGGAGCTGAAGCGGTTCTGCACCGCACCCAGGTCGCTGCGCATCGAGCTGATCTTGCCAAGCGCGGCATCGATGCGGCTGATGGTGTCGTTGGCGCCGGCCACGGTGTTCACGTTGCTGTGGGCCAGGTCGCTGCCGACGGCGATGGGCGTGGCGCCCGCGCCGCTGAAGCCCAGCTCGCCTGCGCCGGACTTGGCGCCATTGACGGTCAGGGCATCCTGCGAGTTCAGGTGAACCGACTTGGTGTCGCTGTCGTAGTAAGCCGAGACACCCGCGATGCCCTTGCTGTTGATCGCATCGACCAGCGACTGCGCATCCTTGTAGGTACCGGCCATGTCGGTGCCATTGATGGTCAGGTCGCCGCTCGAGAGCGACAGGTCGGTACCGGCAGCGGCAGTTACAGCCGTGTTGACGCCGGTGGTGGTGGCGCTTCCGGGGGTGTTCACCACCGGGCTCGTCGTGGCGCCGTCAACGCTCGCCGGCACCACACTGCTGAACGTGCCCGCGCCGGTCAACGCGATCGCGCTGGTCGTCGCGTTGTCGAAGTGAATTTCGCTGCCGACGACGGTCGCGAACTGATGTCCCGTGGTGCCGGTTTCGGTGTCGTATGCCGCGTTGATGGCGGCGGCCAACGCGCCAGCATCAGCGTATGCGCTCGCAGCAACCGCCGTGGCACCCACGGACAGCGTGTTGGTGACGTCAACCGTGAATGCCGACAAGCCGCTCGTATCGGCCGAACCGTTGGTGGTCACACCGCCGGTGGACGACTGGGCGTTAACGGTCGTTATGCCCAGCGGATTGGCAGTACCACCAATGGTGATGGCGTTACCCGTGCTGTTGGTGAAAGCGATTTCGTTGCCCGCCACCGCGGCAACGGTGGAACCGGCAGCGGTATTGATGGCGGCGACCAGGCTGGCAGCATCGGTGAAGTTGCCGGCGGCCACGCTGACGGCACCGCCGCCCGCACCCATGTCGATGGTCAGGTCACCAGCCGCCAGGGTCAGGCCCGCGGCGCTGGCGAACTTGCTGCTGATGTCGGCGGACGCGGACTGGGCGATCTGGCCGACCTGCGAGGCGCCGGCGCCCTGGCTCAGGTTCACCGAAATCGTCTCGCCGACGTTGGCGCCGATCTGGAACGCGGCGCTGCCGAAGGTGCCGTCCAGCACGTGGCGGCCGTTGAACGTGGTCTGCTGCGAAATACGGGTGATTTCCGCCAGACGCTGCTGCACTTCGGCATCGAGCGCGGCGCGGTCGCTGTCGGAGTTGGTGGCGTTGGCGGACTGCACGGCCAGCGTACGGATACGCTGCATGTTGTTGGTCACCTCGTTCAGCGCCGACTCGGTCGTCTGCGCCAGCGAGATGCCGTCGTTGGCATTCGCCACGGCTTGGTTCAGGCCGTTGATCTGGGTGGTGAAGCGGGTGGAAATGGCGAGGCCGGCGGCATCGTCTTTCGCGCTGTTGATCTTCATGCCTGAGGACAGGCGCTCGATCGCGGTGGACAGTTTGCTCTGCGACTTGGCCAGGTTGTTCTGGGCATTCAGCGAGCTGATGTTGGTGTTGACGCTCATGACCATGGAAGTATCTCCGAATCGGGGTTGTGTGCCGACGATGGCCGGCCCAGACAATCGGACGGGGATTCACTCGTGAATGCCTCCGCCTTGTTCAGTGTTTCGACTCGACTAATCGGAACTTGAGTCTTGTCAACGCAAATAATCAAATAATTTTGACCCTTGCACCTTGGTAAAGGTCTGCTGCGCAGCCTGCAACGCGGTGGTTTGCGCGCCCAGCTGGCTGATTGCGTCGTAGTAATTGACACTCTGCACGTCTGAAAGCGCGCTCTTGTACTGAAGGCTCAAGTCGTCGTTGAGCCCCGCTTGCTGGTCCAACGCATTCATCCGTGCACCCACCTTGCCGCGGGTGCGCGTGATGTTGTCGATGGCCTGGTCAAGATTGGAAAACTGGGTGTTGATCGCGTTCTGCATCCTGCTGTCGCCACCATTGGGCGTCTGCAGCACATTGATGATGTTGTCCAGCGTGGCGAACACGCTTTGCGATTGCGACGCGCCCAGCGCAAAGCTGTCGCCCACGTCGGGCGTGCCCTGGAAAGCGACCTGCGCGCCGCGGAAGGTGATGCTGCCGCCCTTCTGCGGGTCGTAGCTGCCGCTGTCCAGCACGGTGCCAAGACCGTCCTGCACTTCGTACGTGTCGGCCGCGGTGAACACGATGCTGTAGCTGCCGCCATCCCACGCCGGGGGAGCGGCGTTGGGATCGCTCACCGTAGTGCTGCCCGCCACCACGCTGCCGGTGTTGGCCGCATTGGCACCGATCGCGAACTTGCCGTTGCCGGTGGGAATGTCGCCGAACACCGCGCTGCCCGGATCGCCGGTGGCGACCTGCAGGCCGGGACCGGCGGCGACCATGCGCTGCCCGTCGTCACCCACGTAGGCGACGCCGCCACCCTGCGAGGCGAAAGGTTCCGTACCCGTGCGGTTGCCGGCAAAGATGTAGTCGCCCTGGCCGTCCTTGCTGTTGGCCTGGCCCAGCAACTGCTGGCGCAGCTGCACCATCTCGGCGGCGATGTCGCCGCGGGTCTCGTCGGTCTGGGTGCCGTTGGCTGCCTGCAGCAGCAACGTGCGCACGCGACCCAGCACGTTGGTGATGTTGGACAGGCTCTGGTCTTCCAGCCCCAGCCTCGCATTGGCCGAGGTGATGTTGCGCTGGTATTGCGCGGCATCGGCACCGAGATGGGTGAGGTCCAGCGCGCGCGCGGCGCCCACCGGGTCGTCGGAGGGCTGGTTGATGCGCTTGCCCGTGCTCAGCTGCGTACTGATGTTGGACAGGTCGCTCTGCCGATCCATCATGCTGCCGATCGATTGTTGCTGCATCCAGCTGGTGGAAACTCGCATGGCTTACCCCTGCACGGCGCTGAGCAGCGCGGTGAACATGCTGTTGGCGGTGGTGATGATTTGCGCCGACGCCTGATAGGCCTGCTGGTAACGCACCAGGTTGGCGGCCTCCTCGTCGAGGTTCACGCCCGAGATGCCTTGCTGCGATCCGTACGCCTGGTTATAGACGGCTGTTTGCGTGGTCTGCTCATCCTTGGCCACCGCGCCGGCACTGCCGACCTGGCTCACCAGTTGGCTGTAGGCGCCGCCCACGCTGGTGACGCCGCCGTTGAGTACGCCCAGGTTGGCCACCTTGCCCAGCATCAGCGCGTTGCTGTTGTCGCCCTGCGCATTGCTGTTTGGCGTCACGGTGAAGCTGT
>JBIQMK010000183.1:0-7004 GCA_044463365.1 Rhodanobacter sp. | reverse complement strand
TCAGGGTCTTCACCTGCTGCGACAGGCGGTAGCGCGCGTGTTCGTCCGCGGCTTGCGCCTGCTCGCGCTCGAAGATGGCCTGCAGCCCGGCGCCGATCAGGAACTGCGCTTGCGGCAGGTAGGCGGCCACGGAGAAGCCGGCGCTGTTGCCGGCCTCGGCCAGCGCAGTGAAATCGACCGAGGCGGTGAGGTCGTTCAGGCCCGGCAGGTACAGCGGATCGTTGTGGGCGTGGTGGCGGTAATGCGCCATCAGCGTGCCGTCGTCGCGCTGCGGCAGGTAGAACTCGCGGCGCACGTAGCCGTAGTCGATGAACAGCATCAGCCCCGCCACCAGCGAACCGGCCACGGCCTGGATCCAGTACGGCAGCTGCGGCAGGATTTCCGAGCGGTAGCCGGCGGGGAACTCGTTGCCGATATCACGCTCCACGTGGCGCACGGCGCCACTGACCAGTGCATCGGCAGGACGATCGACACGCATCAGGCGGCCCTCGCCATCGAGCGCCACGTATTCCTCGTACACCTCGCCGTCGCGCAGCGTGAAACGCGTGGCCGGCAGCGCGTCGATCACCTCGTTGGCGAACAGCACGCCGCGCCAGTCCTGCTCGGGCGGACGATCCAGCCAGCGCACCCGGGCGTTGAGCTCGGCCGGCAAGCTGGTGGCCAGGCGTTCGCGCTGGCGCTCGCGCAGGTCGGCGCTGGGCTCCAGGATCAGGTAATGCCGCGGCAATGTGCCGCTGTCGGCGAAGGCCAGCAGGGCCGCTTCGGCAAACGCGCCGCTGCCGCCACCCAGCTCCAGGAAATCCGCCTCGTCGCCCAGCGACACCAGCGTGGGCTGCAATGCGTGGACCACGCAACGCGCAAACAGCGGCCCCAGCTCGGGTGCGGTGACGAAGTCGCCGGCGGCGCCGAACTTGGTGCGGCCGGCGCTGTAGTAGCCCAACCCCGGCGCGTACAGGCAGCGCTCCATGTATTGCGAGAACGGCATCGGCCCGTGCGAGGCGATCATCTCGCACAGCAGCTGCAGCAGGTGCTCGGAATGCGCGCGCTCGTCGGCGCTGGGTTCGGGGAGTCGGGAAGGCATCGGCTTTGACGGGTGGTGATAGCGCCGCAAGCATAGTGGATACGGCCCACCGCTCCTGCCATTCCCGATTCCCCATTCCCTATTCCCGGCCCTCAGAAATCCTTTTGCACACTGAGGTAGACGCCACGGCGCGGGGCGAACTGCGGCGCGCCGACGCCGATACCGCTGCCGTCGCGCAGCGCGTAACTGCGGTCGAGCGCGTTGAGCAACGCCAGTTGCGTATGCAGCTTGCCGCTGTGGCCCAGCATGAAGTCGTGCGAGACGTTGAGGTTCAGCTGGAAATACGCCGGCAGCGAGGCGCCGTTCGGCACGTCGCCATCCTTGCGCAGGCCGCTGCCGAACAGGTAATCGGCACCGACCTTCGTTCGATCGTCCAGCGCATAGTTGATGCCGCCGGACGAGGTCAGCTTCTGGTCGTGATCCAGCAGTATCCAGTGGTTGTCGATGTAGGCCAGGTCAGCCGGATCGAAGTTGTACTGGCTGGTGATGATGCGCCTGCCCATGGCCTTGCCCAGGGAGGCGTTGAAGTACGCCGACAGCGCCCCCTGCGCGTAATTGGCGGTGAATTCCACACCCTTCACGCGGCCGTCGGCCAGGTTGAAGGTGGAATAGACCAGCGCCGAGCCGAACTGTCCTTCATCCTGCAGCCGCCGCACCTTGCGGTAGTACGCGTCCACGCCGAGGGTCCAGGCCGTGCCGATGCTCTGCTGGATGCCGGCATCGAAATAGTCCGAGCGCTCGGCCAGCGGCGTGTTGTTGCCGCTGTCGGCCACCGCGTTGGTGGTGCCATCGAACTTGGCGATGTTGCTGCTGGCGATCATCTCGGTGGCCGGCGGCGTGAAGTAGCGCGCATAGCCGGCATGCACCACGGTGCTGTCGCTGGCCTGCCACACCACGCCCAGGCGCGGGCTCAACTGGCTCTCGGTGCGGGTCAGCCGGTACTGGTCGCCGCGCAGGCCGTAGTTCAGCGTCCAGTCCTCGCCGATGCTCCATTCGTCCTGCACGTAGGCGGACCAGGTTTTGGCGATGAGACGGCTGTTGTCGAGAATGTTGAGCGGCGTGGTGCTGGCCTGGTTGCCATCGGCATCGGCGGGAAACACCCACGCATCGTTGCCGCTGGCGGCGCGCTCGAAGCTGCCGTAGAGGCCATAACGCAAGGTGTGGCTGCTGCCCATCGGCATGGCGAAATCGGCCTGCAAGGTGCTGGCGCGGTTGCTGCGGCCGACGTCTGAAGCGACACCGTTGAACATCAGCTCGCCGATCCGGTCCGGGCTGTACGCCACGCTGGTGTAGCGCTGGCCCAGCGACACCTGGTAGTTGGTCGCCCCCAGCGTGCCTTGCAGGGCCAGCACGCCGAAACGGGTGTTTTCGCGCTGGCGCTCGTTCAGGTCGGCCGAATTGAAATCCACCGTGTCGAGGTAGCCGAACGCCGGTTGCTGGCCCGGGTTGTTGGGGATCTCGAAGCGGTTGTTGCTGACGCCGAACAGGAAGCTGAGGCGGGTGCTGTCGTTGACCAGGTAGCTGATGTCGCCAAAGCCGCGCGCCTGGTTGGTGTGGTCGTGGATGGGCTTGCGGCTGGCGGTGGGGTTTTCGATGCCGGCGTCGTTCTCCATGTAGTTGCCGGTGAAAAACCAGCTCCAGCGATCGGCATTGCCCCAGATCGAGGCGTTCGGATTGAGCGTGCCGAACGAGCCGCCGGTGATGCCCACGCTGCCGCCGTTGCCAAGGTCATGGCCGCTGCGGGTGGTGATGTCGACCACCGCCGCCGTGCGCAGGCCGTACTGCGCCGGCAGCGCGCCGTCGAGCAGTTTCACGGTCTGGATCGTGCGCGTGTCCAGGGTCTGGCCGAAGCCGGAGATCGACTCGGGAATGATCACGCCGTTGATGCGGTATTGCAGGTTGGCATGATCGCCGCGCACGTGCAGGCCGCCGTAGGAATCCTGCACCACACCGGGCGCCTGCAGCAGCACTTGGTTCATCGGCGTGGATGCGCCCAGCGGCAATTGCGCGATGGCCTTATGGTCGATCACGTACTGGCTGCTGCCGGTGTCGGGCGACAACGCGTTGCGCGCCTGGTCCAGCGCGGCCGACACGTCGATGACGCTGAGGTTCTGCGCATCGCTCTCCTGGGGCAGCGCGGTTACCGCAGGCGCATCGGCCGCAAGAACGTCGGTGGACGGCGCGGCCAGCACGAGGGCAAGGCTCGCGGCGAGCAGGGAAGGTTTCATCAGGGATTCCAGTGGGACGGGAGGATGTATTGTTATGTTATAACATATCTATTTCATCGCAAGCGCGCCCCTGCCGCAAGTCACGGGCTGGGAGCGACTTCAGTCGCGATGCCTTTCGGCTGAACCAGAAGCGTCGCGACTGAAGTCGCTCTTACGGACCCGTGGCGCCACCCGCGCTTCACGTCGCGTGCCTACACTGCGAGTGAGTGCGTCCACACCGGCACGCCGCCACGGAGTCCGCATGCCAAGTCGCAGCGAAAACGTTCCCGCCACCCTGATGCCCACCGACCACGGCCGCATCGCGCAGGCCGTGCTGGACTTCGTCAGCCAGGTGCCGTCGAGCCGCATCGGCCACAGCACCGACCCGGACAGCGAGGCACGCAAGCTCGCCACCCGCGCAGCCCAGCGCGCGGCGCTGGCGGCCGGTTCGCTGGCCTTGCCGCCCGGTCCGTTGGGCTGGCTGACCCTCCTGCCGGAGCTGGTGGCGATCTGGAAAATCCAGGGCCAGATGGTCAGCGACATTGCCGCCGCCTACGGTCGGCACGCCACGCTGGGACGCGAGCAGATGCTGTGGTGCCTGTTCCGGCACACGGCCGCGCAGGCGTTCCGCGACCTGGTGGTGCGCATGGGCGACCGGCTGGTGTTCCGCCGCATGTCGCACAGCGTGGCGCAGCGGGTGGCACGCCAGGTGGGGGCCAAGATCACCCAGCGCACGTTGAACAAGGGCATCTCGCGCTGGCTGCCGGTGATCGGCGCGCTGGGCGTGGGTGCGTATGCGTACTACGACACGGGACAAGTGGCGCAAACCGCAATCGAGATGTTCGAGAGCGAGATCGCCAACGAAGGTGAGGCTGATGACGGTGATGGCGCCGCGCCGGCCAAGCCGAAAGTAAAACCGTCGCGCGGCACCGGGGCCAAGTCCGTCGTCGGCGCCGCACGCAAGGTGGCGGGCACCGCGCGCAAGGCGGCCGACGCCGCGCACAGGACGGTCAGCCGGAAACCGCGCAAGCCCAAGTCGGAATGAGCTTGCCTGCGGCGTGGCGGTGACGCCCGGCGAAGCTTTGCGGCAAGCTGTGCGTCGAATCGCTTCGGAACCCACCCATGAAACCACGCTCTGACCGACCCGTCGCCCTGATCACCGGCGCCGCCCGCCGCGTGGGCGCGGTGATCGCGCACACGCTGCATGCGGCCGGCTACGACGTGGCGCTGCACTATCGCCACTCCGCCACCGAGGCCACCGCGCTGGCCGAAACGCTGGAACGGCAACGCGCAGGCAGCACCTTGCTGCTGCAGGGCGAGCTTGCCGATACCGCCGCGCTGCCCGCGCTGGTCGAGTCGTTGCTGGCGCATTACGGTCGGCTCGATGCGCTGGTCAACAACGCTTCCGCGTTCTATCCCACCCCCGTGGGCGAGGCCACGCCGGCGCAATGGAATGAGCTGTTCGCCTCCAACGCGCAGGCGCCGTTCTTCCTCAGCCAGGCAGCCATGCCCGCGTTGCGCGAGGCCCGCGGCGGCATCGTGAACCTGCTGGACATCTATGCCGAGCGACCATTGGCGAATCACCCGTTGTACTGCATGGCCAAGGCCGCGCTGGCGGCGATGACGCGTTCGCTGGCGCTGGATCTGGCACCGCTGGTACGCGTCAACGGCGTGGCACCCGGCGCCGTCATGTGGCCGAGCGACGGCAAGCCTTATGACGATCAACAGGCCTTGCTGGCGCGTACGCCCATGCAACGCGCCGGCACGCCCGAAGACGTGGCCAGCGCGGTGCTGTGGCTGTTGCGCGATGCGCCGTTCGTGACCGGGCAGGTGTTGCGCGTGGATGGGGGACGCACGCTGTCGGTTTAGCGGCTGCAACGCGCAAGCGACACCGCCACAGGCACAGGCACCGGATTTTCCTTCCCCCGCTCGCGGGGGAAGGTGCCGAAGGCGGATGGGGGCGCTCTTGACCTTGTGCTCAGAGGCGAAAGGCCCCCTTCAGCCCTCCGGGCAGCTTCCCCCGCTACGCGGGGGAAGCGAAGCACGACCTTCAGCGCGCCTTGAGCAGCTTGCCCAGCGTGTCCGGCTTGCTGTCGTCGCGTACCAGGTGCGGGTACTTCAGGCCGCCGTGGTAGTCGATGCGCACGGTATTGTACTCGTCGAAGTTTTTCACCAGCAATTCCACCGGCTGGTTCTTGTCCTTCGCCGCGGCGGTGACCGCGTCCTTCAGCGCGTCGGCATCGTACTCATGGTTGTTGACCGCCACCACGGTCATGCCGGGGGAAATGCCGGCCTTGAACGCGGGGCTGTCCCACAGCACGTCGCCGATGGCGCCGCCCTTGCCGATCGACAAGCCGATCGAATAGGTGAGGTCGGCCGAATGCCGGCGTGCCTCGATGGCCTTGACCGCATCGGACGGCTTGTCGTTGTAGATCAGCTTCCAGCCGTGACCCTCGACGCCGCCGATGAGCGGGCCATGGCCGTCCAGCCGCGTGCGCAGGTAGCTGCTCCAGTCGTACGGCTGGATGTCGTTGAGGGTCTTGACCACATCCTCGAACACGTAGGTGTTGACGCCCCAGTCGCCGTCGTTCATGCCGAAGAAAGCCTTGGCGAAATCGTCGATGGAGTGCTTGCCGCGGCTGAGGTCGCGCAGCTTGGCGTCCACGTCCAGCCAGATCATCTGGCCGCCGGAGTAGTAGTCCTCGCTGGCCTGGTAGTTGCGGTACGGCAGCGGCGCGCGCTGGGCGATGATCGGGTCGTTGGTGGTGTCCTGCAGGTTGCGCCAGCTGGCCAGGCCCGGGCGGCCGCGGTCATAGCGCGCCGCCACTTCGGCCAGCGCGTCGCGCGTCTGCGCTTCGCTCCACAGGCCCGAGCGCGCCGCCATCACGAAGCCCCAGAACTGGGTCTGGCCTTCGTACACCCACAGCAGCGAATCCTCCATCGGCACGTTGAAGCTGGGCGTGGTGAGGTCGGCGCCGCGGCGGTACTTGCCGTCCCACGAGTGGTTGAACTCGTGCGGCAGCAGGTCGCGGTCCAGTACGTTCTTGTCCCACTCGGTGAAGTAGCCGGTGCCCACGCCGTTCTCGCTGGAGCGGTGATGCTCCAGGCCGTTGCCGCTCATCTTGTCGCTCAGCGAGAACAGGAAATCGTAGTGGTCGTAGTGGCGCGCGCCGTACAGCTTGTACATCTGCTGCACCAGGTTGCGATGCACTTTCAGCTGCTCCGGCGTGATCTCCAGATACTTCGGCGCGTCGGCCACGATGTTGAGATGCACCGGCACCTTGGCACCCGGATCCAGATCGACGCGCTTGAAATACTTGCCCGCGTAGATCGGCGAATCGACCAGGTTGTCGTAGCTGATCGGCTTGAAGTGCACGGTGTCGCCGTCACGCGACGCCACCTCCAGCGCACTGCCGAACTGCCATCCGGCGGGGAATTTCACGCTGGCCTTGGCGGTGATCCCCTTGGTGGCGTAGCCGGCCGGATACAGCGAGCTGGCGTTCCACTGCAGGTTCAGCATTTCCGGCGTCATCACCACGCGGCCCTGATCCCTGTCCTGCGGCGAGAGGAACTGGAACGCCACTTCCACGCTGCTGGCACCGGTGGGCACATCGACGTGGAAGGCGTAGACATTCACCGTGTCGCGCTTCCACGGCAGCGTCTTGCCGTTGGCCTTCACCACCAGGCCGGCCAGCTTGTCGATCGGCCCGGTCGGC
>JBIQMK010000182.1:0-7014 GCA_044463365.1 Rhodanobacter sp. | reverse complement strand
TCGGCGAGGTGGTGGACGTGACCGGCTGGCTGGGCGGCTACAACTTCCAGTGGGCGTGGGCGTCGGGACAGGCGGCGGGCGCGGTGGCGTAGCCGCCAGCTTTCGCATGGGCTGAACGCCGGCCGTGATTCACTGCGCGGCCATGCTTGTCGAGGACGTTTATGAAAGTGGGATTTATCGGATTGGGCGCGATGGGCAGCGCCATGGCCAGCAACCTGCAGGCCGCCGGCCATGCGTTGACGGTATGGAACCGCACGCCCGAGGCCACCGCGCCGTTGGTGTCGCTGGGCGCCAAGGCGGCGCGAACGGCGGATCGCGCCGCCCAGGGCGAGGTGTTGTGCAGCATGCTGGCCAATGACGCGGCGGTGCGCGAAGTGTTTCTCGACAGCGGCCTGCTCGATGCGATGGATGCCGGCACGGTGCACGTGAACCACGCCACGATCTCGGTGGCGCTGGCCGAAGAGCTTGCCGCTGAGCATGAAAAGCGCGGGCTCGGTTATGTCGCCGCGCCGGTGTTTGGCCGGCCGGATGCGGCCGCCGCCGCGCAGCTGAACATGCTGGTGGCCGGCAAGACCACGGCGGTGGAGCGCGTGCGGCCGGTGCTGGAGGCAATGGCCGCCCGCCTGTGGCCGCTGGGCGAGGCGCCGCGACGCGCCAACGTCGCCAAGATCGCCGGCAATTTCATGCTGGCCGCGGCAATCGAGAGCATGGCCGAGGCCACCGCGCTGACCCGCGCCCACGGCGTCAGCGCCGCCGATTTCCTGGACCTGATGACCCAGACCCTGTTCGCCGCGCCGGCCTACCAAGGCTACGGCAAGCTGATTGCCGAGCAACGGTTCAAGCCCGCCGGCTTCACCCTGCCGCTGGGCCTGAAGGACGTGGGGCTGGCGTTGGCGGCCGGCGAGACCGCCCGCGTACCGTTGCCGTTCGCCGGCGTGCTACGCGACAGCCTGCTGGAGGCCCTGGCGGGTGGCGACGCCGAGCTGGACTGGTCGGCGCTGTCGCTGGTGGCCGCCCGCCGCGCGCATCTCGACCAAGCTGGACAGGGCTAATCGCGAAACGACTCCCGAAGCTTTCCTTCTCCCGCTTGCGGGAGAAGGTGCCCGACAGGGCGGATGAGGGCGCTCTCGATCTTGCGGAAGAGCCGCTCACCCAAATGTGGCAAGCAACTCCGCCGATGCCTCCACGACACGCGCCTCGGACTCATCGCGGGTGATCCAGTCCAGGCTGCCATCCACCACCGTGTGACTGCGCCCGCCGATCCAGGTGGTTGCACCGTCGATGCGCGCCACCAGCCGCGCATCGTGCCCCACTTCGCGCCCCTGGCTGACACGGTAACCGTGCGACAGCAGGCCGTGCGGTTCGGCGTGGGCGATGTAGGCCGCGATCAGGCCGTTGGCGGCGCCGGATGCGGGGTCTTCCACCACACCCACGCCGGCGGGGAAGGCACGCACCGCCAACTGGTAATCGGCGTGCGCGCTGCGTGCGAAAACACACAATCCCATGCTGTCGCTGGCCTGGGCCAAGGCGCCGATCGCCGCGTGGTCGGGTTGCCATGCGCGCAGGCTCGCCTCGTCGGCCAGCTCGGCCAGCCACCAGCGGCGGCCGCCGTCGATCAGGGCAGATGGCAATGCGCCCGGCCGGACACCGCCGAGCGCCGCTGCCAGCAGCGGATGCGCTTCATGGCCGGTGACCACGATCCGCGACGGCGGCGACTGCAACAGCAGCTCTCGCTCGGCGCCGTGGCCCTCGACCCGGATCGGCAGCACGCCGGCGCCGCATTCCTGCCACAGGATTCCATCACGCGGTGTCGCCAACCCGCAGCTCAGCACGGCGTGGGCGCTGCCGACGCTGGGATGGCCAGCAAACGGGATCTCCTTGTGCGGCATGAAAATGCGCACGCGATAGCTGGCATCCGGCGCGGTCGGCGGCAGCAGGAAGGTGGTTTCGACCAGCGCCGTCCAACGCGCGAAGCGCTGCATCTCCGCGGTGCTCCAGTCGTCCGCGCCCACGACCACGCCCAGGTGGTTGCCGCCACCGGGAGTGGCCGCAAAGACGTCCATATGCAGGTAACGCAAAACACTCATCGTATCGACCGCCGGTGAACCATCGCGCATCATAACCACGCCCGGCCCCGCGCGACAGCGAGGCGGATGGTGCGCTGCCCTGGCGCCATTCGACAAGCGGGGCGGCTGTCGCCAAGATGCCGGCTTTGTTTCCTCGTACCGGACACTTTCATGCCTATCACCCTGATCATCATCGCCATCACCTGCGTGGTTTCGTACCTTGCGTTCAGGAACCCGCGCCTGATGAACGACCTGATCCTGTGGCCGCCGGCCGTCGCCCGTCAGCGCGAGTACTACCGACTGGTGACCTACGGCCTGGTGCATGCGGATTTCGGGCACCTGCTGTTCAACATGTTCACGCTGTTCTTCTTCGGGCGGGTGATGGAGGGCTTTTTCGCCCAGCGCCTGGGCAGCTTCGGTTTCGTGCTGTTCTATATCGGCGGGCTGGTGTTCTCGATCCTGCCGACCTACCTCAAGCATCGTGGCGACCCGAATTACCGCAGCCTGGGCGCGTCCGGCGCCGTGTCGGCGGTGCTGTTCGCCTTCATCCTGCTGGCGCCGTGGCAGCGCATCCTGGTGCTGGTGGTGCCGATGCCGGCGATCGTCTATGCCGTGCTGTATACGGCGTACTCCATCTACATGGATCGCCGCGGCCAGGACAACGTCAACCACAGCGCGCACCTGTGGGGCGCGGCGTACGGGGTGATATTCACCTTGCTGATGGATGGTCGCGTGCTGCCGTATTTCCTCAATCAGCTGCTCCATCCCTCGTTCTGAGGGTGAACGCAGGCGACGACTTCAGGTGCCTGTCACGGCGTTGGCGTGCATACTGGTTGCGGTCCATCGATCAAACCGCAGGAGAAACCACGCATGGCTATGACCCGCAAGTCGGCTGCGAAGAAGTCCGCGGCAAAGAAGACACCTACCAGCAAGAAGGCGGCATCGAAGGCGGCGCCAGGCAGCGCTGGCCGCAAGACGGCATCGCGCAAGTCGGCGGCGGGCGGTACTTCGGCGGCCCGTTCGACGGCAAAAAAATCCGCCGTAAAGAAGTCGGCGGCAAAGAAGAGCCCGACCAGGAAGGCCGCCTCGAAGAAGGCTGTCGCCAAGAAGGCTGTCGCCAAGAAGCCGGCGGCAAAGAAAACCGCCGTCAGGAAAACCGCGGCGAAGAAGGCGGCGGCAAGAAAGACGGCGGTGAAGAAGGCGGCGGTGAAAAAGACACGCGCCCAGCTCACGGCGGCCCGGCAGGCCGAAGCCCGGAAGGCGACCGCGAAGCGGGCTTCGGCAAAACGTCCCGCCGCCAAGAAGGCGGCACCGAAAAAGGCCGCCGCGCGCAAGGCCGGCAGTCCGGCGGCTACGCCCGCGAAAGCCGCGCCACGCAAGTCGGCCGCCCGAAAAATCGCCGAGCAGCGGCCCGTGGCGAAGAAGGCCGGCACGCCAGCGGCCCGCCCTGCTGCCGCGAAACCGCCCGTGAAAGCGTCGTCGGCCAAGCCGCAGGATACGAAGGCCCCGCAGCGGCCCGAGGCCGTCGAGGTTCCGGTCAAGCACATCAGCCCGGAGGAGGCCGTGGCGCACATCCAGGCCTTGCTGGAGGTGAAGCACGAACGTGTGCGCCAGGGGCCGACCTGGCCGGACGCCGACCCGCAATCGCATGGCGGCAATGCGGGCATGCATCCTCCCGTATCCGGCGACATGGCCAGCAACGGCGACGTGGCCGACAGCCATACGCTGCCGGCGCCGCGCAATGACCTGGGCAAGCGCAAAAGCTGAGGCATCCCCCGGCGCGTGCCAGGCAAGCGGGGAGTGCGGCATACATGCGCCGCACGTCCCGCGGCTCAGTACGGGTTCAACCGTCGCGGTCTAGCGTGGGGCATCGTTCCCGCGGAGACCGCTCATGAAACGCCGAATCGCCATCCTGGGGCTGGTTGCGGCGGTGTCGCTTTCCGGCTGCTACTACGACCCTGACTACAGCTACGTGCGCAACAACGGCTACCAGGGTGACGTCTACTATGGCCGCAGCGCCCCCGTGTACGACGACGGCTATTACGGAGCGCCGGGCTACTACGGTTATGACGGTTGTTGCTACGGCTACGGCTACGCGCCTGGCGTGAGTATCGGCATCAGTCGCACATGGTATGGGGGTGCGCGATATCGTCACGATGACCGCGCTCGATGGCATGGCGGTCATTCCTATGGCGGCGACCGCCGCCACGACCATCGCGGCGACCAGCGCCGCGATCGGGGCCGAAACCATGGCGGCTCCGATCGGGGAAGCCAGGACGGGCATCGACGTCACCGTGACCACGACCACCGTCAGTGACGCGCAGGACGGACCGCCCCCGACTCATTTTTCCGCCTGTCGCCTGCGTTCGGCCATGTGCCGCAGATAATCCAGCAGCGCGTCCAGATCGGCGTCCGGGAGCGTCTTCTCGCTGAACGCGGGCATCCGTGCCTGCGGCCATTGCCGCAGCGATTGCGGGTTGCGGATGAAACTCCGCAACAAGTCGGCGCGCAGGTATTCGGTGGGGCTGTAGGGCAGGTTGAGATCCGGCCCCAGCGTGGCGGCGCCTTCGCCATTGAGCGTGTGGCAAGCGAAACAGGTGCGCTGGAACACGGCGAAACCGCGCCGGATGGCGCTGTCCGCCGGCAGCGTACCGGCCGGCCGGATCGCGGGAAACCTGACGACCGCGGCCGGCAACACGCGGATCGCCGCCAGCTGGTAAGGCCATTGTTCGGGATTGATGTTGCCGGCGCGGGGCTGGGTCCAGACGACATAGAACGGTCCGGCACTGCCATGGCCTCCGTCCAACGCCGGCCACGGATGGGCCGGGTCGTCGATCGCCAGCCAGGCTTCGCTGCCGCCACCTCGCAGCAACAGGGCCGCCGGGATTTCCGCCACGAACCCGTCCAGCGCGGTGAACTGCAGATGGTCGCCGACGCCGATGCCCGGCAGCAGGGCGGTCAGCGGCACGGCGCGATAATGCATGGTGCGGTGGAAAGCCACGTCGTCGGGAATCGTGATGGCGCGAACGTCGGGGCGCTGCAGCAACGTTTCCGTGTCATGGACGGTGTTTCCATGGTTTGTCTCCACCCGCAGCTCCGCGGCCTGCGTCATCAATGGAAAAACAAGCAGGCCTGTGACAAAAAATCGCAGAAAATTCACGGTGGACTCCGATAAAATAGCCAGACGATTTTAGTAGTGGGGCCAGGTGGATGTTTCCCAGCTGTCGATAACCTGAACGGTTATGAGGCAGCTCTTGAACCACCCCCACCGTGACCACACTAACGTTGTGTATCGCCGTGATGGCGACCAGAGGTGGCAAGCGACATCCCGCCGCCGAGGGGCTGGCCCTTCCTCCCCTGGAGGCCAGCCTGACAAACCCCATCAGTCCTCCCCTGGCTGATGGGGTTTCTTTTTGCCCGAAACAAAATTCCGCAAAAAAAACCGATCCGCGCATAGCGTGGATAATGGGCAAAACGCATTCGCGAATCCCGCCGGGCACCCGATGATCATCGATTCACTGCTGGACACCGACCTGTACAAGTTCTCCATGATGCAGGTGGTTTTGCACCAGTATCCCGCGGCGCAGGTCGAATATCGTTTCAAGTGCCGCAACCCGGGCATCGACCTGGTGTCATGCATCGACGAGATCCGCACTGAACTGGCCGCGCTGTGCCAGTTGCGATTCCATCCCGATGAATTGGCGTACCTGCGCACCTGGCGTTTCATCAAGAGCGATTTCGTCGACTTCCTGGGCCTGTTCCAGCTCAACGAGAAGTACGTGGAGATCGCGCCGTCGGCGGCCGGCAACGGCGAGATCGAGATCCGCATCCGCGGCCCTTGGCTGCACACCATCCTGTTCGAAGTGCCGCTGCTGGCGATCGTCAACGAGGTGTACTTCCGCCGCACCAGCGCCGGCCTGGACCTGGGTGAGGGACGCCGGCGGCTGCAGGAAAAAATCGCCCTGCTGCGCGACAACCCCGATTACGCCGATTGCCGCATCGCCGACTACGGCACCCGCAGGCGCTATTCGCGGGTGTGGCAGGAAGAGGTGGTGACCACGCTCAAGCGGGATCTGGGCGCCCAGCTGGCGGGCACCAGCAACGTGTGGCTGGCGCGCAAGCTCGACCTCACCCCGCTGGGCACGCTGGCGCACGAGTACCTGCAGGCGCACCAGGCGCTGGGGCCGCGGCTGCGCGACTCGCAGGTGGCGGCGCTGGAGGCATGGGCGAAGGAATACCGCGGCGACCTGGGCATCGCGCTGTCGGATGTCTACGGCCTCAATGCCTTCCTGCGCGATTTCGACATGTACTTCTGCAAGCTGTTCGATGGCACCCGCCACGATTCGGGCGACCCGTTCGACTGGGGCGAGAAAGTGCTGGCCCACTACCAGGCCAACCGCGTCGATCCGCGCGGCAAGGTGCTGGTGTTCAGTGACGGCCTCGACATTCCCAGGGTGATGCAGCTCTACGCGCATTTCCGTGGCCGCTGCCAGCTGGCCTTCGGCGTGGGCACCAATCTCACCAACGACGTGGGCCCGGAGCCACTGCAGTTCGTGATCAAGATGATCCGCTGCAACGGCCAACCCGTGGCCAAGCTCAGCGACTCGCCCGGCAAGAACATGTGCGAGGACCCGGCCTATGTGGCGTACCTGCGCCAGGTGTTCGAGATACCCGATACGCAAGGCTGAGGCTTTATCTTTCCCATCGAGATTCCCGGCAACCCCGATGCTTGCTTCCCCCGTGAACGGGGGAAGCTGCCCGAAGGGCTGAAGGGGGCGCTCTTCGTGCTTTCCCAGCGTCGTGTCAGTCGCCCTGGCTGGCCCCCATCCGCCCTATCGGGCACCTTCCCCCCGTGAACGGGGGAAGGAACGAATCAAGTTCAGAACGCGGGTAGCACGGCCCCGTGATATTTCTGCTCGATAAACGCCTTGATCTCCGGGCTGGTCAG